>WYBB01000055.1 GCA_011526585.1 Deltaproteobacteria bacterium
ACTCAGGACAACGAGGCAGACATGAAGAGCAAGGCATCAGCGACGTGGCAGGGCGGACTCAAGGACGGCAGCGGCACGGTCAGCGCGGCCAACGGCGCGTTCACCGCGATCGGGCTCACCTTCGCGAAGCGCTTCGAGGGCGCCGAGGGCCCGGGCACCACGCCCGAGGAGCTCATCGCCGCCGCGCACGCCGGCTGCTTCTCGATGGCCTTCGCCAGCGCCCTCCAGAAGGAGGGGTTCCTCGCGACCAGCGTCGCCACCGAGGCGGTCGTCACCCTCGAGCCCAAGGACGGCAAGCCGACGGTGGTCTCCTCGCACCTCGTCACTCGCGCGGTCGTGCCGAACATCGACGCCGCGCGCTTTTCCGAGATCGCCGCCGGCGCCAAGGCCGGCTGCCCGATCTCGCGCCTGCTCGCGACCGAGATCACGCTCGACGCCACCCTCGAGGGCTGAGCGGCATTCATTACGGGTTTCTCATGTAATCCAGGCGTCGCACGGCGGTACGGTGGCCGTGTCGGCGTTCCGCGCTCTCGGCGCTTCTGATCGGAAGATGAACCTGTTCTTTTTCCGTCGTGGACCGATATCCTGATCGCGCCTTCCCGCCCAGGCCGTCAGGAGAACGTGTCATGCCGCACAGCCGCGTCGTCGAGGCCGCCTCACGCTCCACGCCGAACGATCTGCCCGCGCCCGACGGCACGACGACCTCGCCGCCTCCCGAGCCGGTGACCGTGCTCACCGGCGACGTGCGGCACGTGCGCTTGCCGTCGTTGCTCCAGCTCTGCGAGGCGGAGATGCTCACGGGCCGCATCGTGCTCGAGAGCGGCGAGGTCGCGCTGCGCTCGGGCGCGGTCGTCGCCGCGCGCTCCGACCAGGGGCTCGAGGGTATCGCCGCCATGCGCGAGCTCTTCCTCGTCGCCGAGGGCCCCTGTCGCATCGAGCTCGACGCGAGCCAGACCGGCCAGCCGCTCGCGCCGACGATCTCGCTCGTGCTCGACGGCTGCAAGCTCGTCGACGAGTGGAACGAGCTCGCCGGCCTCCGCTTCGCCTACGCACGTCAGCCGACGATGCTCACCCCGGCGCTCTCCGAGGCGCTCTCCGAGGTGCGCGCCGCGCTCGACGTCATGCAGGCCGGCGCGACGCTCGCCGAGGCTGCGCGCCAGCTCGGCGCCGTGCGCTCGGCCCTGGTGCCCCACCTCATGCGCTTGTTCGAGGCGGGCGTGATCCAGGAGCTGCTCCCCGGCGAGCCACCGCCCTTGCCGCTGCCGCTCTCCGATCGACGCACCGACGCCGCGAGCCCCTCCGGCCCGCCGAGCCTGCCGCCGGTGCCCGACGACCTCGACGAGCTCGTCACGCGCGCGCGCGCGCACGCCCGCCGCGGCGAGCTCGACCTGGCCGAGCACCTCCTGCGCGCCGCCATCGAGCGCCACCCCAACGACCGCGTGCTCGCGCAGAACCTGCGCCACGTGCTCCTGCGCCGCTCCCAACAACAGTCTCCCTGACCTCGCGCGCCGCACCTGCCCGCGATCGCGCTCGAAGATTGACGCGACCGCGCCGCGCGCTGTAGGGAGGCGGCCCGTTTCGTTCCCCGCGGAGAATGCAATGCGCGCCGTCTCTTTCCACCGGGTCGCCCCGAAGCTCCTCGCCTTCACCTTCGCGCTCACGGCGCTGTCCGCCTGCGACGACGGCGAGGCCGGGATCAGCGAGGAGGAGGCCGGCCTCGACGACCTCGCCGCCCTGATGGAGGGCACGCCCGACCCCTCGAAGCTCCCCGACGAGCCGAAGTCCGACGCGATCTATCCCAAGCAGTTCGACCTCGTCGCGCTGCAGTCGCCGGTGCGCAACCAGGCGAGCCGCGGCGTGTGCTCGATCTTCTCGACCGTCGCCCTGATGGAGCACCTCTATATCAAGGAAGGCACGCTGGTCACGCCGGACTTCAGCGAGCAGTTCCTGCAGTGGTCGGTCAAGAGCGAGCTCAAGGCCTTCACCACCACCGAGGGCTCCAACGCCGAGCGCAACATCGAGGCGATCTCGCGCTTCGGCATCGTCGACGAGGCCGCCTGGCCCTACCAGACCTCGCGCTGGACCTCCTTCAACGACGAGCGCTGCGACGGCGAGAAGACCCAGCCGGTCCTCTGCTACACCAACGGCGATCCGAGCGACGAGATCAAGGCGGCCACGCGCTACAAGCTGCCGCGCGGCCGCTGGGTCTCGACGCGCCGCCAGAGCATCAAGGCCTTCCTCTCCGGCAACCGCCAGGCGGTCGTCGCCGGCATGCCTTTCTACTATCAGGCGTGGAACCACCGAGGCAGCCCGCTGCCGGTCAACGACGAGTACTCGCGCAAGGGCTACATCCTCTTCCCCAACGAAAAGGACATCGAGGAGTCCGAGAAGAAGTCCGCCGGCCACTCGATCCTCATCGTCGGCTGGGACGACGAGCTCGAGGTCCCGACCGTCGACGGCGACGGCGCCGTCGTGAAGGACGCCGACGGCAACCCCGTCACCGAGAAGGGCTTCTTCCTCATCAAGAACAGCTGGGGCACCGCCAAATTCGGCGTCGACAACCCCTTCGGCGCCGGCTACGGCTGGCTCTCGATGCGCTACGTCGAGACCTACGCCAACGTCTACGGTGCCGACGTGCCCAAGGTCGACTTCGGCCCCGAGTCCTGTGACGACGGCAAGGACAACAACTACAACCGCCTCGTCGACTGCGAGGACAGCGAGACCTGCGGCACCAACCTCGCCTGCCAGACGACCGACCACGAGTTCGAGTCGCGCCCCAACCGCAACATCCCCGACGACGACGCGGCCGGCCTCGTGAGCGAGCTCGCCATCGAGCTGCCCGGCGTCTCGACCGAGCTCTGGGTCGAGGTCGACATCAGCCACACCTTCATCCGCGACCTGAAGCTCGTGCTCACGCTGCCTAGCGGCCGCGAGCTGACGCTCTACGACCGCGCCGATATCGCCGGCCGCGACCTCAAGCGCCGCTTCCTCCTGCCGACGCTCGTCGGCGAGTCGACGCTGGGCACCTGGAAGCTCACGGTCGCCGACGCCTCCAAGGGCGACACCGGCAAGCTCAACCGCTGGGCGGTCGGCCTCTCCGTCTCGCAGGAGGACCTGCGCGAGATCTGCGACGACGGCCTCGACAACGACGGCCAGGGCGGCCTCGACTGCGCCGACCCCGCCTGCGCCGCCGACCCCGCCTGCGCCAGCAGCGGCCCGGCGACCTACACCGCGCTCAGCGAGACCGCGCTCGCCATCCCCGACCAGGACCCCGCCGGCGCGACCAGCACGCTCACGATCGACGGCAGCGGCAGCGTCAGCGGCGTCGCGGTCGACCTCGAGATCACCCACCCCTACCGCGGGGACCTCACCATCACCCTGGTCCACCCCGACGGCACGACGGCGACCCTCCTCGACAACGAGGGTGGCGCCGACGACGACGTCAGCGAGCGCTTCGAGACCTCCGCCTTCGACGGCCGCCCCGCCGCCGGCGTCTGGAAGCTCCACGTCGTCGACGACTTCGCCGGCGACACGGGCACGCTCGAGACCTGGCTCCTCGAGGTCGACGTCCAGTAGGGGTGGCGCTGGTGGCCGCCCGCTGATCTACAGAACCAGTGTGAGGCGACCCTCGTGGTCGCCCGGCTGCGAACGCCTTGCCCACTCGACCGCAACGGTCGATCATGCGGCATGCGCACCCGACCCATCGCTCTCGTCCTCGCAGGCCTCCTCGCCGCCGCCTGCGGTGACGATCCCGCCTCGACCTCGGACAGCGCTCAGCCTCCCGAGGCCGACACGACCGCGCCGGACGACGTCGCCGAGCCCGACGCCGAGCCGGACACGACGCCCGAGCTCTCCGACACCGCCGAGCCCGAGATCGCCGCGCCCGATCCCGGCTCGTTCCGGTGGGACCTCGGCGCGGTCGCGCCCGACGACTTCTACGCCTACCCCTGGCCTTCGGACCTGCGCCTCAACGCCCTGGGCGCGCCCGACCTCACCGCGTTTTCCACCGAGCGCGCCAAGACCTCGATCCTCGAGAGCGTCATCGCCTTCGTCGAGCGCGGCCAGCCCGGCTTCTCGCCGCTGTCCTCGGCCTACTTCGGCCTGAGCGTCGCGCTCGACCCCGAGACCCTCGAAGACAACGTCCTCCTCGTCGACCTCGACCGCGCCGAGCGCCTGCCGCGCACCGTCGAATTCAACGCCGCCGGCGGCGGCTACTGGCCGGCGATGACCCTGGCGATCCACCCCGACTACCAGGTCCCGCCGCGCGCCGGCGCGCGCCTCGCCGTGCTCCTGCTCGACGGCCTGCGCACCGCCGACGGCCAGCCGCTCACCCCACCCGACGCGATCGCCCGGCTCGAGGACCGCACCGATCCCGAAGCCACGCACCTGCAATCACTCCTCCCCACCCTGCCCGCCCTCGGCCTCGAGCGCCAGCGCCTCGTCGCCGCCACCGTCTGGCGCGCGGCCGATCCGATGGCCGAGCTGCGCGCGCTCGCCGCGCACTTCGCCAACGCACCGCCACCCCCGATCACCGGCCTCACCCTCGTCGAGCGCAAGCCAAACTACGATCACTACCGCGGTGCGATCACCATCACCGAGGCGTTCTCCGGCGAGCCGCCCTACAGCGGCCCTTTCGGCGCGGGCCTCATCGAGGTCGACGCCGACGGCGCCCCGAAGACCCCGCGCACGCTCACCATCCCCTTCACGCTCACCACCCCGCGCACGCCCCCGCCGCCGACCGGCTTCCCGCTCGTGCTCTACGGCCACGGCCTCGGCGAGACCCACGAGGGCTTCCTGCGCACCGCGGCCGCCCCGCTCGGCAGCCGCGGCGTCGCGGTCATCGGCCTCGACCCGCCGCTGCAGGGCACGCGCAACCAGTCCGGCCTCGACGACCGCACGCTGATCGTGAACCTCTCGGTCGGCAACATCGTCGGCGGCCGCGAGGTCCTGCGCCAGGGCGTGCTCGACTACCTCCAGCTCGCGCGCGCCGTCGCCGATCCCGCCTTCCTCATCCCCGCCGAGCTCGCCCCCGACGGCGCCGCCGTCGCCTTCGACCCCACGCGCCTCGGCTTCTTCGGCCACAGCGAAGGTGCCCAGATCGGCGCCCTGCTCCTGCCGCTCACACCCGCCCTCGGCCCCGCCGTCATGAGCGCCGGCGGCGGCGGCGCCGCCATCACCATGCTCGCCTTGAAGCTCGACGAGCTCGACGTCAGCGCGACCGTCGCCGAGTTCCTCGGCGTCGACCTCGAGCGCGAGCGCTGGGCGCTCGGCCACCCGATCGTCACCGCCGTCATCCAGCCCCTCCTCGACGCCGCCGACCCGCTGCACCTCGCGCGCCACCTCATCCACGAGCCCCTGCCCGACAACCGCCCCCACGACCTCGTCATGCTCGAGGGCCTGCTCGACCAGCTCACGCCCCCGGCCTCGACCGAGGCCCTCGCCTCCGCCATCGGCCTCCCGATCGCCGAGCCCGTCGCCCGCGAGATCTCCGGCCTCACCCAGCAAGGCATCGCCCCCGTCACCCTCCCCGCCAGCGCCAACCTCACGGAAGTAAACGGCTATTCTCCGACCGGCGCGCTGCTCCAGTTCGCCGACAAGGACCACTACATCATCTACTTCGACGCCGCGGTGCGCGCCCGCCTCATGGACTTCCTCACCTCCGCGCTGACCGGCACGCCCGTGATCCCCGACTGAGTCTCACCGCCTCACCTCCCTCGCGTCGCCGGCGAGCCAAGCCGAAGACGGCGAAACCCGACGCGGCCGCAATGCGGAAAATCGTCGACGCGTCGGTGAGAAATCTCCTATTGTCTGGTCTTCGCTCGAGCGACCTGCTCGTTCGCCGCCTCGAAGCGACTCCATCCGCGCCGGGGGCCAGGGGGTCCCACGCATGCCCGAGTCGGTGTCATGACCAACCGTGGCCGAAGAGGGTCCTTGGCCGGGCTCGTGTCGGTGCTCCTCGCGTGCGTGACCGAGGGCGATCGACCCGTCGTGCGCGACGTGCCGAGCGGCTGCAGCGATCGCTGCGACGAGATCTTCCCGGATCCGGCGCCGTGCGTCGTCACCTGGTGGCACGCCGACACCTGCAGCTGCGAGCTGGTGTTGGCGGAGGACGACGCGCCCTGCGACGATGGCAACGCCTGCACCTTCGAGGATCGCTGCGACGGCGGTCTGTGCCGCGGCGACCCCGTCGACCTCGTCGCCTTCTGCGACGACCACAACGCCTGCACCAGCGACAGGTGCGACACGCGGGACGGCTGCGTGCACGATCCGGTCGCGCCGAATGTCGCGTGCGACGACGGCAACGTCTGCACCATCGACTCGCGCTGCAATGGCTTCGGCCAGTGCCGCTGGCGGGACCAGTACGTGTGCGGGCTGTGCGACCCCGACGATCCCTCGGCGTGCGCGGCCGAGAACGTGCACCAGGACCGCTGCGACGGTCGGCTCGTCTGCCTCGATGGCTATTGTCAGGTCGACCCGGCGACCGTTCCGCGCTGCGACGACCCCCGCCTCGACCCGTGCCTCGTCGCGCGTTGCGACGACGGTGAGTGCGTGACCGCTTCGCGGCCCGACGGCACATCGTGCTCGGATCGCTCGAGCTGCACCCGCGACGACGCGTGCCGGGGCGGGGTCTGCACCGGCACGCCAACCGGTGGCGCCGGGTGCGCCTGCGAGACCGCCGCGGACTGTCGTCCGCTGGATGACGACGATCGCTGTAGCGGCGGGCCGACCTGTCGCGACGGCGTGTGCGTCTTCGACTTCGCCTCGCTCGTCGTGTGCGACGACCAGGACGACGGGCCCTGCAGCGTCACGCGCTGCATCTCCGAGACCGGCGAGTGCGCGCCGATCACCGCCGCCGACGACGAGCCGTGCGACGACGGTGATCCCTGCACGCTCGACGACGCATGCCTCGAGGGGACCTGCGCTGGCAGCGCCATCGACTGCTCGGACCTCGACGCCCGCTGTCTCGTGGGGCGCTGCGATCGTCTGCTCGGCTGCATCGCGGAGCTCGCGCCGTCCGGGACCGCGTGCCGCGCGGCCACGCCGTGCAGCGGCCTGGGCGAGTGCGACGGCCGTGGCGGCTGCATCGCGCCACCGGCGGTTTGCGATGACGGCGATCCCTGCACCATCGACACCTGTGACGCCGACGGGGTGACCTGCGTGTCCTACGGGCCGGAGCGGCCGAGCTGCGCGTCGCAGGGCGTGTGCGCCGACGGCGTGCCGCTGCGCTGCGAGGCCGGCGAGTACGTGTGCGATTACGCCGGCGTGGCGGCATGGTCCCCGGTCGAGCGCTGCGACGGGCGCGACGACGACTGCGATGGCGAGACCGACGAGCGCTGCATCGCCGCCGAGGCCTGCGTCGATGCGCGGGCGGTGGCCGCGTGGGGCGACGCCATGCAGGCGTGCGGCGGTGAGACCGCGGCGGTCGCCGAGCTCTGCGCGCCGGGCTGGCACGTGTGCGACCACAGCGCCATGCTCGAGGCGCTCGCCGGGGAGCGACCACCTCCGGCCTTCTACCTCGCCGCCGCGATCCACCACGACCCGGCCAGCGGCTATCAGGTCGTCGACACAAACGGCGTCTGCACGCCCTTCGAGGGCGAGTGCGGCGGCGCATACGCGGTCCAGGCGATGACCTGGGACGGCCTCTTCGCCGGGGCCATCGCCTACGCCGCGCCGGCGTGGGGCTGCGCCGACGATACGGCGACGACGAGCTGCGCCGACGCTGCGTTCGAGGGGGTGATGTGCTGTGTCGACGCCTGCGACGACGACGCCGACTGCCGGGACGCGGACGCATGCAGCGAGGACACGTGCCAGGGCGGTCGTTGCCGGAGCCGGCGGCCCGCGCTCGCCTGCCCGAGCGTCGGCGTGTGTGCCGGCTCATCGCCCCGTTGCGGCGACGACGGCACGCTCGTCTGCGGCCTCGACGCGATCGACGGCTACGAGCAGGTCGAGGTCAGCTGCGATGGGCGCGACAACGACTGCGACGGCCTGAGCGACGGGCACGACCCCGACCTCATGGCGCTCGAGGTCGCTTGCGAGCGCCAGCTCGGCGTGTGCGCGGGCGCGCAAAAAGGGGTCGAGCGCTGCGCGGGCGGGGCCTGGTCCGCATGCGAGGCGAGCGACTACCTCGCGCGCTCGGATGCGTACGAGGACGGCGCGGAGACCTCGTGCGATGGGCTCGACAACGACTGCGACGGCGCGATCGACGAGGGGTCTTCGTGGGGCGGCGCGGCGATCGGCCAACCGTGCAAGGGTTCCGGGGCGTGCGGTCTCGGCGTGGTCGAGTGTGCGCCCTCGGGCGCGGCGACCTGTTCGAGCAACCCGCTCGGCAGCGCGTCGCAAGCCATCGCCGAGGTGTGCAACGGCCTGGACGACGACTGCGACGGCGCGACCGACGAGGCCGCCGAGCTCGGCGCCGCCGACTGTCCCGAGCTCGGGGTGTGCGCGGGGCTCGTGCAGGCGCGCTGTGTCGAAGGCGCGTGGGCGTGCGAGCTCGACGGCATCGAGGGCTACGGCGAAGAGCGCTGCGACGGGCGCGACAACGACTGCGACGGCGCGACCGACGAGGGCTTCGTGACCGCGCAGGGCGGGGCGCTGGGCGCGTCGTGCGGCCCGCCGAGCTGCCCCAACGGCCAGGTGATCTGCGCCGAGGACGGCGCCGGCGCCGTGTGCTCGAGCGACGTCGATCCGAACCTCGAGCTCTGTGATGGTGTCGACAACGACTGCGATGGTCTCACCGACGAGGGGGTGTCCTACGATGACGCGGTCGTCGGCGCGCGCGTGCTCGGCGAGAGCTGCTCGGGTCGCGGCGCCTGTGGACCCGGCCTCGTCGAGTGTGGCCCCGACGGCGCGGCGACCTGCTCGACGCTCGGCGGCAGCCAGGTCGAGGCTACCGTCGAGCGCTGCAACGGCAGCGACGACGACTGCGATGGCATCACCGACGAAGGCTTCGCGTGGCAGACGCGCAAGCTCGGTGACCCGTGCAGCGGGCTCGGCGAGTGCGGGGCCGGGACGGTCGTCTGCAGCGCCGACGGCGCGCGCGCGACGTGCTCGAGCCAACCCGACGGCACCGCGTCGGAGGCCACCGCCGAGGTGTGCAACGGGCGCGACGACGACTGCGACGGCGCGAGCGACGACGACGTCGTCCCCGGCGCCGGCGACTGCCCGAGCGCTGGCGTGTGCCGTCCCGCCATCCTCGATGCGACCTGCCTCGGGGCGGCCGGCTGGCGATGCGACTTCAGCGCCAGCCCCTACTTCCAGGAGGGCGACGAGAGCGGCCGCTGCGACCGGCTGGACAACGACTGCGACGGGGCGACCGACGAGGACTTCGCCGCGCTCGGGCAGCGCTGCGACGGCCCCGACGCCGACGAGTGCGCGCACGGCGTGGTGGTCTGCGACACCGGCGACCCGACGCGCACGATCTGCAGCGGCGACGCAGCCAGCGCCGAGGTGTGCAACGGCGTGGACGACGACTGCGACGGCGCGACCGACGAAGAGGGCGCCGGCGGCTGCACCGTCTACCTGCGTGACCGCGACGGCTTCGGCACGAGCGAGGCGCACTGCCTGTGCGAGCCGACGAGCGATCGCGACGCCACCGTCGGCGGCGACTGCGACGACGGCGACGCGGCGATCCACCCGCAAGCGCCCGAGCGCTGCAACGGCGTCGATGACGACTGCGACGGCAAGACCGATGCGCTCGACGCCGCCGATCTGCTCGTCGCCGATCCGCGCCCGTGCGAAGAGCAGCGCGGCGTCTGCCAGGGCAGCCTCAAGGGCGCCGACCTGTGTGTGGCCGGCGCCTGGGAGGCCTGCGGGAGCGCCGAGTACCAGGCCTTCGCCGACGCGTACCAGTCGCCGAAGGAGACGCGCTGCGACGGGCTCGACAACGACTGCGACGGCGCGAGCGACGGGGCCGACGCCGACATCGCCGCGTCCCCGCCGCCGTGCGCGCGGCAACACGGCGTCTGCGCCGGCGCACGCAAACCAACGAGCCTGTGCACGGCGAACGGCTGGGCCGCGTGCGACGACGGTACCTACGCCGCCTGGTCGTCCGACCATCAGCCCGGCGTCGAGACGCTGTGCGACGGTCTCGACAACGACTGTGACGGGGTGCCCGACGACGACTTCCGCCACGGCGCAAAGGCGATCGGCGAGAGCTGCGATGGCGTCGGCGCATGCGGGCTCGGCACGGTCGAGTGCGCGTTCGACGAGCGCGGCGCCACCTGCTCGAGCGACCCCGATGGCAGTCAGCCGCAAGACGGAGACGAGATCTGCAATGGCGTGGACGACGACTGCGACGGTCTCACCGACGAGCAGCTCGGGCTCGCGCAGTCGCCATGCCGCGTCGCGGGCGTGTGCGCGGCGGGCACGGTCATGGCGACCTGCGCGCTCGGCGCCTGGAGCTGCGACTACTCGGCGGTGGCGTACCACGAGCCGGGGCAGGAGGTGTCGTGCGACGGGCGCGACAACGACTGCGATGGCGGCGTCGACGAGGACATGGTGCAGCTCGTCTCGGGGCGGACCGTGCGCAAGGGCGAGCCCTGCGGCTCGGGGAGCTGCGTCGGCGTCGTGGTGTGCGACGACACGACCCCGGCGCCCGGTGATCTGGTGTGCTCGAGCGCGGGCGGCGGCGGCGAGCTCTGCGACGGTCAGGACAACGACTGCGACGGTGAGACCGACGAGGGCTTTCCGGAGCTCGGCACCGCGTGCGACCGCGTCGACGACGACGACGCGTGCGCCCTGGGCACCTGGCTCTGCGGCCAGGCGGTGCTCGCCGCCGGCGGCAGCGCGGCGGAGGCCCAGAGCGGGGTGCCGGTGTGCGCTGGCGACACCCCGAGCCCCGAGAGGTGCGGTGGCGGCGACGAGGACTGCGACGGCAGCGTCGACGAGGAGGACGCCGTCGGCTGCTTCGACCATTACTACGACGGGGACGGGGACGGCTGGGGGATCGCGGAAGACAGCCGCTGTCTGTGCGCGGAGGGCGACGGCGTCGTCACCGGCCACACCACGCCGCTCGACGGCGACTGCTGCGACGCCGACGAGCGCGTCAACCCCGAGCAGGGCGGCTGGTTCGCAGGCGCCGACGCCTGCGGCTCCTTCGACTACGACTGCTCGACCCAGGCCGAGCGCGAGCATCCGTCCGCCGGCGCCTGCACCTGCCCCGAGGGGCTCTGTGCCCTCGGCGGTTGCACGCACGTCGCCGGCTGGGTCGGTGCGGTCCCGGCGTGCGGGCAGTCGCAGTCCTTCGTCACGGGCTGCGGCCTCTTGTGCCTCGAGGCGACGGAGCCACGCACCCAGCGATGTCGCTGACCCCCGCTGACGTTCCAGCCCTCGCGGTCTCAGTCCAGGCGCCAGAGGCTCGGGATCCGCGCCTCGGGTGCGGCCGCGCGCAAGAGCGCCAGCACCACCGCGCCGAGGCCGCGCATCGCGCCGAGGTTCAGGCGATCGGCAAGCCCGCTGTCCGGGAACCAGCTGTTGCTCTGCTCCGCGCGGCGCACCAGGGAGGCGGCGTCGCCGACGTCGTAGGCATCGAGGTCGACCGCGCCCGCCTCTTCATCACCGACCCGCGCGAGCGCGAAGCTCACGCTCGTCGCGGCGTCGGGCAGGTAGGCCGGCGTGATCCCGTCGGGGTAGGGCAGGGGAGGGTAGCCCTCGCGCCGCGCGCGCCTCAGCACCTCGGCCAGCGCCGAGAGCCACGGCGGTCTCGCGCGTCCTTCGCGCGTGACGACCGCGATCAGGCCGGCGGTGCCGCATGCGAGATCGACCCCGCCCGAGCCCCCGCTCAAGAGCGGCTCCAGCGCGATCGTCGGGGGGGTGGCGCCGATGAGCTCGGCGACGCGCTCGAGCGCGTAGACCTGTCCGGCCCAGCCGAGGTACGCGCCCCACGGCCGCCACTCGCCCGGACTTCTTGCCTTCAGCGCCTGCTCCACCGGGCTCAGCGCGCGCCGCGCCCCGTCCGCGAAGCGCTCGATCCCGCTCACCCGGTAGAGCGCGGCCAGCGCCACCGCCAGCCCGGCGTTGCCGCTCAAGAGATCGCTCGGCAGCACCTCGATCGCCGCGCCCGCCGCCTCCGGGCTCCACCTCACCCCGAGCCAGTGCAGCGCCGTCGTGTCGCCGAAACCCTCGTCGAGGATGCGATCGCCCAGCGCCACCGCGCGCCGCACCAGCTCGTTCGCCCCGCCAGGCTCGCTGGCGATGTCCGCGCCCACGGCCGGCCCCGCCGCCTTCACCAGATCTCCCCGCGCCGCCTCGGCACACCCGATCGCCGTCGCGATGCACGCCCGATCCCAGGCGAGCTCCTCGTTCGTGCGCACGCGCGCGACGACCGAGAGCGTCGGCCCTTCGTACTGGCGCGGCACCTCCAGCGCGATCAGCGCCTCCTTGTCGTGCGGGTGCGCGCGCTTCGCCAGGAACGTCGCGCGCCCCCCCGGCTTGGCCAGCACCGCCGGCTGCAGGCTCTCGACGATGAGACGCCGCGTCACGTGCGCCGGCCGCCGCAAGACCCGCACCTCGCACGCGCTCGCGCGCACGAGCATCTGCTCGACCTCGCGCTCGGCGTCGGGTCCGTTCACGACCGCGTGCATCGCCTGGTAGCCGCCGACGATCGCCTCGACCTGCGCGCGCGCCTCGATCACCTGCCCCGCCACCGTCGGCAGCGTGCGCGGCAGGCGGATCGGCGGGTAGCCCTCCGGCGTCGAGAACGGCAGGAGGTAGTCGCCGCCCACCTCCAACCCACCCGCGTTGACCGCGCGCCGCCCCGGCTCGCCGACCAGCAGGTAGGGCAGGATCCCGCACTCGAGCGGGCTCCGTTGTCGCGCGCGCCGCGCCAGGCCGAGCGCGCTGCGCCCGTCGGCGCGCGCCGGCTGGAAGAGGTTCTCGTGATCGATCGGCACCGGGTGCTCGCCCGCCGCGATCAGGTTCTTCGCGTGCATGTCGTTGGCGCCGAGGATCTGCAGGAGTCGGATCCACATGCCGATCCTGACGTAGTAGCGCTCGGCCTCGCCCACGCTCCGACACGGCGCCGCGACGACCTCGTCGTCCCAGCCGTAGCCGGCGCGCGCGCTGATCCGCCTCACGTGCAAGGGCAACGGCAGCCCGCACTCGTTCAGGCGCCACACGAGCTCCATCAGCCACGCCCCGATCTCGAGCGTGTGGTCCTTGTAGTAGATCGCCTGCCCGCCCCCGGTGACGCACCGCAAGGTCGGGCTTCGCTTCCAGCCGCCGCCGACCACGGCGACCGAGCGCAGCGCCGGAGCCTCGGGCTCGCCGAGGTGCCCGGCGTCATCCGCGTAGCGCGCTACGAAGCGCGCCACGCCGTCGCGCCACTCGACGATCAGCCGCTCGACGATCGGCACGAGCTCCGGATAGCGCGCGAAGATCCGCGCCCAGTCACCCCCGTCGAGCTCGCGCCCGCGCGCGCCCTCGGCCAGCAACACCGCGCGTGTCGCGATCTCCAGCCGCTCGCCGAGCCAGCCCCCGAGACCGCGCCGCGCCTCCGCCGTCAGCGCGACCTTCCCGCCCGCGAGCCCCTCGACCTCGCCGATCGCGTTGTCGATCAGCGGCGCCAGCGCCGGCTCACGCTCCATCACCCGCTCCGCTCGCCGGCGCTCGCAAGACGGTGATCATCGCCCCGTCGACGCGCAGCGTGTCGCCGCCGAGCCCGCCCAGGTCGTGCTCGGGCGCGTGCTCGACGATCAGCACCCGGCTGAACCTGACGCGCCTCCAGCACGCCAGCACCCGATCGAGCTTCTTCGATCCGTACGGCGGGTCGCAGTAGGCGATGTCATACGCGCCTTCACCCAGCCGCTCGACGAACGGGATCGCGTCCTTCAAGAAGATGCGCGCGAGGTCCTTGTCCTTGGACCTGGCCTTGACCTTGGCGACGTTGGCCTTGAGCGCGTGGATCGCCGAGGCGCCGTCCTCGACGAAGTCACAGCTCCTGGCGCCGCGCGAGAGCGCCTCGAGCCCGACCGCGCCCGTGCCGGCGAAGAGATCGAGCACCCGCGCCCCGAGCACCTCGGTGCCGAGATGCCGCATCAGCGCGTCGCGCAACGGCTCGAGCGTCGGCCTCACGCGCCCGCCCGGCGACAAGAGCTCGACCCCGGCCCACCGGCCCCCGACGATCCTCACGGGCGCACCCGCGACGTCGCCTCAATCGTAGGGATTGTCGCCGACCTTGTTGCTGCTGCCACCACCCGAGCTTCCGTACGGGTTCTTCTTCGTGTCGTCCACCTTCTTGGGCTCGTCGTACGGCGTCGGCTTGGTCTCGGGCAGCTTGTCCGGGCCCTTCATGTCGGGCTTGCCGTCCGGCTTCACCTCGGGCTTGATCTCCGGCTTCACCTCCGGCTTGATCTCGGGCTTGACCTCGGGGCGCGCCACCTCGATAGGCTCGAGCTTGAAGACGATGGCGTCGTCCTTGTCGAACTCGATCGTGCGGATGTAGTCGCGGTAGCCGTCCTTCTTGATCGTGTAGCGCTCGGGCTTGCTGCCCTTGTTGCGCCGCAGCGTGTAGCGCGTCTGCCCGACGGTCTGCCCCTCGGCGTTGACCACCGTCGCGCCCTCCGGGTCGGAGACCAGCGTCACGACGATGCTGTCGACCTCGAACTCCGGCACCAGCCCGACCTCGACCTCACCCATCGTGGTGAAGCCGTAGTAGGCCTTGTCCAGCGGCGACAGGCTCGCGTAGATCGCCCCGGCGGAGCCGAGCACCACGAGGAGCGCCATCAGCGCGATCACCGGCCAGCGCCGGCGCTTGCCGACGACCTGGTGCATGGTGTCGGCGCGCGTGATCGTGTCGCCGCCTCCGAGGCCGACCCCGAGATCGGTGTCGAGCGCGGTCACCGACAAGGTCTGGATCTCGATGCCGGCGGCCTCGGCGTCGGCCCGCGTCACCACGTTGCGGAAGATCGGCGGCAGGGTCTTCAGGAGCTCTTCGATCTCGCGGATCACCGCCTCGGCGGTCTGCGGGCGCTGCTCGACCTGCTTGGCCAGCATGCGGTGCACGAAGCGCTCGACGTTCTCGGGGATCACCAGATCGGGGCGGATCTGCCCGAACGTCGGCGGCTGCTCCTGCAGGTGCTTGATCAGGATGCCGAGCGGGTTCTCGGCGTTGAACGGCACGCGCCCGGTCAGGAGCTCGTACAGGATGATGCCCATCGCGTAGATGTCCGAGCGCGCGTCGATCTCGCTGCCGCGCGACTGCTCGGGAGACATGTACTTCGGGGTGCCGAAGATCGAGCCCGCCTTGGTCAGGGTCTTCTGCTGCCCGTCGCCCTCGGCGACCTTGGCGACGCCGAAGTCGAGCACCTTGGCGAAGTCGGAGTCCTCGCCGACCGCCTGCAGGAAGATGTTGTCGGGCTTGAGATCGCGGTGCACGATCCCCTTCGAGTGCGCCTCGCGCAGCGACTTGGCGGTCTGCTCGATGATGTGCAGCGCGCGCTCGACCGAGACCTGCTTCTCGTCGGAGAGCACCTTCGCGAGCGGGCGGCCCTCGAGCAGCTCCATCGCGATATAGAGGAGGCCGTCCTCGGTCTCGCCGAAGTCGAAGATCTGGATCGTGTTGGGGTGCTTGAGCTTCGAGACCGCGAGCGCCTCGAGGTGGAAGCGGCGCAGCACGACCTCGTTCTCGGTCAGCTCGCGCAGCAACACCTTGATCGCGATGTCGCGGTTCATGCCGAGCTGTTTGGCGCGATAGACCGCGCCCATGCCGCCGGCTCCGATCTTCGAGGTGATGAGGAAGCGGTTGTTGATGGTGACGCCGATGAGCGGGTCGGCGCGACCCTCCGAGACGCCGGTCGCTTCGTCGTGGTCGGTCAGGCGGCGCTTGATGCGCTCTTCGAGGCTGTCGTCCTCGGCGTCGTGGTTGGTCGTGCGCTCGCTCGGACGCGGGCCACCCCCGCGCCCGCCGCGCGTGTCGTCGTCGCCGAGGTGTCGGCGGGTGTCGTCGTCGTCGTCGTAGCCCATGTGTGCAGCCCCTCGGCGCGAAACAGTAGGTCGGCGCGCGCACCCCGGTCAATCTCGGGCCGACGCCCACGGCCTCTTTCGGCTTACGCAGAACCCCCGCGAACGATCTCCCATGCCGCTCGCGCGCACGCCACGAGGCGCCCGAGCGGCGGCGCCGGCACGGGATTGTTGATTCGGGGGCCGAACCCCCCTAGTTTCGGGCTGGTGTGCAAGTCGGTCCCCATCTTGCTTTCGAGCCTCATCCTCGCCGCCGCCTGTAGCGACGACCGGAGCCCCGGCCCCGCCGGGTGCGCGCCCGACGACTGCGCCTGCGCCGGCGACTGCGAGCCCCAGCCCACGTCCCAGCGCGGGCTCGCGACCTCGGTCGTGCTCCCCGACGGCCGCCTGGCGATCGCCACCTACGACGCGACCCAGGGCGCGCTGGTCGTGATCTTCCAGCGCCCCGGCGCCGCCGAGCGCACGACCGCCGTGGTCGCCCGCCACGAGTCGAGCGGGATCGGCCGCTGGGCGCGCGTCGCCCGCGAGGCGGACGGCACCCTCCAGGTCGTCTGGACCGAGCCGCAAGGCGCCGACGGCGGCCTCATCCGCTGGGCGCGCGGAGGCGAGCGCGGGTTCTCGGCCGCCGAGACGGTCAGCGCCGCGCCGGCGAGCCGCCTGGCGCTGCGCGTCGACGCCTCCGACCGCCCGCACCTGGCCTACCGCGACGAGCGCCTGCGCGCCGTGCGCTACGCGACGCGCCAGGGGAACGCGTGGACGATCACCGGGATCCAGGGCTGCGCCGGCGAGGCCGACTGCCCGCGCGCCGGCCTGGAGGACTACGGCCAGGGCCTCGATCTCGCGCTGGGCGCCGCCGGCGGCTCGACCGCCCTGCCGCGGGTCGCCTTCTACGACGCGCTGCGCGGCGATCTCAAGCTCGCCGCGGCCGCCAGCGACGGACGCTGGACGACGGTCACCCTCGACGGGCGCAGCGGCGCGACCGACACCGGCGACGTCGGCCGCTTCGTGAGCCTCGCGCTGACCCCGACGCGCGCCCTCGGCGTCGCCTACTTCGACGCCACGCTCGGCGCGCTGCGCTACATCGGCCCGAGCGGCGCTCAGCGCGTCGTCGACGGCGGCGTCGAGCCGCTCGCCGATGGGCGCTCGCGCCGCGCCATCGTCGGCCAGTTCTGCGTGCTCGACTACGACTCGCAGGGCGCCGCCCACATCCTCTACGTCGACGCCTCGGCCCCGGGGCTCCGCCATGCGCGCGTCGGCGGCGACGGGCCGGCGACGATCACCGCGCTGTCGATCCCGCCCGGCTTCTCGCCGACTTTCGACGTCGTAGGCGGGCGCCTCGTCGGCACCTATGCGGCCTTTTCCGCCGGCAAGGCCCCGGACACGGCGCTGCGCCTCTTCGATCTGCCGGCGTCGGGCGCTGTTGGGGGCGAGCAGTGAACCGCCATTCACTCGTCGTGCTCCTGCTCGCCGCCTCCGGCTGCCAGAGCCTGCCGTGGGGCGAGGGCGGGGCCGAGCCGACCCGCTCGAGCGCGCGCGCGCTGGTGCGCACGCTCGACCACGCCGTGCTCGCGGCCGCCTCCGAGCGCCTCGCCGCCACCGTCACCGCGGACTGGGCGGCCGGCGCGCGCCTGGACAGCCAGGCCTCCCCGCTCATCGACTGGCGCTCGCTCGTGCTCGTGCCGGGCTCGCCGCGCCTCGAGCTGATGCCCGAAGGGCCGATCGCCTACGCCGATCACAACGTCAGCACGGCCAGCTTCGGGCTCGTCGCCCAGGTGCCGTTTGCCGGCGCGGAGCACGAGATCTATCTGAGCGGGGACGCGCTCGCGGTCTCGTGCCCGGTGCGCATCGTCGTCGCCGCCGGTGAGCTCGAGGTGCCGCTCGGCCTCGGCGCCGACAAGCTCGGGCGCGTGCAGGGCGTCGTGCTCCCCGGCGCGACCTACCAGGCCCTCTCCGACGTGGCGCCCAACGCCATCCTCGACGCCGACTTCTCGGCCTGCTTCGACCGGGCCGACCAGTTCGAGCCCGGCGCGCAGCTCGCGGCGCTCGACCAGGCCTTCGCCGCGTCCGCCTCGCGCGCGGTCGCGGACGCCTTGAGCGCCCGCCTGCCCGGCGCGCTCGGGCTCGACCTCGCCTTCGCCTGGTCGGCCGCCGTCAACCCCGACGCGATCGGCACCGGCTTCGTCCGCACCGCGTTGCGCGCGCTCACCGGCGAGGTCGTCGAGCGCCGCGACGACGCGCTGCAGGTCGCCTATGCGCTCAGCATCGAGGCCGACCCCCACCCATGTGTCGGCCCGCTCGAGCTGCCGACCCCGCGCCCGAGCTTCGCCACGCCCGCGCTGCCGGGCGGCGCCGCCCTGCACCTCTCCGCGCTGGAGCGCGCCGTCGTCGCCACCTGGATCACGGGCGGGGTGTGCGCCGATCACCTCGGGCGCGTGACCGTCCCGGTCACGGAGCTGAGCCACGCCTGGCCGGCGCTCGCCGAGCTCGGCGAAGGCGCCGAGGTCTCGCTCGAGCTCTGGCCGACGACCTCGCCGCGCATCTCCCTCGCGGACGATCTCGCCGACGGGCTCCTCGTCGAGACCGGGCGCATGCGCGCCGACATCCTGGTCACCTTCGCCGACGCGCGCTGGCGCGCGGCCACCGCCGAGATCGAGCTCGCGGTCTCGGGCGCGATCTTCGTCGAGGCCGACGGGCGCGTCTCCTTCGAGCCCGCGCATATCGACCCGCGCGCGCTCAACGTCGAGGGCGTGCTCTTCGAGGCCCCCACCGCGGAGGCGATCGACATGATGATCGCGCCGCTGGTCGAGGCGCTCCTGCTCGCTCGCCCGCTCGCCCGCTTGCCCCCGGCGCTCGCGCCCCCGGACGGGGCCTGGGCGACCATGACCGGGGATTATCTCAGCTGGCCAGCTCTTTGATGGTGCGGTAGACCGCACCGCCCCACCCGAGGAAGCTCGATGTCTCGCTCGTCTTCGTTGTTGTTGTCCGCCGCCCTCGTCGCCTTCTCGGCCACCGCGCTCGCCACGCCCGCCGCCGCAGCCGATCCGAGCTCGCGCGTCGTCTACAGCGGCCGCGTCGAGGACGCCCAGGGCCGCCCCATCGGCGGGATCTACCCGCTGACCTTCTCGTTCTACCGCACCGCCAAGGGCGGGCGCGCGCTCTGGTCCGAGGCGCACTTCGTCGCGGTCGACAATGGCGTCTACGCGGTCGAGCTCGGCCGCGACAAGGCCTTCCCGCGCACGCTCGACTTCGAGCGCGCCTTCCTCGGCGTCGCGATCACCGGCGGCAAGGAGATCGTGCGCGAGCGCTTCGCCGGCGAGGTCTCGCAGTCCCCGACGCCGACCCCGCAGACCCCTGTGGTGAACAAGCCGGAACCGACGGTCGGCGCGCCTCCACAGCCCGCCAAGGGCACCTACGCCGATCTCGCCGGCTACGCCTACGAGGCCGAGAAGGCCAAGACCGCCGAGACCCTGGGCGGCATGAGCGCGCAGGACCTGCGCAACCTCGTCAAGCAGGCGGTGCCCGACAGCGCCAAGGGCGACAAGGTCAAGATCGGCGAGAGCAAGCGCTATACCGACCAGGTCGGCGGCATCGGCGGGCAACCGTTCAGCCTGCAATGCCCGCCTGGCTACGTGGTCACCGGCGTGCGCGGCCAGGCCGCGGGCTACGTCGATCAGATCTCGCTGATCTGTAGCCCGCTGGAGTAGCGAGCGCGGCCGATCGCGGCTATACCCGCTCTCGAGTCTGCGGAGAGTGTGATGTCGAACGTTGCGCATGCGAGAAGGCGAGGGCGGCTGATCGGGGCGATGGCGATCGCGCTCGCCGGGCTCGCGCTCGCGCCCGGCCTGTCCGGAGGCACGGCCTGGGCCGGCCCGGAGGAGGATCGCGCGCGCGCCGAGCAGCTGATCCAGGAGGGGCTCACGCTGGCGCGCGGCAAGCAGTTCCGCGAGGCGATCCCGAAGTTCGAGGCGGCGCTCAGGCTCTACCCGCACCCGGAGACGCGCCACAACCTCGGCCGCGCCCACGAAGAGCTCGGCGAGCTGCGGCAGGCGCACGAGTATTTCACGCAGGCCCTCAAGGAGGACTATCAGTTCGCCGCGGACGGGCGGCAGCGCCTGATGACGATCGAGGGCGAGCTGAAGAAGTCCTTCGCGCGCATGACGGTGCGCACGACCCCGAGCCAGGCGACGGTCGTCCTGACCTTCCCGAGCGGGGAGGAGGAGACGCACGTGTCGACGCCGTTCCAGACCTGGGTGCCGGCGGGCACGACGCGGCTGGTCGGCTCGAACCCGGCGTTCAAGGCCGCCGAGCAGACCCTCGATCTCGCGGCGGGCGAGGAGCGCGAGGTGAGCCTCGTGCTGCTCCCCCTGCCCAGGCAGGGCTTCCTGCAGGTCAACGTCAACCAGCCGGGAGCGACGGTGATCCTGTCGGGGCGCCAGGCCGGCAAGACGCCGCTGGCCGGGTTGCCCTGGGACGTCGGCGCCTACGAGCTCGAGGTCAAGCTCAAGGGCTATCGCACGCACCGCGAGCCGATCGTGATCAACCAGGACGAGGTGACCTCGGTCAACGTCGCGCTGCTGCCCGACGCCGAGGATCCCGACGGCGACGAGGGCGTGCCCTCGTGGGTCGGCTGGACGCTGATCGGCACCGGCGCGGTCGCGGGTGGGATCGCGCTCTACCTGCAGTTCGGCAAGGCGCACCCCGCGCAGGACCAGGCGGACGAGGCGCAGGACGACGCCGAGTACGAGCGGCTGCACCAGAAGGCGATCGACTTCCAGACCGCCGCGATCGTGACCGGGGTGGTCGGCGCCGGTCTGGTCGGCACCGGGATCTACCTGCTCGTCGCCGAGGGCGGCGACGACGCGACCGCGGTCGCGCCACGCTTCGTCCCCGAGGTCGCGCTCACCCCCGACGGCGGCTACCTCGGCGGCACGTTCCGTTTCTGATTCGGCGTCACCCTCGCCGCGGACGCCGGCGGAGCCTCATCGCTTCAGGATGAAGCGCCCGTTGCTCCTGCGCCGATCGACCACGCCGTTCCAGGTGCCGTTCATGGCGCGCCCCGTGCGCTGGACCGTGCCGCTGATGCGCATGAAGTCGTCACCCGAGGTGCCGCCGAGCGTGAGCGAGCCCTTCTCGGAGATCGCGCCCTTGAGCCGCACGCTGGTGCGTCCGAAGGTCGCGACCGCCGAGGTGATGGTGCGGCCCTTGATCACCACACGCAGGTTGCCCGGCGTGGCGCCACCGTAGAGCTGGCCGCTCCACGTGCCGGTGAAGCTGACCTCCTCCTCGGGCTCGGGCGGCACCTGCGCGACCTCGGGCGCCTGCGCGGTGTCGGGTGTCGCGACCGCCGTGTCGGGTGTCGCGACTGCCGTGTCGGGTGTCGCGGCCGCCGTGTCGGGCGTGCTGTCCGCTGCAGCGGCCCGGGTCTCGGGCTCGGCGTGCGTGTCGGCGGCGGCGACGACGGCGTCCGGCCCGGCCTCCGCGCCGCCGGCTTCCGGCGTAACCGCGATCGCGGTGTCGGCGGGCGCGGGCTCGGTGTCGGGCGCCGCGGTCTCGGGCTCGGCCGCGGTGTCGGGCGGCGCGGCGACGACCTCGGGCGTGCTCGGCGCGGCCAGCGGGCAGTCCTTCGTTTGCCGGTCGATCTCGACCTGGAAGGCCGGGTCGCTCGCCAGCTTGCTCATCTCGCGCGTGTAGGTCTCGAGGTCGACGCCGTGCGCCTTGTAGAGCGCCAGCATCGTCTGCGCCGCCTGCTCGGGCGGCGTGTTGCCCTTGCGCAGGCACTCGCTCGCGACCGCCAGGGCCATGAGCTTGTCGCGCAGCGGATCGACCGCCGCGGCCGTGTCCCCGCTCGGCGTGCCGGTCGCGGTCGCGGCGTCTTCCGTGGGGGTGCTGGCCTCGACGGCTTCGGGCGGCGTCTTCTCGCCGCAGCCGAGCGCGCCGAGCACGAGCATGATCACGACGTGTCGCATGGCTCGATTTGCACCCAGTCCGGCGCGCTTGGCAAGGCGCCCGCCTGCCGTCGCGTTCCATCAGGGCGGCCGCCGTGCTATGAGACCGTGATGTTCGCTCGCGCCCTGGCGCTCCTCCCCCTCGTCGCGCTCGGTTGTACCGACGACAACCGCGCCCCGTCGCTGTCGCTCGTGCTCGACCAGCAGGTCGTCGTGGGCGAGACCTTGCGCCTCGTGCTCGCCGCCAGCGATCCCGACGGTGATCGCCTCGACTTCTCGGCCGAGGGGCTGCCCAAGGCGGCGCAGGTCACCCCGCGCGCCGCCGCCGAGGCGGTGCTCGTCTGGAGCCCGCTCATCACCGACACCCAGCCCGGCGGCCGCCGCTACGACGTCGCGATCACCGTCGACGACGGCCGCGGCGGGACCGCGCGCCAGACGATCGGCATCGTCGTCTACCCCACCTTCGGCGTGCCCGCCTTCACGCTGCCCGCCGGCGTCGTGCTCAACCTCGGCCAGGAGAGCGACCTCGAGCTCCTCGTCGAGGTCAAGGACGACGACTCGACCGAGATCGCGATCGAGCTCCTCGAGGCCCCCGCCGGCGCCAAGCTGCAGCGCGCCGACAAGAAGGTCGCGCACTTCTTCTGGCGCCCCGACGACGAGCAACGCCAGATCGCCGTGCACCGCGCGATCTTCTCCGCCGTCGACGAGTCGCACGGGCCGATCACCCACGTGCTCACGATCGTGCTCCTCAACGCCGAGAAGCAGTCGGGTTGCCAGGGTCAGCCTCCGACGGTCGCGCACGCGCCGCCCGCCGATCAGACGCTCGCCGGCCCGCTCGAGCTCTCCGCCACCGCGACCGATGCCCAGAGCCAGGTGCAATCGCTGACCCTGCACTGGACGCGTGGCGACCCCAACGGCACCTACGCCGCCGCGGCCTTCGCGCGCGTCACCCAGAGCGGGCCCGACTGGCGCGCCGCGCTCGATCCCGGCGCGCTCGGCGCGCTCCCCGACCAGGGCGCGCTCCTGCACTATTACCTCGCGGCCACCGACAACGACGACCCGACCGGCGTCGCGTGCGACCAGACCACGCGCTACCCGAAGACCGGCCACTTCACTCTGGCGCTCTACCCGCCGGGCACCCCGTCGAGCACCTGCGCCGACGACCTCGCCGAGCCCGACGGCTCACCCGCCGAGGCCCCGCGCCTCAAGCCCGGCACCTACGCGGGTCGCCGCCTCTGCGGCGCCGATCGCGATCTCGCCGCCGTCGACGCGCCGCCCGATACGACGATCGTCGCCTCGCTCACCTGGAACCCGGCACACGGCACGCCCGCGCTCGGCCTCGTGGACGAGCTCGGCGCCTCCCTCGCCGGCGCCCAGCCCGCCGAGGCGGGACGCCTCACGCTCGTGCACGAGCGCCGCGGCGACGCAGCGATCTTCCTCGCGGTCGACGGCGCGGCCGGCGTGCGCATGAGCTACGCGCTCGAGCTCACCGTCGAGGCGACGCGCTGCGTCGACGACGCGGCCGAGCCGGACTCGAGCCCCGGGCAGGCCCGCCCGCTGGCGCTGGGCGTCCCGGTCAGCCAGAAGATCTGCGCCGGCGACTCCGACTTCTTCCGCCTCAGCGCGAGCGCCGGCCAGCGCCTCCGGATCGGCGCGTCCTTCGATCACCGCTACGGCGATCTCGATCTCGAGCTGCGCGCCGCCGACGGCGTCACCGTGCTCGCCTCCGCGGCCTCCGAGAAGAGCCTCGAGGAGGTCACCTGGACCGCCACGCAAGACGGCGACCTGGTCATCCGCGTGCACGGCGTCGAGGGCGCGAGCAACGCCTACACCCTCGGCGCCACCCTCGACACCTCGAGCACATGCGCCGCCGACGGCCTCGGCGACAACGGCGATCCCGCCTCGGCGATCGCCCTCTACCAGGGGGTCTACGAGGGCTTCCGCGCCTGCGCCGGCGCCCCGGACTGGTTCGCCGTCGACCTCAACGGCGGCGAGACGCTCGACGTGCTCGTGCTCGCCGACGGCCCCGAGCACGTTCAGATCCGCGCCTACCGCGACCCGAGCGGACCGCCCGTCGCGACCGGCTCCCCCGACGGCGAGGGCTTCGCCGAGGTGCAGCTCGTCGCCCAGGGCCCCGAGCGCTTCTACTATGAGGTCGCCGTCGCGCGCGACGCACCCGACGCGGTCGCGACCTACGCGCTCCTGCAGGAGGTCACCGACCCGCCCGGGCCGTGCCAGCCCGACCGCCTGGAGCCCAACGCCCGGGGCGCGCCCGTGCCGCTTGGCCAGGGCGTGCACACCTGGCTCCGCCTGTGCGGCGACGCCGACACCGACGCCTTCACCTTCGAGGTGCCGGCCTTCACCAACCTCGTCGCCTTCACGGTGCACGGCGCCGCCAACACCTCGTACGTCGATCTCGAGCTCTACGATGCGCAGGGCGCGCTGCTCTTCTCCGAGACCGACATCAGCGACGGCGCCTACATGGAGGAGATCCTCGAGCGCGCCGGCACCTATACCCTGGTCGTGCTGCCCTTCGACGTGCCCGCATCGGGGCTCGGCTACGACCTCGCGCTCTTCCTCGACTGAACGGCCGTCTTTCGAAGGCCCCGGAACTCGAGCTCGCGAGCGAAACGCGCGCGGGCAAGTCACGAGCGAGGGCGCGACGAGGCGTACCCAGGTACGCCGCAGGAGCAACCGAGCGAAGTGACGCCGCCCCCGCGCGTTGCAGCGGCGAGCTCAGCGCCAGAGCTCGCGCAGGGAGACAAGCTGCGCCTCCTTCGGCTCGCCGGGATCGATCCTCAGGTCGAGCTCGAGCGTGCGCCCGGCGCGCGTGCACGAACAGGTCACGCGCCCCATCGCGTCGACCGGCCCGCAGCTCGGCGTGTCCACGAAAGGATCACAGCTCGGCAGCGCCACCTGGCCGGCGGCGACCTGGTGGCCGTCGTGGGTCTTGCGCGTGAGCTTGCCGTCCTTGTCGACCGCGATCGGGAAGTGCACCCCGTGCGGCACGAAGCGCTCGACCTCGCGCCAGGCCTTTCTCCGCACCGCCTCGTCATAGCGCAGCAGGTGGCCGAGCGCCGTCGGCGGCGCGTCGCACGGTCCGGCCTGGCGCTCGTCGGCCTCGACCGTCGCGTCCGGGCCGCCGCTCTTGGCAAAGGTCAGGGTCAGCCGCACCCAGCCGCGTGCGCAGCCGCCGGTGCGGTCGACGAACGCCGCGACGTGACGCTCACCCCGATCGGCCTCACCCCCGGTCGTCGCCAGCGGCAGCGGGCGCACACCGAGCCCCGCCAGCACGCGGCCCTTCCCCGCCTGCTCACCCGCCCAGGTGTCGATATGTTTCTTTATGTGGGGCGCCACGGCCGGCTCCTCCGAAGGGAGCGGCGGGGGCGCGGCCAGCCAGAGGACCAGTGATACGAAGAGCAGCATGGGCCGAGGATATGCCCACGTTCATCGGGTGCACAACCGCGACGACGATGGTGCTGGTGACCACGTGCCCCAGTAGATCCTTGACAACCCGCGTGCCGAAGCGTTGAGAGGAGGGGTGAACGCGGCGGAGCTCTGGGAGCGGTGGCGGCGGCTCGCGCGTGAGCTCCCGATGCCGTGTGCGGTGGTCGATCTCGACGCGCTCGAGCACAACGCCCGCGTGCTGCTCGCGCGCACCCGCGCGCCCGTGACCTTGCGCCTGGCCTCGAAGAGCCTGCGCGTGCCGGCGCTGATGCGCCACATCCAGGCACTCGACCCCGCGCGCGTGCGTGGCCTCATGACCTTCTCCGCGCGCGAGACCGCGTTGCTGGCGGAGCACGGCTTCGACGACCTCGTGCTCGCCTACCCGATCGCCTCGCTCGCCGAGGCCCGCCTCCTCATCGAGCTCGGGCGCAGGGACCTCACCGTGCGCGTGGTCGTCGACAGCGAGGCGCACCTCGATCTCTTCGCGCGCGCCGCCGCCGGCGCCTCGCTCGGCCGCCTGTCGCTCTGCCTCGATCTCGACGTGAGCTGGCGCCTCTTCGGCGGCCGCCTCCACCTCGGCGTGCGCCGGAGCCCGCTGCGCACCCCGGAGCGCGCGCTCACCCTCGTCGAGCACGCGCGCCGCCTCCGTCTGCCGGTCAGCGCGCTCATGGCCTACGAGGCGCAGGTCGCCGGCATGCGCGACGACAACCCGACGAGCCGCCACCTCGACCCGGTGCGCCGCTTCATCCGCGCGCGCAGCAAGCCGCTGGCCGCGCAGCGCCGCCAGGTCGTCATCGACGCCCTCGCCGCCGCGGGCGTGCACCTCGACCTCGTCAACGGCGGCGGCACCGGCAGCCTGGAGTCGACCAGCGCCGACGGTACCGTCACCGAGGTGACCGCCGGCTCCGGCTTCTACGCGCCGCACCTCTTCGACGGCTATCGCGGCCTCACGCTCACGCCAGCCGCCTTCTTCCTCTTGCCGGTCGTGCGCGTGCCCGACCCCGACTGGGTCACCTGCGCCGGCGGCGGCTACCTCGCCTCGGGCCCCGCGGCCTCCGATCGCGCGCCGATCGTGCACGCCCCGCGCGGCCTCGTGCCCAGCGCGACCGAGGGATTCGGCGAGGTGATGACGCCCTTCCTCCGCGGCAAGGACGCGCCGCCGCTCTCGCTCGGCGACCCGGTCGTGTGCCGCCACGCCAAGGCCGGTGAGCTGCTCGAGCGTTTCAATGAGGTGCACTGCGTGCGCGGCGGCGAGATCGTCGCGCGCGAGCTCACCTATCGCGGGCTCGGCGGGGCGTTCGGATGAGGTGGCGATGACGACCTGGGCGATCGGTGACATCCACGGCGACATCGCCGCGCTCGAGCGGGTGCTCGCCCGGCTCCTGCCGCGCCTCGGCGCGAGCGACACGCTCGTCTTCCTCGGCGACTACGTCGATCGCGGGCCCTCGTCGCGCGAGGTGATCGCGCGCGTGCGCGAGCTCGAGCAGGCCGGCCCCTGCAAGGTCGTCGCCCTGCGCGGCAACCACGAGGACACCTGGGCCCGCTCCTTCCACAACCCCAACCCGGCCTTCCTGCTCCACCGCGGCAACGGCTGCGCCGCCACCTGGCGCTCGTTCACCGATCGCCCGCCCGCGCCCGCCGACGCCGAGCTCAGCGACGACGAGCTCCTCCAGCTCCTCGACGTGGCGAGCTGGCTGCCGGCCGACGTCGCCGCCTGGATGGCCGCGCGCCCCGCCTGGTACGAGGACGAGCACGCCATCTACGTGCACGCGGGCCTCGACGGCGAGGACCAGCACTGGAGCCACCCCTCCGCCGGGCGCGAGAAACCGCTCTTCTGGATGCGCGAGCCCGACTTCTTCACCGGCTATCACGGCAAGCGCGTCGTCTTCGGCCACACGCGCACACGCGACCTGCCGACCGATCACCTCGGCTTCTTCCGCCGCCTGGTCGACGACCCGGCCGACGTCTGGCATCGCGGTGATCTCATCGGCGTCGACACCGGCGCCGGCATGGGCGGCTTCCTCTCGGCGGTGAGCCTGCCCGATCTCGAGGTCATCGAGAGTCGCTGATCACGCGCTGGCCAAAGGGCCCGCGCCGTCGTGCCCGATCACGCCAGCGCGCGAACCATCGCCATCGACGCGTTCATGTCGCTCACCGAGAAGCGGGCCAGCGCGCGCCACGGCTCGACCCAGTCGGGGAAGCTCACGGCCTCGCGCACGAGGCGCCTGGTGATCTCGGTGCGCGCCTCGGGCGAGACGTGCGGGCGCAGCATCACCAGGAGCTGGGTGTCGACGCCGAACGAGGCGACGTAGCGATCGATGACCGCCGGCACGAGCGCCGGATCCCGCGACGACGCGAAGATGAGCTTGGACAGCACGCGCTGCGCGTGGCGCCAGGTCGGAAAGCGCGCGATGATCGACTTCAGGCGCTCGACGTCGAGCACCGCGACCCCCTGCGCCAGCGCGAGCTCGGCCAGGCCGACGAGGTGCGCCAGTTGCGCGCGCGAGAGCGCGCCGAGGTCGGCCACCGCCAGGTGCTGAGCTTGCCCCAGGCGCTCGAGCCAGGCGCTCTTGCCCGCGCCCGAGAGCGTCGCCTCCGGCACGCGCGCCGCGACGTAGGCCTCGAGGCTCGCGTCGCCGAGCGCCTCGACGAAGTCGATCGCCGCGCCCCACGCGTGCTCGTCGAGCAGGATCTCGACGATGCGCGCGGGCGCATCGCGGTGGCCGACGTGATGCATGAGGCAGAGCTGCGCCAGGGCCCAGCGCGGACAATGCGCGCGCTCGAGCGTGCTGGCGAACTCGAGGACCTGATCCCCGACCGCGCCCCCGAGGATGGCGCGTCCGCTCTCGAGTCGCGCGAGCTTCCAGCCGGCGTCGAGATCGAAGTGGCGCAAGCGCTCGAGCAGGGCCTCGGGATCGCTCTCGAGATCGGCCGGCGGGCCCTCCTTGAGCGACTTCATCAGCGCGCCGAGCCCGGCGTTCGCCTCGGCGTTGCGCGGCACGCGCTCGGCCGCGGTGTCGCGATCGAAGAGCTCGAGCTCGCGCCCGCGCTCGGCCAGGGTCGTGCGGATGACGCGCGTCGACGCCTCCTCGGGGCCGCGCCGCGTCCGCGAAAAGAGCGCCGCGTCGAGCTCCGTCGGTGGCGCCCGATCGGGCGCGCCCCAGGAGTCGTTGGGATCAGGGGGAGCCGGCGCGAGCTCGACGAGCTCGGTGGGCAACGCGCCGAGCCCTCGGGCGTCGGCGAGCTCTTGCAGTCGTTGGTTCATGATCCCTGACTACACGATCCGCTCAGGACCCACCACCCGGCGTGGTCAGAGGCGGCATGCCGAGCTCGGCGCGCAGCCGGTCGACCTCGGCGCGCGCACCCGGCAGCGCGTTCTTCGCCTGGCGCCAGGTGTTGGCCTCGACCGCCGTGCGCCCGGCCTCGATCGCCACGCCGATCACGTCGGCGCCGTTGCCGACGGTGTCGAGCACCGGCCCGAGCGAGCTGAGGCTGCCGAGCGTCTCCTTGGCAGCTTCGAGGATGCCGCCCGCGGTGTCCGAGGTGTTGCCGACCACGTCGGAGGCGTTGCCGACCGTCTCGGCGGCGGACGAGCCCTGCTGGGCCGCCTCCTCCGCCTTCTTCTTGTCGATCTCCGCCTGGGTCTGCGTCTCGAGCGCCTTGGCCTCCTCGGCTTGAACCGCCAGTCTTTGCACGTGCTCGTAGATCCACTGCACGTTGCTCGCGTCCTCGCGGATGAGGTCGATCGCCAGGGTGATGTCGATGTCGACGAGCCCGGTGTCGAGCGCGTTGGCGATGCGCAGGAGCTCGTTGTCGACCTGGTCGGAGGTCTGCTGCTCGATGACCTTGCTGACCTTGTTGTTGCCGATGATCGTGCCGAGGAGCCCGGCTCCCGCGCCGATCACCGCCCCGATCGGCGCTCCCAGCGGTCCGCCGATCGCCGTGCCCGCGAGGGCGCCGACCTTGGCCGAGGTGGCGATGATCGGGCCGCCGACCAGCGCCGTGAACCCGGACCAGCCGGTCTTGACCGCCGCCCACTTGGTCCGCGCTTGCGCGCAGTGCTGCTTCATCGCCGCGAGCAGCTCTTCGATCTGCGCTTCCTTGAGCTGCAGCTCCTGCTGCTTGCGCGCTTGCTCGGCGGCGGCCGGGTCGGCGCCCGGCGCATTGGCCCCGGCGTTGGCGCCGTCGGCCGTCGTCGTGTTGGCGCCGCCCGTCGTCGGGGCCGCACCGGGCGCGGGTGCCTGGGTCGGCGGCGCGGGAGGCGCGGCCGGTGGGGTCCCGCTGCCTTCGCGCTGCACGACCATGCGCTGCACCGCACGCTCGCGGCGCTGCACCGGCGCACCCTGGCCGCCCGCGCGCGCCTGCACGGCAGCTGGCCCGCTCTGTCCGGACTGGCCCACGTGCGCGATGCCGGCGCCCTGCTGCTCGGGGGTGTGCCGTTGCACCGGGTGCAGCATCGACATCTGCACATCGAGGTCCGAGCCGCGCAGCGCGCTCTTGAGCTGTACGCCGCCTCCGCTGGGCGGAGCGCTCGAGCTCTGGGGCTGGGACGGTGCTTGTTCGTGACTCTGTGCAACGGCGGTCATGATCGCTCCTCGCGGGCTTGGGAGCCTCGAGACCGAACCCAGTCCCCATGACCTAACGCGTTTCCCACACCCGCGTCAATTCCGGCGCATTAACCGGCAGATTATCCCCGTGGCAGATCGCCCAGCGCGTTCTTCGGATCGAGGAAACGCTCGAGCTTGGCGCGCAGGTACTTGATGCCGCGCGCGCGCAGGAGGAAGCCGGGGTCGGTCGCGTCGCAGGTCACCCTGGCCCCCTCGACGCGCACGTGCACGTCGATGCGGATCCCGAGGTAGCGCACCGCGATCTCCGCGTCCGATCCGCGCCAGCTCACCTCGGCGCGGTACTTGTTCTGATAGAACTCACCGAGCGCCTCGATGCGGCTCCTCGCCTCGTCGAGCGTCAGCGTATGCGGCACCTCGAGCTGGATTCGTCCTGCCATGGATCCGGCTATAGCCCGCTCAGCGGCCGATGCGGAAGCGCAGATCGAGGCGCGCCAGCGTCTCGAGCACACGCCCGCCGACCAGCGCGCCGCCGGCCTTCGTCAGGTGGATGCGATCGGGCTGGCGATACCAGACGCGCTGGGGGCGAGGGCCGGCCAGCGTCTCGCCGAAGCGCAGCCACGAGCCGTCGGGGTTCGACGAGAGCGGGAACATGTCGACCCAGTGCACGCCCGCCAGGCCCGAGACGGCGCGGCGCTGCTCCTGCCGGACGCGCGTGACCGCCGCGCGCGCCCCGTCCCAGCCGCGGTTGGTCGGCGAGAGCAGCACCACCTCGGGCACGCGCTCGGCGAGCATGCGCGCGAACGCGCGATAGCGTCCGCGGTAGGCGCGGCGCCAGGCCGCCTCGTCCTGCCACTGGATGCGATCGCCCAGGTGCGGCCAGGTGAGGCGCTGCACGTCGTTGGCCCCGAGCATCGCGATCACGAGGTCGGGCTTCACCTCGTCGATGAGGCGCTCGGCCTCGGCGAACCAGTCGAAGAACTCGGGGCGGGCCAGGCCGCTCGACGGCTTGCCGCGGATCTTCACCAGGTGGCCCTGGCGCATGAACGCCTTGCGCAGCACGTGGCCGAGCGGGCCGAAGAAGTTCGAGTCGCCGATGAGGAGCACGCGCGGGGCGTCGGCCGCCGGCGCCGGGAAGCGCTCGCCGCCGAGCCAGATCGCGCCCTGGGCGCGCGCGGCGTCCGGGCCGCGCGGGCGTCGCGCCTCGGCCGGCACGGCCACGCCGAGCGCGAGCGAGACGAGCGACACGATGACGGCGAAGGGCCCGGGGCGCATCACGGCGACCATGCCAGAGATCGGCGCCCCTGAGAATCTTCGTCGCCGACCTTGGCGATGGTCCGCCCGGGGCGCATGCTTTCGCGGTGAGCGAGCAGATCCCGAGCCGCATCGACGAGGTCCACCCCGGCCGCTGGTGGCACGCGCTCGACGACGGGCGCCTCCAGTGCGACCTCTGCCCGCGCCACTGTCGCCTGCACGAGGGGCAGCGCGCCTTCTGCTTCGTGCGCGCGCGCCAGGACGACCAGATCGTGGTCACGACCTGGGGCCGGAGCACCGGCTTCTGCATCGACCCGATCGAGAAGAAACCGCTCAACCACTTCCTGACCGGCAGCGCGGTGCTCTCGTTCGGCACCGCCGGCTGCAACCTCGGCTGCCGCTTCTGCCAGAACTGGGACATCTCGAAGTCGCGCGAGGTCGAGCGCCTCTCCGAGCGCGCGACGCCCGAGGCGATCGCCCGGGCCGCGCTGCGCTCCGGCGCCAAGAGCGTCGCCTTCACCTACAACGACCCGGTGATCTGGGCGGAGTACGCGCTCGACTGCGCCGCCGCCTGCCGCGCGCTCGGCCTCAAGACCGTCGCCGTCACCGCCGGCTACATCGGCCAGAGTGCGCGCGGGGAGTTCTTCGCCGGCATGGACGCCGCCAACGTCGACCTCAAGGCGTTCACCGAGGACTTCTACAAGAAGCTCTGCTTCGCCGAGCTCGCGCCCGTCAAGGAGACCCTCGCCTGGCTCGTGCACGAATCGAAGGTGTGGGTCGAGGTCACGACCCTCTTGATCCCCGGCCACAACGACAGCGACGCCGAGCTGCACGCGCTGACCGAATGGTTCGCAAGCGCGCTCGGGCCCGACGTGCCGCTGCACTTCTCGGCGTTCCATCCCGACTTCAAGATGATGCAGACGCCGCCGACCCCGCCCGAGACGCTGACGCGCGCGCGCGCGATCGCCCGCGCCAACGGGCTCCGTTACGTCTACACCGGCAACGTGCACGACGTGGAGGGCGGCACCACCTTCTGCCCGGGCTGCGGTGACGCGCTCATCGTGCGTGACTGGTACGAGATCCTGAAGTATGGCCTCGAGGACGGCGCGTGCTCGCGCTGTCACCTGCCGATCCCCGGCGTATGGGACGAGGCCGCGGGGACCTGGGGCGCCCGCCGCGCTCCGATCAGGATCCTCTGAGCGGTCGCGTCCTCGAGGAGCGCGATCATGCTGCGATATCAGTGGACCCTGGCGTCCGTGGCCCTGGTGGTGATCGGCTGCGGCAAGTCCGCGAGCGAGGTCACGCCCGATGCGTCCTCGGCCAGCACCGGGGCGCCTCCCACGGCGAGCGCCGACGACGCAGCCCAGGCCGTTGCCGATGTCGCGGAGGCGAACCCCGACGCCGGTCGAACCGCCGCCGCTCCCGACGCCGGCCAGGCCGACATCGCCGCGGCGCCGCCGCGCTACTTCCGCGGGCGCATCGAGCTGCCCGGCGAGATCGTGGTCGGCGCCAACGTCGTCATCACGGGCGACACCGGTACGATCGACATCCCGCTGCAGCAGCTCACCAAGGCGCCGATCCACGACGCGCGCGCCGACGAGCGCGAGGTCAGCTTCGGCTTCACACCCCCGGGCGCCCCCGCCGAGGTCGTCGTGCGCTTCACGGCAAAGAAGAACGACGGCGACGACGGCTACAGCGGCGAGGTCGACCAGCTCGGAACGAAGCTGCCGCTACGCCTCGTGCCGGTCGCAAGCGCCGAGGACTTCGTCGCCAAGCGCCCGCAGACGCCGCGGCCGCCGTTTGCCTACAAGACCGAGCAGCTCGCCCTGAAGGTCGACGGCGCGGAGCTCGGCTGCACTCTGAGCCTGCCCGAGGCAGAGGGCGCGCGCCACCCGGCCGTGGTGATGTTCACCGGCTCCGGCCCGCAGGATCGCGACGAGACGATCTTCGAGCACAAGCCCTTCCTCGTCATCGCGCACGCGCTGGCCAACGCGAAGGTCGCGTCCTTGCGCTGCGACGACCGCGGCGTCGGCCAGTCGACCGGCGACCCGGCGGCGGGACACATCGGGGTCTTCGCCGCCGACGGCCTGGCGATGATCCGCGCGCTCGGCGAGCGGCCCGAGATCGACGCGAAGAAGATCGGCGTGCTCGGCCACTCCGAGGGCGGCATCGTCGCGGCCGAGCTCCTCGCCCAGGGCGAGGCGGCCTTCGGGGTCCTGCTCGCCGGACCGGCGCGCTCGGGGCGCGAGGTCTCGCTCAAGCAGAACATGGACGCGCTGATCGCGCAGGGCGTCTCGCCCGACAAGGCCACCGTGGTGGAGCAGGCGGTTGACGCGCTCTTCGGCGCCGTCGCCGACGACGCCGAGCCGAGCGTGGTCGAGGCCAAGGTCGCCGCGCTGGCCGAGGCGGTGGTCGCGGCGCGCGCGCCGTCCGAGGGAGGGCCTCCGGCGGCGGCGCTGACCGCCGAGTTCATGCAGCTCGCCAAGAGCCCGTGGCTGCGCTCGTGGGTGAAGTCCAAGCCGGCCGAGACGCTGGCCAGGAGCAAGGCGCCGATCCTCGCGCTCTACGGCGAGAAGGACACCCAGGTGCCGGGCGCCGATCACGCGGCGGTCTTGAAGCAGGCCTTCGAAAAGGCGAAGAAGGAGGGCGGCGAGGTCGAGGTGATCCTCGGGGCCAACCACCTCTTCCAGGCGGCCAAGACCGGAAAGTTCAGTGAATACGAGGAAATCGAGGAGACGATCCAGCCCTCGGTACTCTCGCGGATCGTCGGCTGGATCGAGAAGCAGGTCGCGCAGTGATTCGGTGGATCTCGGTGTTGGTGGTGGGGATGGTGGCGGGTGCGTGTGGCAAGGCGGCCGAGGAGGCGCCTCCCGCGAACGCGCCGGCGGCGGCGCCGGCCGAGGTGAAGAAGGCCGAGCGACCCGCGCTCGTGCAGGGCTACGAGTCGCTGCGCGATCGGCTGGCCGACGACGATCTGGCCGGCTCGAAGAAGGCGGCGCTGGCGCTCGCCGAGACGGCGACGCAGGGCGGCGAGGCGGCGCTGTCCGAGGCGGCGAAGCAGGTCGAGGCGAGCCCCGATCTCGACAAGGCGCGCCTGGCCTTCGGTGAGGTCTCCAAGGCCTACCTGACCGTGCTCGACAAGAAACCCGAGCTCAAGGCCGGCCTCGTCGCGTTCCGCTGTCCGATGGCCGAGGGCTACCAGAAGTGGGTGCAGGTCGACGAGCCGATGAAGAACCCCTACATGGGCAAGGCCATGCTCGAGTGCGGCTCGAAGGTCGAGCTCGCACCGTGATCAGGAGCCGTTGAGATGGGACGCGCATTCGCAAACCGCAAGCAGTCGATGATGGCGCGCTGGGACAAGATGGCCAAGGCCTTCACCCGCGCCGGCAAGGACATCGCCATCGCCATCAAGGCCGGCGGGCCGAGCCCCGAGGCCAACCCCGCGCTCAAGCGCGCGATCCAGAACGCGCGCGCGGTGGCGATGCCCAAGGAGAAGATCGAGGCCGCCATCAAGCGCGCCTCGGGCAACAACGCCGAGGTCTACGAGGAGATCCTCTACGAGGGCTACGCGCCTCACGGGATCGCCGTCCTCGTCGAGTGCGCGACCGACAACCCGACGCGCACCGTCGCCAACGTGCGCATGTGCTTCAACAAGAAGAACGGCAACCTCGGCCAGAGCGGCAGCGTGAGCTTCCTCTTCAAGAAGATGGGCGTCATCAAGGTGCTGCGCGAGGGGCTCGACAGGGACACGCTCGAGCTCGAGATGATCGACCACGGCCTCGAAGAGCTCGAGGACGACGAGCACGACAAGGGCCCGATCTACGTCTTGCGCTCGGCCTTCAACGACTTCGGCGCCCTGCAGCAGGGCGTCGAGGCGCGCGGTATCAACCCGGTCTCCTCGGAGACCGAGTGGATCCCGCTGACCACCATCGAGCTGCCCGACGACCAGGTCACCGAGGTGCTCGAGCTCGTCGACAAGCTCGAGCAGGACGACGACGTGCAGCGCGTCTTCGTCAACCTGGCGTGACCCGAGCCCAGATCGCTTCGAGCGAGAGGGCATCGATCCAATGCTTGAGTGAGGCCTGATCGAGGTCATCGCCGAGAGTAGCCACCATCGCGCGCACGTCGCGCAGGTGCTTCTCGGCGCCGCCCTCCCGGAAGTATTCCAACTTCCTGATGATTACGTACTCGGGCGGCGCGAGCCAGAACGCGCCGGGCCCGGGTCCGCTGCGCCGCCGCCGCGCGAAGGCCCAGCCGTGCAGCGGGCTCGTACCGCTCAGGTACACGTCGGCCTTGAAGCCCGACCCGTGATGGATGATGTTGAAGTGTCCGTGGGTGCGGCGGCGCAGCTCGACGCGCAGCGCCTCGTCGGGAGGCAGATAGAACGCCTCCGGCGGGAACGCCGCCTCGAGTCGCGGCAGGTCGGCGTCGCGGAGCGTCACGACCAGATCGATGTCGTGCGTGAGGCGTGGCTCTCCATAGACGAGGCTGGCGACGGAGCCGGTCACGAAGTACGGGACGCCCAGCTCCTCGAGCGGAGCCAGGAAGACCGCGAAGAGCTCAGGTGGTTGCAAGCAGGAATATCTCCCGCACCCGCGCGCGGACCCGCTCCTCGGTCCACTCCGGATGCTGAAGGCGGATGGCCTCGGTCTTGAGGTGCCGCGCAGACCAGTAGAGCGCGATCGCCTGCTCGATCTTCTGCTCCGCGCTCATCCTGCGATAGGCCGCGATCTGGGCCAGGTGAAGTGGCTCGTCCATGACACGGCCATCCATAGCGCACAACGCTGATCGGTGGCCACGATCGGCCACCGATCAGAGCTCGGGTCGAGCTCAGGTCCTGCGGCGGCGCATGCGCGCGAGCAGGATCGCAAGGCCGAGGAGGCCGAGCAACGCGCCGAGCGCACCGCTCTGGCAGCCACCGCCCTCGGCGATGAACGAGAAGGCCTCGGCCGAGTCGTCGACCCCGTAGTTCGGGTCGATCTCCTGCGGATCCTGGTAGCCGTTGAAGTTGAAGTCCTCGTCGCCGTCGCGCACGCCGCCGTCGTCGGTGTCGGTGTCGCGCGGATCGGTCGTCGTCGTCGGATCGAGGTCCGGCTGGAACTTCGCGATGTCGGTGCCGGTGCCTTGCGGGCCGGTGAGGCCGAGCTCGGTGCCGTCCTGGATTCCGTCGCCGTCGGTGTCGGGGTTGGTCGCGTCGGTCTCGCCGGTGCCGACCGTGCCGGTGCCGCCGATCTCGCCGTCCTTGGCGCCGTTGCCGTTGATGTCCTCGTTGCCGTCGATGAGGCCGTCGTCGTCGGAGTCGTCGTCGAGCGGGTCGGTGGTCGTGCCCGGGTCGGCGTCGGGGATCCAGACCTCGGTGTCGGTGCCCGCGAACGGCACACCTTCGGCCGAGGTGCCGCCCGGCACCGGCTCGGTCACGCTGACCTCGACGCCGTCGTGCACGCCGTCACCGTCGGTGTCGGGGTTCAGCGGATCGGTCGTCCCGACGTCGGTGAGCGGGCCGTCCCCGCGCAGCTCGGTGCCATCGGACAGGCCATCGTCGTCGGTGTCGGCGTCGAGCGGATCGGTTTCGGTCCCAGGCTCGTAGCGCACCGGGTCCTCGCCGCCGCCGACCTCGACGCCGTCGCCGATACCGTCGTCGTCGCTGTCGAAGTCGTCGGGATCGGTCAGGGTCACCGTGACCTCCCAGCCGTCGCCGAGACCGTCGCGGTCGCGGTCGCCGACGTAGAGGTCGACGAACGCCGTGTCATAGCCGCCATTGCCGTCGGTGATGGTGTAGCTGAAGCGATCCGGCCCGATGTAGCCGAGCTCCGGCGTGAAGATGAGCGTGCCGTCCTCGGTGATGAAGGCCGTGCCGTGCTGCGGCTGCACCACGTCGACGATCGTCAGCGGGTCGCCCTCGGGGTCGGTGTCGTTCGCGAGCACCGGCAGGATCGAGTCGGCGTCACCCGGCACGTCGCCGTAGTCGTCGTCGCGCGCATCCGGCGGGAGGTTGTCCGCCGGGACCACCTCGACGAGCACGGTGCTGGTCGAGGTGCCGCCCTGGCCGTCGCTGATGGTGACGGTGAACGTGTCCTCGCCGGTGTAGCCGAGGTCCGGCGTGTAGGTGATCGTGCCGTCGGGGTTGATCGTCACGAGACCGTGCTCGGGCTCGCCGACCTCGATCACGAAGAGCGTGTCCTCGTCGGGATCGAAGTCGTTGATGGTCGGGTCGAAGGTGTGAGGTGTGTTCTCGCTGGTCTGCACCGTGTCGTCGACCGCGGTCGGAGGCGTGTTGGCGCCGGGTACGACCTCGACGATGACGAAGGCGGTCGCGCAGGCGCCGTCCGGATCGCACACCGTGTAGAAGAAGATGTCCGTCCCGACGAAGTCCTCGTCGGGGATGTAGACGACCTCCCCATCCTCGATGCTGGTCTGGCCGTGGGCCGGGTCCTCGACCTGCGAGATCGTGAGCTCGTCACCGTCCGGATCCGAGTCGTTGTCGAGCACGTCGATGATCACCGACTCGTCGGCGCTGGTCACCGCCTCGTCGTCCTGCGGCGTCGGGTTCTGGTTGCCGCTGCCGACGTAGACGGTCACCGTCGCCGTGTCACACGCGCCGCTGGTGTCGCAGACCTCGTAGACGAAGGTGTCGGTGCCCGAGGTCCCGTTGGACTCGTAGGTGACCGAGCCGTCCGGGTTGACGAAGGCCTGGCCGCGCGTCGGCTCGGTGACGATCTCGCTCACCGTCAGGAGGTCGAGCTCCGGATCGCTGTCGTTGAGCACGACATCGAGGATGGTCGCCTCGTCCGACGGCACGGCGAAGAAGTCGTCGTTGGCGGTCGGGCCGTCGTTGACCGGCGTGACCGTGACGGAGACGACCGCCGAGTCGCAGGCGCCGCGGGCGTCGCACATCGTGTAGGTGAAGACGTCGTCACCGAAGTAGTCCGGGTCGGGCGTGTAGAGCACGCCGCCGCCCGCGTCGATGACCACCTCGCCGTGGCGCGGCGGCACCGCGAAGCCGGTGACCTCGATGGCGTCGCCGTCGGGATCGGTGTCGTTGGCGAGCACGATGATCAAGACCGGGGTGTCCTCCGGGGTGACCACGGTCTCGCCGATTGCGACCGGCGGTCGGTTGTCGGTCGGGAAGGTCAGCGTGACCATCGCGTCGTCCTCACCGCCACGACCGTCGCTGATCGTGTAGCGGAAGGTGTCGGTCGGCGCCAGGCCGGGCGCGAAGCTCGGCGCGCTCGGCAGGTTGACGTTCGGGGTGAAGAGGAGCCGCGTCTCGCCGCCGATCACGGTGATCGAGACGAAGCCGCGCGTCGGCTGCACGACGTCGAACACGTAGATCGGGTCGCCGTTGGGATCGCTGTCGTTGACCATCACGTCGAGCTCGGTCGGGCTGGTGTCCGACACGTTGAAGGTGTCGTCCTCGGCGATCGGGGGGAGGTTGTCGTCGGGTGCGACCACGACGGTCACGACGGAGGTGTCGAAGCCGCCCTCGCCGTCGGTGACCGAGACCTCGAAGGTGTCGGTGCCGACGAAGCCCTCGTTCGGCGTGTAGGTCACGCTGCCGTCGGGCTCGAGCTCGGCCGTGCCGTGCGCGGGATCGATGGTGATGTCCTCCACCGCGAGCGGATCGCCGTCGGGATCGACGTCGTTGTCGGTCGGGTCGAGGTTCACCGGCACGTTGACGCGCGTGCTGACGATGTCGTCGGTCGCGATCGGCGGGCGGTTGTCGCCCGGGACCACGATGACGGTCACGACCCCGGTCTCGCACGAGCCGGCTCCGTCGCACGCGGTGTAGGTGAAGGTCGCCGTCCCGGTGAAGCCCGGCTCCGGCGTGAAGGTCACCGTGCCATCCGGGTTGAGGGTGACCGTGCCGGTGCTCGGCTCGCCGACCTGAACGACGGTGAGGTCGTCGCCGTCGGGATCGTCGTCGTTTTCGAGCACGTCGATGGTGATCGGCTCGTCGATCGGCGTGGTGCCACCGTCATCGTCGACCACCGGCGGGCCGTTGTCGTCGTCGACCGTGACGGTCACGACGGCCATGTCGCAGAGCTGGGCGTCACAGACCTCGTAGGTGAAGGTCGCGACCGAGGTGTTGGCGCCCGGCGTGTAGGTGATGGTGCCGTTCGCGTTCACGACCGCCGTGCCCGAGCCCGGCGGGAAGACGATGCGCGCGATCGTCAGCTCGTCACCGTCGACGTCGCTGTCGTTCGCGAGCACGGGGATGGTGACCGCGGTACCTGCCGGGGTGGTCGCTGCGTCGTCGCCCGCGACCGGGCCATCGTTGACCGGCGTGACCGTGACCAGCACCACCGCGGTGTCGCACTTGCCCTCGTCGTCGCAGACCTCGTAGACCAGCGCGTCTTCGCCGATGAAGTTCGGGTTGGGCACGTAGAGGACCGTGTCGTCGGGCTGGATCTCTGCGGTGCCGTGGCTGGGCGCGGTGAGGATCTGGGTAACGAAGAGCTCGATGTCATCGACGTCGAAGTCGTTGGCGAGCACTACGACCAGGACACCGGTGTCCTCGGGCGTGTCGACGAGGTCGTCGCCGCCGACGGGACGATCGTCTTCCGGCGTCACGGTGATCGCGACGGTGGCGGTCGAGCACAGGTTGGTCGAGTCGCAGACCTCGTAGACCAGGCTGTCCGGTCCGAAGTAGTCCAGCGCCGGCGTGTAGGTCACCGAGGTGCCGGTGAAGCTCACCGTGCCGTTGGACGGGCCGCTGACGATGCGCGCGATGGTGAGCTCGCCGCCGTTCGGATCGGGGTCGTTGGTGCGCGGATCGAAGGTGACCGGCGTGTCCTCCGGGGTCGTGACCTCGTCGTCGGCCGCGCGCGGCGGGCCGTTGACGACGATGGTGACCACCGCGGTGTCGGTGTCGGCGTTGATGTCGTTGGACAGCGTGTACTGGAAGCCGACGCTGCCGGCGAAGCCCTGGGCGGGCACGAAGGTCAGGGTGCCGTTGGCGTTGAGCGTGAGCGTGCCCTGGTCGGCCGTCGGTCCGCTGCCGGCGACCAGCGTGACCGTGCCGAGCGAGCCCGGCGGCACGATGTCGTTGCCCATCACGCCGAGCGACGGGTTGGTGACGTTGAGCGTCTGGCCCTGGGTCGTCGTGTAGCTGTCGTCGATCGCGGTGGTATCGCCGAGGTTGATGCAGATCCCGTCGGCGCAGACCTCGAACTCGGCGCAGTCGGTGTTGGCCTCGCACTCGATGCAGTTCGGGCCTCCCGTGGCGCCCTCGTCGCAGAAGGGCTGGTCCGCGTCGCAGCCCCAGTCGGTGAGGCCCGGGCCCTTGTCGTCTTCGCACTCGACGCAGTGGTCGTCGGAGAGACCCGGGCCGGCGAGCTCGCAGACCGGGAGCTCTTCGTCGCAGCCGGTGTCGATGGTGCCCGGCTCGCGGTCGTCGAGGCAGATCACGCAGATCCCGAGCGTGGTGTCGCAGACCTCGCCGCTATCGCAGTCGGTATTGTCGTTGCACTCGACGCACACCCCGTCGGGCACGTTCTCGTTGCAGATCGGCTTGGCCGTGGTGCAGCCCTCGTCGACCTGGGTGTCGAGGGGCTTGTCGTCCTCGCAGACCACGCAGGTCTTGATGGTGGCGCCACCGCTGCCCGAGATCGAGCCCTGCTCGACGCAGACCGGCTCGGGCCGCGTGCAGCCCTCGTCGATGTTCGGGAACGAGGCGTTGTCGATGCACGGCGTGCAGGTGCCGGTCGGCTCGTCGCAGGTCTCGCCGGTGCCGCAGTCGGCATCGACCACGCACTCGACGCAGACGTTGTCGCTCTGGCGGCACTTGAAGTCGTTCTGGCAGTCCTGGTTGACGGTGCAGTCGACGCAGGTGCCGCTGTCGGTGCCGCCGAACTTGCAGGCGTTGAGGATCGTGTCCTCGCAGCCGTCGTCCTGGGCGCCGGGGCCGCTGTCGTTGCAGGGCACGCAGTCCTTGGTTGCGGTGTTGCAGACGTCGCCCGGGACCTCGCAGTCGGCGGTGACCTGGCAGTCGACACAGGTCGTGCCCGGTCCGTTGGTGACCGTGGTGTCGCAGGCGTTGATTGTCGTCTGACAACCGTCGTCGATCTGCCCGGCTGGGCGATCGTTGACGCAAGGGACGCAGGTCCTGGTCGCATCGTCGCAGGCCCCGGGACACTCGCCTGTGCCGACGCAGGTGCCGGTTCCGTTGCATGCGTCCGTCAGCGTGCAGCCGTCGTCGTCGTTGCAGGTGGTACCACTGGGCTGGAACCCGTTGTCCTGGCAAGCGCCATCGACACAAGTGTCCTGATTGATGCATTGCGTGCCGGCGTCACCGCAGCTGATACCGTTGGGTTCATTGTTTATGAGGCATGTGCCAGCACCGTCGCAGGTGTCGGGGTTGGTGCATTCGGTGTCGAGGTCGCTCCCGCAGGCCCCTCCGAGGACGACGTTCTTGATGTCGCAGCTCCCCGCGCCATCGCAGAAGTCTCCGTCGCCGGCGACGGTGGAGGTCGAGGTGCACTCGTTGCCGTCGTCGCAGGAGGTCGCGGTGGTGGCCACGTTGTCGATGCAGGTTCCGGTCGCGTTGCAAGTGTCCTGCAGGTCACAGATACCGTCGCCGGGCTCACCGCAATGGGTGTCAGGCAGTTCGTAGCGGTCGAGGCACGCCCCGTTTCCGTCGCAGGTGTCCTGGAGGTTGCACTGTCCATCGCCCGGGTCTCCGCATTGCGTGCCGAGTTCCTTGGGTACGAGGGCCGAGCAGAGTCCGGTGTCCGGGTTGCAGGTGCCCGGGTCGTTACACTGGTCGCCGGTGCAGACGACGGGGTCGGAGCCCTGGCACTGGCCAGCCTGGCAGGTGTCGGTC
>WYBB01000005.1 GCA_011526585.1 Deltaproteobacteria bacterium
CTTCGAGGTCAGCGATCCGGCGCTCGGCGTCCACACGCGCCTGTCGATCATGCCCGCCGAGATTTGTCGATCGCGTTCTCACAAGTGATCGGAACGATCCGACTTTTTAGGGGCCTGAACGGTTACTTCCTCACGAGCCTCGCGTGTGCGCGCGGCGACGGCTCGAAGGCAATGACGCGCAGCTGCGGATATCGCGAAGCGGCCACGAGTGAGATGGCACCGACGTTGGCGCCGACGTCCCAGAACACCGAGCGACGACCCTCCAGGGTCCGCAGGTCGCGCTCGATCCACCCCATGACGTGAGGATCGTGACCACCCTCCCACAGCAGCCTGAACTGAATGATGTCGGTTAGATCGAGCGCCCAATCGACCCCCGCGATGCGAGCCGATCGTTCCGGCCCACCGCGGCCAAAGATCAATGGCGAGACGAGGTGCTGTAGACGCGTCTTGCCTCGAAAGCGGGGCGTGCACCGCGAGAGCCACGCCAGCTTGAGGCCGAGCGCGCGACGGTCGATCATCGCCGCCTCGCGACCGCGATCATCGACTTCGCCAGCGGCGGGATCCTCCCCACCCGCCGGAACTCGATCTGCCCGAAGCCGACCTCGCGCAAGAGCGCCCCGAGGGTCGCAAACGACCAGAACTTGATGTGCCCGTGGTCCCAGAGCGCCGTGAAGTGCGCGTCCATCTTCCCCGTCAGCGCCAACGCCAGGTTCTTCCAGTACCCGTGATAGGGCGTCGAGACGATCGCGACCCCGCCCGGCGCCGTCAGCGCCGCGAGTGTCCGAGCGAAGATCCGCGGCGCGTAGACGTGCTCGATCACCTCGAGGCTGTAGACGACGGGGAAGGTCCCGAACCGCTCGGCGAGCACGGGAGAAGCCTCGGCCTGATGCAGATCCAGCTCCGGATAGGCCTCCTTCGCACGCGCGATCCCTTCGTCCGAGGGATCGACGCCGGAGACCCGCCAACCCCGTGCGCTCACCGCCCTCGCAACCGAGCCGTTGCCGCAGCCGAGATCGAAGCACCGCCGCGGTCCTCGGACACCGTCGAGGATCTCGAAGAGCGCCGGCAGCAGGTACGTGTGCGACGCATTGTGCGCCGCCGAATCCCAGCGGTATCCCCGAGCCTCCATGAGCCCACCTCAGCACAGATCGATCCCACCGTCAGCATGATCGTGCGCTTCCTCCCAGCCATCGGCACGGCTTGCCTGCGGTGGCCCGAGGTGCTAGCTCCGCGCCTCATGGAGACGGTGCCGTTTCTCGACGTGCGCGCAGCCTATCTCGAGCTGAAGCATGAGCTCGACCTCGCGATCGCGCGCGTGCTCGAGGGCGGGACCTACGTGCTCGGACCCGAGGTCGCTGACTTCGAACGCGAGCTCGCCGCCTACTGCGACGCCGCGCACGCCGTGGGCGTCGGCAACGGCCTCGACGCGCTCCGCCTCGCGCTCCTGGCGATGGACATCGGGCCCGGCGACGAGGTCATCGTGCCCTCGAACACCTACATCGCCACCTGGCTCGCCGTCACCCAGACCGGCGCCACCCCGGTCCCGGTCGAGCCCGATCACACCCACACCCTCGACCCGAGCCTCGTCACGGCGGCCATCACCCCACGCACCCGCGCCATCATCCCGGTCCACCTCTACGGCCAACCGGCCGATCTCGACCCGCTGCTCGCGATCGCCCGCGCCCACGGTCTGCGGGTGCTCGAGGACGCCGCCCAGGCCCACGGCGCCCGCTATCGTGGACGTCGCATCGGCGCCCACGGCGACGCCGTCGCGTGGAGCTTCTATCCGAGCAAGAACCTCGGCGCGCTCGGCGACGGAGGCGCCGTCACCTCCGACGACGGCGCGCTCATCGAGCGGATCCGCATGCTCGGCAACTACGGCTCCCGCACCCGCTATGTGCACGAGCTCGCCGGTATGAACAGTCGCCTCGACCCGATCCAGGCCGCCGTCCTGCGCGTCAAGCTCCGCCACCTCGACGCCTGGAACGCGCGCCGCCGCCTCATCGCCGACCGCTATCGCGATGCGCTCGCCGCTTCCGATCTCGGTCTGCCGGCGCTGGCCCCCGACCGCGATCACGTCTTCCACCTCTTCGTCGTTCGCACCTCCCGCCGCGCTGCCATCCATGACCTGCTGGCCGCAAGAGGCGTCACGACTCTCGTGCACTACCCGATCCCACCGCATCGCCAGGGGGCCTACGCGGCCACTTCGCTCAGCGCCGCGAGCTTCCCCATCGCCGAGCGCCTCGCCGCCGAAGTGCTCAGCCTGCCGATCGGGCCTCACCTCTCATCGGCGCAGGCGGACGCGGTCATCGACGCCCTGACCCGACCGTGAGCGGGAGCGCCGACGAACCGGACCCGCCCGCGACCTCGCACCGCGAGATCCTGCGCTCGACCTCGATCATCGGCACCGCCTCCCTCTTCAACATCGCGGCGGCGGTCCTCCGCACGAAGGCCCTGGCGGTGCTCGTCGGTCCAGCCGGCGTCGGCGTCATGGGGCTACTGAGCCGCGTGATGAGCTCGACCGTCACCTTCGTCGGCCTCGGGCTCGGCCACAGCGGTGTGCGCGAGATCGCCGCGGCGAGCGACCCGATCCAGCTCGCGCGCGTTCGTCGGGCGCTCTGGCTGGCGAACCTGGGCCTCGGCCTCTTCGGCCTCGCGCTCCTCGTCGCCCTGCGGGATCCGATCGCGACCTGGGTCTTCGGCGACACCGCCCACGCAGCCGACGTCGCCTGGCTCGGGCTCGGCGTCCTCTTCTCGCTGATCAGCGCCTCTCAAACCGCTCTCCTGCAGGGGCTCCGCAAGATCGGCGACCTCGCGCGCGTCACGATCATCGCCGCGCTCGCCGGGAGCCTCGTCGGCATCGCGCTCGTGTGGCAGCTCGGCGCCGGCGGCATCGCGCCGATGCTCGTCTCGGTCCCGGCGGCCAGCGCGCTCGCCGCCATCCTCTTTGTGCGGCGCCTGCCACGCCCGGCCCGACTCAGCGGTGCGCAGCGCGACCTGCGCCCTCAGTGGCGCGCGCTCGCGCAGCTCGGTGTCCCGATCATGCTCGCGACGCTCGCCACGACCCTCAACCAACTCTTGGTTCGCGCTTGGATCTACGATGAGCTCGGGCTCGAAGCCACCGGACACTTCGAGGCAGCCTGGGCGATCTCGATGAACTACCTCGGCTTCGTGCTTGCCGCGATGGCGACCGACTACTACCCCAGACTGACCGCCGCTATCGCCGACCCATCAGCCGCCAATCGCCTCGTCAACGAACAGACCGACGTCGCCCTCTTACTCGCCACTCCGGTCCTTCTGGCAGTGACGACCCTCGCGCCACTGGTGACACACCTACTCTACTCCGAGGCGTTCACACCCGCGATCGAGGTCCTGCGACTCCAGGTCGTGGGAGACGTCCTCAAGATCGCTTCGTGGCCGCTCGGCTTCGTCCTCCTCGCACATGGTCAGAGCCGAGCCTACCTCCTGGTCGAGCTCCTCTGGAATGTCGCCTATCTCGCCGGAGTGCTCGCGCTCACACCTCTCTTCGGCCTGCCGGGTACGGGCTACGCCTTCGTTGTTGCCTATGCCGTGTACCTCGCCGCGACCTTCCGCCTCACCTTCATCGCCCGTCGTTGGCGGACCTCGACGACGATGCGACGACGGCTCGCTGTCGCCACCGCGGCCACAACCCTGATCGTCTCGCTCAGCCACTGGGGCGCGACGCTCACCCTTGCCATGGGTGGGGTGATCACGCTCGTCGTTGCCGTGATGCATGCACGCACGGTCCTGCGGCTGCTGCGACACGGACACAAGCTCGGCCCGATAGGCCGCCTACTCGCACGCATCATGCGTTTGGACGCCTGACCCCGACCTCACGTATTTGACCTGATGCGGGCGGGGATCCCCATGACCATCGCGTTAGGCGGAACGTCTCTGGTCACGACCGCTCCTGCCGCGACGATCGCGCCCTCGCCGATCACGATCCCGGGCAGGAGCTTCGCGCCGAGCCCGATCCGCGCACCATTGCAGATCGTCGGACCAACAATGGTTCGCTCATCGTAGCCATGCTGTCCGAGCTCGTTATCATTCGCGGTGAGCACGCCACCGGACACGAATACATCGCTGCCGATCACCATGTTGCCAGCGAGCCAACTGTGATCCATCACCTTGGTGCGGTCGCCGATCTCGACATTGTAGTTGATCGTCACGTGGCGACCTACAACGCATCGGCTCCCGATGCGCGTCTGCTCGCGGATCGACGCGCCGTCCCCAATAAGACTTCCCTCGCCGATCTCGACATCGCAGTAGATGACGGCCCCTGGTCCGATTGAGGACCCTGCCGCGATCCGCACCCCACGCGCGCACCCTACGGGTCGGGACAAAGCGCCCGCGCCACGGGGCGGTTTTCCGACATACGCGCCAGGAAAGATCTCGACGCCGCGACCCAATCGAACGCCATCATCGATCACGACATGCGGATGGACGATGACTTCATCGTCGATCACGACATCGCGCGCGATGACGCAATAGTCTCCAAGAGAGACGTTGCGACCAATCTGCTCGGTCCTGACCGTGCGAGTCATGACACAGCTCCTGTCGCAAGCACTGCTGCCTCGGCGCGAAACGACTCGTAGGTCCGAATGTAGTCGCTCTCGTCATAGGGCGCCGAAGCCAGCACGAGACACACCGTGCCGGGCGCGAAGTCATGCATCTCGTGCCAGGCCATGGGCGGAACGAGCAGCGCCCTGGTGGGATCGTCGAGCCTGACGCGGTGGCGCTTGTCTCCATCGTCGAGGATCACATCGAGTCCCCCCGAGACCGCGATCATCAGCTGCTGCAACTGGCGATGGGCGTGAAAACCCCGAGCCTGGCCCGCTGGCACCCCGTAGATGTAGTAGACGCGCCGGATCTCGAACGGCAGATGGGGCTCGCCGGCCTCCACCGCGACGAGGCGGCCTCGGCCATCGGAATGGGTCTCGAGTCTGCAGACGGACCACGGCGGGCTCATCGCACCTGCTCGCTCGTCAGTCACGCTCGTGCTCCCAGATACGTAGCAGATAGCGCCCATAGTCCGAGCTGGCGTACCGATCGGCCGCAGCCTTGAGCTGATCGGCGCCGATGAAGCCGTGACGGAACGCGACCTCTTCGAGGCAGGCGATCCTGAGCCCTTGCCGTCCCTGGACCGCGGCGACGAACTCGGAGGCGCTCTGCAAAGCCTCGTGCGTGCCGGTGTCGAGCCAGGCGATCCCGCGTCCCAACTTGATGAGCCGCAGATCACCCCGCGCGATGTAGGCGTTGTTCACATCTGTGATCTCGAGCTCCCCGCGCGCCGAAGGCCGCAGACCCCGCGCGATCTCGACCACGTCGCGGTCGTACATGTAGAGCCCGGTGATCGCGAAGCTCGAGGGGGGGCGCGCCGGCTTCTCTTCGATCCGGATCACCCGGTCCTGCGGATCGAAGACCGCGACGCCGAACTCCTCGGGGTTGTGCACGCGGTACCCGAAGACGGTCGCGCCGCGGGTCTGTTGCGCCGCCTGCCGGAGCAGCGCGCCGAACCCCTCGCCGTAGAAGACGTTGTCGCCCAGGATCAGCGCGACCGGACTGTCTCCGATGAACTCCGCGCCGAGCATGAACGCCTGAGCGATCCCGGCGGGTTCCGCCTGCTCGGTGTAGGAGATCCGGATCCCGAAGTCGCTGCCGTCGCCGAGCAGGCGCCGATAGCTCGGCAGATCCTCCGGCGTCGAGATCAAGAGCACGTCGCGGATGTGCGCCAGCATCAAGGTGGACAGCGAATAGTAGATCATCGGCTTGTCGTGGATCGGCAAGAGGTGCTTGCTGATCACGCGCGTCGCCGGGTAGAGGCGAGTTCCTCGGCCGCCGGCCAGGATGATCCCCTTCACGTCCGTCCCCCTCCCCTCGCTCCATAGTTCAGCTCGATCCAGCGGCGGTAGTCGCCGCTTCGCACCTCGGCCACCCACGTGGGGTGCTCGAGGTACCAGCGTACCGTCCGGCGCAGCCCGCTGTCGAACGTCTCTCGCGGCGTCCAGCCGAGCTCGCGCCTGATCTTCGCGCTGTCGATGGCGTAGCGCCGGTCGTGCCCAGGACGATCGGCGACGAAGCTCACGAGCGCTCGCCGAGGACCTCGTGCATCGGGGACGAACTCGTCCACCAGATCGCAGATCCGATGAACGACCTCGATGTTGGCCATCTCCGCGCCGCCGCCCACGTCGTAGACCTCACCCGGGCGTCCGTCACGCACGATCGCCCCGAGCGCCTCGCAGTGATCGCCGACGTAGATCCAGTCGCGCACGTTACGACCGTCGCCGTAGACGGGGAGCGGCTTGCGCTCGACGGCGTTGAGGATCATCAGCGGGATGAGCTTCTCCGGGAACTGCCTCGGCCCGTAGTTGTTCGAGCAGTGGGTGATGATGACCGGCAACCCATGGGTGTGGAAGGCCGCCCGGGCGAAGTGATCCGACGCGGCCTTCGAGGCGGCGTAGGGGCTGTTCGGAGCGTAGGCGGTCGTCTCGCAGAACGGCGGATCGTCGGGCTCGAGGCTGCCATAGACCTCATCGGTCGAGACGTGCACGAAGCGGAAACGCGCCGCGGCTTCGGCATCGAGCGTGCTCCAGTAGGCGCGCGCTGCTTCGAGCAGCCGGAAGCTGCCGACGACGTTGGTCTCGACGAAGCTCGCCGCGCTGTGGATCGAGCGATCGACGTGCGACTCGGCCGCGAAGTGAACGATCGCGTCCGGTCGGTGGGTGGCCAGAAGCGAGGCGACGAGCGCGCCATCACCGATCTTCCCGTGCACGAAGACGTGGTTCTCGCTGTCGCGGAGCGCCGACAGGTTCGCGAGGTTGCCCGCATAGGTGAGCGCGTCGAGCGTGATCACGCGCGAGCCGCGTGCGACCTCTTGCAGCACGAAGCTGGAGCCGATGAAGCCGGCGCCACCCGTAACGAAAAGGACTGCGCTCACCGCTCCCACCTGCGCCCGGCACCAAGGCCCGCACGCGCCTGCAGGAGTATCGAATAGGCCAGCGCATGCCGATACTTGATATGGCAACTCAATATCTTGCGTGGATCAACACCTCGAGCGACCGCGACTGCTACGTCCCGCAGCCCAATGCTCTCCCCCCGTGCGATACGCAGCATGAGGCCAAGCTCGAGCATCCGCGCCTCAGCTGCACTCCTCACGGTCTTGTCCACGGGATCGAGGCGGTCGAGATCCGCGAGCGCTTGCGTGACATCCGCCTGCGCCAACTCGAGCAATCGCCTGTTGCGACGCTGCATCTCCATGACATCGTACGACTCCGCGTGCATGTCATGCCATGTGCTGACCCCGACCCGCCAGCGCACCAGGGGCTCGTGGAGATACTCTATGGGTCCGAGCAGCGACGCGCGGAGAGTCACGGCATTGTCTTCACGAGGAAGCGCCTTCATCAGCGGGCCGAAACGCTCGAAGACCTCGGCCGTCCATGCACTGCTGGCACCGAGCACGCCAATCCCGCGGCGCGCAACTTCAGCAGGGCTGTTCAAGAGTTCGGGTCGGAAGAACGCCCGCTCTCGCAGGGTGTATCCAGCCTCGTTCATCTCGAGCACAGCCGAGTGCACGGCCGTGGGAGCCCTGTCACGTTCGATCCACGTCTCGGCGATTCGTGCGGTGCGGTGGGGGAAGGACACGTCGTCACCCGCCGCGACCACGATCAACTCGCCCCGCGCCAGCTCCATCACCCGGTTCACGTGTCCGCCGATCCCCAGATTGCTGACATTGCGGTTCAGCACCACCTCATGGGGGCCGCGATAGGCCCCCGCCAGCTGCTCCATGATCGCGAAGGTCGCGTCGCTCGAGGCGTCGTCGGAGAGGATCACCTGCAGCGGCGACCAGGTCTGTGCAAGCGCCGCCGCGACCGCCTCCCGCACGAAGCGCTCCTGGTTGTAGGCGAAGAGCGCGAAGGTCACGAGCGGACGAGTCGCTGGCGACGGTCCCCGGTTGCATTTCGTTTCCACGACCTCCATCAAGACCAGCCTACTGCACGCAAACGGTTGGTTTGTACATGAACCTGTCGTACGAACCTCGCAGACGGACCTCACGATGCTGAAAGACGACCGCAACCATCATCGTCGCGCACGCTGTGTCCAGTGCCGCGAGGCGTCAGTCTGGCGCGCCGGAGCTTCGTCGCTTCCGAGGGTCATCGCGCTCCCTTTTGCCACGCCGCTCATCGATCCGGCATGGCAGGCCCTGCATCGAGGGCTGGCCGGACGTCCGTGGACCGGGCCACCATCCGAGATCGCCGACCGAGCCCGCCGCGGTCAGGTCGCCGTAATCGCGGCCGCCACCGTGCCCGAGCTCGCGCCTCACCTCGTCGACGCGGTCGACCACTGGCGCCGAGTCGACGCCCTGCTCTCGTTCGCCGCGGATCGTCTCGGGCCGATCGTCACGCCGATCGCGCCGGTCGCCTTGCTCAAGGGGTCGGCTGCTGCCGCGCTGGTCTATCCCGAGAGCGCCTGGCGCCAGCGCCGTGACCTCGACCTGCTCGTCGGCGACGCCCTCCCCGAGATCCGCCGCGCCCTCCTCGCACACGGCTTCTCCGACGCCCATGATCGACGCCGCGGCGACGATCCGACCCGAGTGCGCGCCTGGAACATGGCGGTCCAACTTGGCGGCGGCACCGTCAACGTCGACCTGCATCGCGCGCTGGTTCACACCCCCTGGTGCCGGCCCGATGTCGCCGGCATGCTCGCCCGCCGCCTCTCGGACCGCGGACCGCTGCCGGTGACCGATCACGCCGACACGATCGTCAATACGATGATCCACCTGCTCGGCACCGGCTTCCACGAGCCGCTCAAGGGCTGGATCGACATCCTCAGGCTTCTCCCCCGGACCTCGCCTGCTACCCTCGCCGAGCGCGCGACCCAACACAGTCTCATCACCGGGACCTGGCTCTGTCTCGGTGTCCTCGGCCGGTGGTTCGAGGCCGAGATCGCCGCCTACCACGATCGCCTCGGCAAGCCTCTCCAAGCCGGGTTGCTCCAGCACCTGGCGTCCGGGCAGCATGCCACCCCCGAGCGGCGACCGCTGCCACGCGGTCTCGCCTATCGGTTATGGCCTCAGCTCGTGCGTGATCTCGGCCCCTCGCGAAGCTGAGCACTCCAGCTCGTCCAGCGCGACGAAGACGCGCCGCTCATATGCCTCATAGCCCAGCTCGCCACGCAGGCGCTCGAACCCACGCGCTCCCATGACGACGCCCTCGTCGGCGACCACCCTCGTCACCGCCCTGGCGAGCGCGTCGACGTCGCGCGCGGGCACCACGATCCCGCTGAGCTCGTGCTCGACGACCTCCGGCGCTCCTCCGGCGCGCGCCGCGACGCAGGGCAGGGCATGCGCCATCGCTTCGAGGTAGACCAGCCCGAAGCCCTCACCGGCCGATGGCAGGACGAAGGCACGGGCGCCGGCCAGCAGCGCCGAGAGCCGTGAGTCGTCGACCTGGCCGCGAAATCGCGCGTCGACCCCGAGCCTGGCCGCGAGCGCTTCGAGGCGCGGTCGGTCCGCGCCATCGCCGACGACGACGAGCGGGAAGCGAGACTGGCCATCGATCCGCGCCAGGGCCTCAATCGTCAGGTCGACGCCCTTGTAGGTCTCCTGCGGGTGGAGGCGCGTGACCGTGATCAGGTAGTCCCCGCTCGCTGCCGTCCGTGCCGGCGCGACAGCGGGCGAGAAGCGGGGGCTCAGTGCGTTGAGGAGGACTCGGACCTTCGTATCGGGAGCGCCGTGGAAGGTCGTCAGATACCAGGCGGTATTGCAGCTGACGGCCCACAGCTCGCGGGCGCGTGCGAGCGCGGCACGCCGAGGTCTCGAAAGCGCACGCCAGACCTCGATCCCGTGGGCGATGACGACACTGCCGACGCGGCTCGGAAACGCCAGCGACAAGGTCGCGAGGTGCGGGTGGGCGAAGATGACCAGGCGCCGCGCCGGCGAGACGTTGCACGTAGCCAGCAGCCGCGTGGCGAGAACCGCCCTGTGACCACGATAGCCCACATAGCGGTGCGGCTCGGGCACCAGCGTGCGGTCGCGCGACTCCGGCGCGTCGTTGAGCGCGTGCACGGTGAAGCGCACCCCGCGGGACTCGGCCCAGCGGCCGACGGCATGCGCGAGGGTGGCCGACATGCGCGCGATTCCGCCGGGCGACGAGAACATGTCGGGCGTGACCAGCTCGATCGCTTCGAGCTCCGTTCGTCCCACCGTCACAACGTCGCCTCGCATCGCGGGCGGACCATACAGCGTCTTCGCTCCGACCAGAAGCGGGGCGTTCCCATGTCGCGGTCGTTGTGACACCTTGCCCGTCCATGTGTGGCCTCTACGGGTTTCTGGTCCCCGCGCCCGCGCTCGAGTCCGCGCAGCCGACCTTGGCGCGTGCCGAGTCCGCGCTCGCCCACCGCGGACCGGACGATCGCGGCTGGCTCATCTCGAGGGGCGCCGGGCCGACGGGGCGCTGCCTCGGCCTGGCCCACACGCGCCTGGCGATCCTCGACACCTCGGTCGCAGGTCGCCAGCCGATGACCAGTGCCGATGGGCGCTACGCGATCGTGCTCAACGGCGAGATCTACAACCACCTCGAGCTGCGCGGCCCGCTCGAGGCCGACGGCGTGGTCTTTCACGGGACCTCGGACACGGAGACCGCGCTGCACCTCCTGGTGCGAGAGGGGCTGAGCGCCGTCGAGCGTTTCGTCGGGATGTTCGCCCTCGCGTTCTGGGACCGGGACAGCGAGCGCCTGCTCCTCGTGCGCGATCGGCTCGGCAAGAAGCCGCTCTACATCCACGAGCGCGGAGACTCCGTCGCCTTCGCCTCCGAGGTGAGGACGCTGCTCGCCACCGGTTGGGCGCCCCGCACCCTCGACCCGCTGGGGCTCGCGCGTTGGCTCGAGCGCGGCTCGACCCGTGACCCGCTGACGCTCCTGCCCGGCGTGCGCCAGCTCCCGCCCGGGACGGCGCTCTGGCTCACACCCGCGGGTCGCCACGAACAGCGCTACTGGGACCTCGATCCGCGCGGCGAGACCCCGATCGACTGGCGCGAGCGCCTGGTCGAGCTGCTCGAGAGCGCCGTAGGGCTGCGTCTCATCGCCGACAGGCCGCTCGGCGTTTTCCTCTCGGGCGGCGTCGACTCCGCCGCCGTCGCCGCCATCGCCGCCCGGCAGGCGACCCGGGGTCTCGACACCTTCACCCTCACCTTCGACGAGGCGGACTGGGACGAGGGCGCGCGAGCGCAGCAGCTCGCGACCAGGCTCGGCGTGCGCCACCACGCCGCGCACCTCAGCGCACGCGAGGCGCTCGCGCTCGTCGACGACGCCCTGGCCGCCCAGGATCTGCCATCCCACGACGGCTTCAACACGTGGTTCGTCGCACGCGCCGCCCGCGCCCACGGGCTCGTCGTCGCGCTCGCCGGGACCGGGGGCGATGAGCTCTTCTCCGGCTATGACCACTTCAGGCGCTACCCCTGGATGCTCGAGCTCGGCCGCTGGGGCCGTCTCCTGCCCCGCTCCGCACGACGGCGCCTGCGCGCCGGACTCGCGCCTGGGGTCCCCGCACGGCTTGGCAAGTCGCTGGCGTTGTTCGGCACCGAAGGCGAGCCCGCCCTGACCTACGACCTGATCCGGGAGATGTTCTCATCGATCCAACGCGACGCGCTCGCGCCGCGTTCACGAGGCCTCTCGACGCCCTCTTCCCAGGCCCTGGCCGAGATGGACCCCGCGCTCGCGCTGACGTCGTGCGAGCTACGTCAGTATCTCGTCGACACCCAGCTCCGTGACATCGACACGATGTCGATGGCCCACGGCTTCGAGGTGCGCGCGCCCTTGTTGGACCACCGGCTGGTCGAGCTCATGGCTCGGGTCCCGACCGCTCAGAAGAACCCCCGCGATCGCGTGAACAAGCGCGTACTTGTTCAGGCAGCCGGGCTCCCGGTCGAGCTCTTCCAGGTCCCCAAACGCGGCTTCGTCCTCCCCTGGGAGGTCTGGCTGCGCGGTCCGCTCGCCGCCTGGGTGAAGCGCCACCTGGCCGCTTCGAATCTCGAGGCGACCGGCGCGCTCGATCCCGCGGAGGCCGTTCGGTGCCTTGCACGTTTCCATCGTGGTCCACGCTGGCTGAGCTACTCACGCGTGCTCGCGCTCGTGGCACTGCAAGCATGGTGCACACGCCATCGCATCGAAGGTGTCGCCGACCCTTGAGATGCGAACCGCCTCGCACGCTGGCTGGTATCGTAGACCCGATTGTGGCAGACAGGCGCATGGCCGTGAGTGGATGATGCACGACGAACCCACGAGAGAAGACACGACCCGGCTCGTCGTGCTCGACGTCACCCTGCGTGACGGAGGCTTCCACAATGCCTGGGACTTCGACGCGGAGCACGTTCGCGCCTACTTGCGCGCGATGGACGAGGCCGGCGTCGACTGGGCCGAGATCGGCTACCGCTCGGTCGAACGAACCGGATTCTTCGGCGCGCTGCGCTATTGTGAAGAGGCTTGGATCGACGCGCTGCCGGCGCTGCGTCACACGCGCCTCGCGTTGATGCTCGACGCCAAGGAGCTCGCCGATCGCGAGGACGAGATCGGACGGCTCTTCGCTCCCGCCGATCGCAGCCGGGTCGGGCTCGTGCGCGTCGCGACGCGACCGCGGGACCTCTCCTCCGCCATCGCCCAGGTGAGCGCGCTCGCCGAGCACGGGTATCGAACGACGCTCAACCTGATGGCCTGGGCCTCGGTCGACCCCGCCGATCGTGCGCCGCTCATGCGCGCGCTCGCCGCATCCCCCGCGGACGTCGTCTACCTCGCAGACTCGTATGGGAACATGTATCCCGAGGAGATCGCCGACGCCGTCCGGCTCTGGAACGAGCTCACCGACGGCACCGAGCGGCCACGCCCGATCGGCGTGCACCTGCACAACAACCTCGAGCTCGCCTTCGCCAACGCGCTGGCGGCCCGCGACGCCGGCGCGACCTGGGTCGACGCCGCGGTCCTCGGCATGGGTCGCGGACCGGGCAACCTCAAGACCGAGATCCTCCTCCAGCACCTCGAGACGCGCGAAGGCCTGACGCGCTACCGAACGGCCCCGATCTACGAGCTCATCGGACGTCACTGGGAGTCCTTGCACACCCGGTATTCATGGGGTCCGCGCGCCCCGTACGTGCTCTCGGGACAGCTCGCCGTGCACCCGACGTACGCCCAAGAGCTGCTCGAGAGCGGCCGCTATACGATCAGCGAGGTCATCGCGATCCTCCACGCTCTGCACGACTCCAAGCAGGGGCGGAGCTTCTCGCGCAGGACCCTCGACGAGGCGATCTCGCTGCGCCCGGCGCTGATGCCGACACCGTCATCCCCCCCGTCGCCGGGCACTCGCACCCGGTTCGTCTCTGACTGGGCTGGCCGTGAGGTAATCGTCGTCGGTCGCGGACCATCGTCGACACAGCACGTCGATGCGATCAATCGCTACATCCGCCGCCACGCTCCGATCGTGCTCGAATGCAACCACCTCGCCGCCCTCGCTACCGCGCCTGAACACTTCGCTTGCTTCACCCTGCACGCCAATGCCCAGCGCATGCTCCAGGACGTGCTCCATTGCGGCAAGGCGGCGATCCTCGGCGTGGGGCGCAGCGAAGACGGGGCCCTCGGCGCCGACGACGGTGACGCGCGGATCGTCGTCGAGCCCTACCAGGTCGCCTCGGGCGAGCTCTCCGCATCGCCCTGCGTGATTCCGGCCGATGTGGTCTCGATGTTTGCCATCATGCAGGCGGTCCAGCGCGGAGCTCGCCGCGTGCGCGTCGTCGGCTTCGACGGCTATCGCGGCTCGCCTTCGCCCCGTGATGCACGCATGCAGCAAGAGCTCGAGGGCTTCTTTGCGCTCCTCGGCCAGCGCTATCCGGAGGTCGAGGTGATCTCACTGACACCGACGAGCTTCCCCATCGAGGTGCGCTCGATCTACGCGAGTCTCGCCCTCGATCCCCCGACGGCTCTCACTCCGGGCGCTCGATGACGGTCGGAACCGCCCTCTTCCTCCCATGTCGCGCCGGCAGCGAGCGGGTCCGTGACAAGAACACCCGGCCTTTTGCCGACCACCCTCAGGGGCTGCTCGGAATCAAGCTCGATCAACTCGAGCGCACGCGCGGCTTCGACGCGATCGTCGTCGACTCGAACGATCCGAGGGTGCTCGAGATCGCGGCGCGACGCGCCACGACCTGGTCGGGGCCTGCGACGCTCGAGGTGCGCGAGCGCCCGGACGAGCTGGGACGCTCCACGACGACCACCGACAGCCTGATCCGCTACGCCCTCACGACGATCGATTGTGAGCACCTCGCGTGGACCCACGTCACCTCGCCGCTGATGACGCCCGAGCTCTACGCGGCTGCGCTCGCGGCCTTCAGGACCAGAGACCCGGCCGTGCACGACTCTCTGCTCACGGTGACGCCCATCCGATCATTCGTCTGGCAGGACGACGACGGCCGATCTCCCAGGCCCGTCAACTACGCGACCCAACCGCTCAGGTGGCCACGCACCCAGGACCTGCGCCCTCTCTTCGAGGTGAACTCGGCGTTGTTCGTGGTACCCCGCGCCATCGGGCAGGAGCGCGGTGACCGCATCGGGCGGTGCCCGCGCCTGCACGCGCTCGACCCGTTGCACGCCCTGGACATCGACTGGGAGGATGACTTCCACCTCGCCGAGGCCGTATATCGCTGGCGCTTCGGCTCGACCTGGCAAGACCGGGGCTCCGAGGTTGCAGGATGAAGGCGACCGAGATCATCGCGCACCTGCGCTCGCTCAGACCCAGCGATGCACGCGCCGCGCTCGACGACGCGCTCTTCCTCGCTTGGAACGTGTTCGCCAGATCGAAGGAGCTCACCCTTCCCCGAGAACACAAGCAGCTCTTGCGCGCGAATCGTCGGCTTCGGATGGCGGGTCGCGGCGAGCGCTGCTGGATCCTCGGGAACGGACCGTCGCTGCGCGAGCATGATCTGCTCGCTCTCAGGGATGAGCACGTCTTCGTCGTCAACCGCTTCATCCACCACGAGCAGGCGCACCTCATCCGTCCCCGCTACTATGTCATCGTCGATCCGAAGTTCGGTGCCGGCACCTGGGGCCACGATTTCGTCGAGGAGATCGAACGCCGCCTACCCGACGTCTCGATGTTCACTGGATATGACGGTTGGCACTATCTGCGGGAACGCGGGCTCCTAGAGCAGCATCGCCGCTATGTAGTCTATCCGAATCAATTCTTCCACTTTGGCTACCCTTGGGAGATCGATCTGACGCGCGGGATCCCGGGCGCCGACAACGTGACCAAGACCGCCATCTCGATCGCGACGTGGATGGGATTCTCCGAGATCAACCTGCTCGGCATCGACGGCAACGGTCTGCTCCTATCCGACAACTCCCACTTCTACGGGCACGTGCCAGGCCCGACCGATCAGCAAGCGCTCGAAAAAGCGATGCTCTCGTCATCGACCTCGATGCGCAGCTGGCGCTCACTACCGGGCTATCTGGCCCGCCGCGGAGTCCGACTGGTCTCGCGCAACCCGCGGTCGGTCTTGAACGCCCTGCCGCTCGAACCCTGGCCGGAGGATCTGCCGCGGTCGAGCTCGGCCGCGGTCCCGTCGGCGGCAGGCGACGATGCCTCGGGCGACGGTCCGTGATAGCCTCTGCGCCGTGCAGGTCCCCAACCCGCCTCCGCACATGACCGCCGCCAGGCTCGCGCACGTGTGCATCATCTCGAGCGGCGCCGAGGGCGCGATGGGCTTGTCCGTGCAGCGCGGCTTCGAGGCGCTCGGACGGCGCGTGACCTACATCCCCTACGTCGATTGGCTGCCGACCTTGCGGGGTCTGCGCTTCCGTGGCGCCGGCCTGCTCGGTCGTGGTCTGGCCGGCTTGTCTCGGCCCGCGGTCGAGCTCCGCCTGGTCGCGACCCTCGCGCGCACCAAGCCCGATCTGGTGCTCTTCGTGAAGTGCGACGACCTGCACGCCGCGACCTACGCCGCGATCCGGCGCGCGCTGCCGCGGGTGCCGCTCCTGGCCTTCCACCCCGACGACCCCTGGAACCAGGCGGGCCTCACCCGGCGTGGGCCTTCGCACGCGCGCGCCGACGTGCAGCTGCGCATGGTCGACGCGGTCTTCCTGTGGTCGCGACCGTTGGTGCAGCGCGCCACGGCGGAGGGCGCCAGGCGCGCCTTCTACCTGCCGTTCGCGTGTGATCCGGCGCTGCACCCGATGGTCGATGCGCTCAGCGATGACGAGCGCGCCACCTTCGGCGCCGCCGTGACCTTCGTCGGCAACTGGGACGAAGAGCGCGAGGCGTGGCTCCTGCCCGTCGCCGAGGCCGGCTTCGACCTGGCGATCTGGGGCACCGACTACTGGAAGGGGCGCTGCCGACATGAGGCGCTGCGCAAGGCTTGGCGCGGTCGACCGCTCTATGGGATCGAGCAGGCGAAGGCCGCGCGCGCCACCAAGGTCATGATCAACGTCCTGCGCAAACAGAACAAGGGCGCTTGCAACATGCGCACCTTCGAGATCCCGTGCACCGGCGCGTTCATGCTGCACGAGCGATCCCCGGAGGCCGCCGCCTTCTTCCCGCCCGAGGTCGCCTGCGGTGACTTCGGCACCCCCGAGGAGCTCGTCACCGCGCTCGGCCGGTGGCTCGCCGATCCCGAAGGCCGCGCCAGAGTCGCCGCCGAAGGCCACCGACGTGCCCTGGCGTGGACCTATCGCGAGTGGGCGGCGCGCATGCTCGAGCGCTGCGAGGGCTGGGCGTGTTGAGCCGCGACGACCGCGCGGGCTCGCCGCCGCGCGCGCTGCGCATCGCGCTGATCTCCGCGGTCGGCGGTCACCTCGCCGAGTTGCTCGAGCTGATGCCCGCCTTCGAGGGCCACTCGACCTTCTGGATCACCAACGACGAGTCTCCGGTCCTGCCACCCGGGGTCGAGAGCTACCGCGTCGCCCACGCCGAGCGCGACTGGCGCGTCGCCTGGAACGTCGTCGAGTTCGCACGGATCTTCGCCCGCACCCGCCCCGACCTCATCGTCTCGACCGGCTCCGGCCTCGTCGTCTCGGCCGCGCTCGTCGCCCGCGCCATCGGGATCCCGATCCTCTACATCGAGGGCACCTGGGCCGTGACCTCGCCGACGCTCACGGGCCGTCTGATGCGACCCTTCACCCGCCGCTTCTACGTGCAGTGGCCGGAGCTTCAGCGCAAGCTCCCGTGGGCCCGCTATGCGGGAGGACTCCTGTGAGCCGACGCGTGCTCGCCATCGTCGGCAACAAGGGGCCGTTCCCGCGGCTCGTCGACGCCCTGGCCCGAGTCGCGCGCACGACGGGCTGGCAGATCCGGGTGCAGCACGCGAGCGCTGGCTTGCCGCCAGGGCTCGACGGCTGGCGCCTCATCCCCCGTCACGAGCTCATGGCCGAGCTCGACGCCGCCGACGCGGTCGTGTGCCACGCCGGCGCCGGCACGATCCGCGACGCGCTCGTGCACGGGCATCGCCCGATCCTCGTGCCGCGGCTCGCCCGCTTCGGCGAGCACGTCAACGATCACCAGCTCGAGCTGGTGAACGCGCTCGGAGAGCGCGCGGTCGCGATCGTCGGTGAAGAGGGCGACGAGCTCGTGCGCTCGCTGACCGACGCGATCGACCAGGCACGACGAAGCGACGTGCCGTTCGAGTCGGGCGCCGAGCTGACCGCTGCGATCCGCCGCGAGGTCGAGGCGATCGCGCGCGAACGCCCCGCGCGGCGCTTGTCCCTGGTCTATTGGGTCCTTCGCCGCATCCCATAGGCGCCTACCGAGGCGACCATCGCGCAAGAATCAGCGCGGAACGCGTCGTTCTCGCGCATAGGCGTGCTCGAGTCGCGCGATCGTCGTGCCCCACCCGAATGCCGCGGCCAAGGTTCTCGCGCCGGCTGCCCATCTGTCGTCGCCATCGGTCCGCAGCGTCATGATGGCATCGGCGAGCTCAGCCGCGGTGCCCGGCACGACCAGTCCCGCAGCATGTTCCTGCACGGCCGCAGCGAGACCGACGCCATCGGAGACGATGAGCGGGAGTCCGTGCTGGGCGGCCTCGATGACCACGACGCCGAAGTTCTCGTCATGGGACGGCAGCACGAAGGCCTCGGCGCCGGCGTACCAGTCGCTCTTGTCGACGCCGCGGGCCTCCCCCACGAGGTGCACCCGCTCGGTGAGCCCCCTCTCGCGGACCCGCGCCTCGACGACCGCGCGGTGGCCACGCTCGTCGGGGCCGACGATCACGAGGTCGAGCTCCGGGTGGCGGTCCGCGATCCGCGAGAACGCCTCGACCAGCAAGAGGAGGCCTTTCTTTTCGGCGATCCGAGAGAGGAACAGGAGGTAGGGGCGGGTGTGCAGGCGGCGACCGCTCGGCGCGGGCAGGGGCTCGACGCCCTGGGGCAGGACCGCGACGCGATCGTGGCGAGACGGTGGCAGGCGCCGCCTGACCGCCTCGGCCTCGTGCTCGGTCGAGGCCTGGATGAGCCCCGCGCCCTCGAGGTTGGCCTGCTCGACGAGGCGCATCCACAGGCGCTTCTGCGCGCCCTTGTGCGCGATCGAGTAGTCGTCGAGCATGCCGCAGGGCCGCAGCACGTAGGGCATGCCGCGCGCGCGAAAGATCGCCATCGCCTGCGTCACCGGCAGGGCGAAGACGCCGTGCACGTGCGCGACGTCGAAGCGTCGAACCGCGCGCCAGACCGCGCGCGCGTGCGCGACGGAAGGGTAGGGGGGTCGCACCAGATCGGCGCGACAGAGCGTCATCGTCACCCGCTCGTCATAGCCGGCGCGCGCCTCGGCGAGGCTCACGCGCCGCCCGCTCACGCTGGCATCGCTCGTGATCACGTGCACGACATGGCCGCGCTCGACGAGGCGATTGCAGAGCTGCCGCAGGACCGTCGTCGGCCCGCCGCTCTCGGGCGCGACCCCCGGGATCACGTGCAGGATGCGCATCCGCCCGTTCACGACGATCCGCCACGGCCGCTCGCCGTGATCGCGCCCAGCGCCTCGCTCGGTGAGAGCACCGTCCGCCGCGATGCCCGAAACCCGCTCGCGTCGCGGGTGATGATCGCGTCCGCGTCGACGTGCTCCGCCGCCGCATCGATGACGGCATCTTCGAAGTCGTCGAAGCGCCGCTCGATGGCAGCCCGGAGCACGCCCTCGGTGATCGGCGCGACCGCGAAGAGCGCGAGCAAGTCCTCGACGGCTCCGTCCGCGGCACGCGCACCCAGATGCTTCGTCGCCAGATAGTGCACCGTCGTGACCGAGGTCGCGCTGACATATGCGGTGAGCACGCCTTCGGCGACGAGGCTCGCCAACGCGGCTGCCTCCTGGTCGAACGGTTCCCGAGCGAGCAACAGATCCAGGATGACGTTCGTGTCGAAGACGACACGCGACACCCTCACCGACCGGCTCCCCCGTACCTGGTTTCGAGGTGGGCGCGGTAGTCCCGCTCGTCGACGTCAGCTCCCGCCAGGCGACCGTGCAACGAGCGAACTGCGGCCGGCACGCTCACCTCCTCCGCGGCCACCTCCCTTCCGAGCAACGCGAAGTACGCCGCGACCAGCTCGGACACGGACCGACCCGTCGAACGGGCATACGCCTTCGCTTGCTCGATGAGCTCGGAATCCAGACGCAGGGTGAGCTTGGACTGCATGACGTACACCCTTACACCCCACTGTACGTCACGCAAGTCTCGGGCATCGCCGCCCGCTCCAAGCTACTCCCCGTCAGGAGCCGGCGCGGCGTCGACATCGGCCGGCACCGGCTCGGCCCCTGGCGGCACCGCACACCCCGCCGCCGCCGCGGCCCGCCGCACACGCCCCTGCACGACCTCGTTGTCGCCGAAGCGCTCGTCGAGCTCGACGAAGCTGCCTGCGCCTTCGAGCCCCTCCTCCCGCTCGATCGCCTGCAGGACCGCGACGACCTTGTCGGCCGGCCACGGCCGCGGCCCCGCCTGACACATGAGCCGCGACGCCACCACGATATAGAAGCTCCCCTCCAGCAGGCGCGCCGTCTCGGCGTCCCCCTCCGACAGCCGCGCCGCGATCGCCGCGCGCTCGAACGCGCGCTTGTAGTTGCCCTCGGCCCACGCCAGCGCCGCCAGCGTGCGCTGCGCCCGGAAGTGCTGCGGGTAGCGCTCGATGATCGCGGCGAGCTGCTCGCGCGCCGGCCCGAGCTCCTTCATCGCCAGGAACGTCGTCGCCAGCAGATAGCGCGCCTCGAAGTCGTCCGGGTCCGCCTCCACCAGCTTCACCAGCTCGTTCTTGGCCAGCTCGTGCTGGCCCTTGTCGGCGGCGATCCCCGCCAGGTTGAAGCGCGCCGCCCGCGAGCCCGGATCGAGCTCGAGCGCCCGCTTCAGCGCCGCCTCCGCCGCCGCGTAGCCGCCGATCATGCGCTCGGCCGCGCCGACCGCCACCCACGCCGCCGCGCTGTCGGGCGCCTTGTCGACCGCCACCTTGGCCGCCTTCAACGCCTCCTTCGCGTCGCCCGCCACCTGGTACGCCGTGGCGATCACCACCCAGCCCTCGGCGTCGAGCCGATGATCGTCCATCAGCTCGCGCGCCGCCTTCACCGCCGCGCCGACCTCGTTGTCCTTCAAGAGCCGCCGGATCGCCTCGACGGTTTCATCGTAGGTCGGGTCGCGCCCCCGCGGCTCCGACACCGCGCCGGCCCCCGACCCACGCTTGGGCGGCGGCGCGCGCTCGGCCTTCTCGCCGCACCCGCCGACGACCAACGCCACCCACGAAACCAACCCCAACCACTTCATAGTCACCCACACGTGATGTGCTCGCCGTGATCGGCTCGAACCCCGAGCCGCGGTATTTCATACCGCCGGGCTGCGACAGCTCAGGGGCGACGTTCGAGCGCCGCCGCGAACCAGCGAGCCTCACAGCCGATCTCCGCCCCTTCCACAGCACCCTCGAGCGTGTACGCCCAGGTCCCTTCGACGCGATCGGCGCTCATGCCCGATGCGCGAAAGCATATCCCGTCCGAGGCTTGGGCTGTCGGATCCGGCAGCAGCATCAACAGATCGTCGCGCACGACCCAGCGGTAGGTCTCGTAGACCAGGCCCGCCGCGAGCGTGTACTTGCCATCCGCGTCCAGGGTGATCTCGACCCGCACGGACGACGGGGTACCGTCGTCGGCCTCCCCGAGCCACGTACCGATCAGCGCCTTCTCGAGCGCCGCCCCGCGCGGTGGCGCTTCGAGCTCGGGCGCGGTGGGTCCGCTCGACGCGCAGCCGATCGCGGCGACAACGAAGAGGCTCAGAGCGCCCCAGCTGATTACTGCGACCCGCGAATGGGTGCTCGGCGCGAAGTCGGGGTGCACAAGAGTCATCGTGGGACCTCCCGAGGCCGGGAGGCTCGCACACCCGGGGAAGGATGCATAGCCGACTGAAGTTGCCGCCCTCGTCACTCACACGTGATGCGCTGCCCGAAGACCTGCTCGAACCCCTGCACCTTCGCCAGCCACACCAGCACGAAGTCGTTGCCGTCATGCAGTACCGACACGCCGCCCACCGTCTCGCCGCCGGCGACGATCGCCGGCTCCAGCACCGGCTCACCGGCTTGATCACGCGCGAAGAACCACAGGTTGTTGCCGCCGTCGCGCGTGACCACACCGACCTGCGTCACCGCGCCGGGGCGCTCGGCGCTGCGTCCGATCCCGATCGGGGTGTGCGCGCCACTCATCACCTCGGCCTCGTAGAAGACGCTACCGTTCTGGGTCGCGCGCCGATACTGCACCGTCGTGGCACCGGCCGCCACGCACGCCGTCGCCAGGAGCTCGCCGTCCTCGCCCAGCGCGCAGGTGCCCGCGTGCCCGTCGTCCAGCCACGCGGCCGTCTGACCCGAGCCGGGCACGCTCGTGTCGATCGTCACGAGCGAGGTCGGCACGAACTGCCCTGTTCCGGCGAGCCCGGTGACGAGATCCCCGACCCGCACCAGGTCCGTCGGCGTCACGACCCCCTCGCACGGCGCCCCATGGGCGATGCTCAGGTTGCCGGTCGCCGCGAGCTGCAGCCACCCTGACGAATACGAGAAGACGTTGGACTCATTGACGTAATAGACCGCGCGCGCGCTGAAGAGCACCCCGTCGCCGTTGACGATCGCGCCGTACGGCACCGGCACGTGCGTGTAGGTGACGCCATTGATCACGCAGCCGTAGGCCGCATGGCTCGTGAGCTCGCCGACCACGCTGCCGTCGAGCCCGATCCAGCCGGCCTTGTTCTCGCTGATCCCCCCGCCCGCCACGGCCCACATCGCCCCGAGCGCATTCTTGGTCGGATGATAGGCGACGTGGATCCGGGGCATGTTCTCGTTGACCCGCACCTGGCTCACCACCTTGACGGCGCCCTCGGCGATGAGCCCCCACGAGACCGGCAACATCTCGAGCTGCTCGTAGAGCGCCGACTTGCCCGACCACACCAGCATCATCGCGTCGCCGGTCGACTCGGCGTCGAGGAAGCGCTTGTTCGACGCGTTCGCCGTCAGCTTCTTGGCCGGCGCCAGCGCCGGGCGGTGCACGCCGTTGCAGTTCCGGTCGCCGCCGCCGCACGGCTCGAGCGCGCCCGGGTGCACGTCGCCATCCTGGTCGTCGCAGTCGCTGCCGCCGCACGCGATGTCGGCGTAGCCGTCGCCGTCGTCATCCGGGCAGCAGCCGTGGAACTTGATGCAGCGCTCGTCGCCGACGCACAGGTCGTCGTCGGCCGTGTAGATGCACGAGCCGTTGAGGCACTGGTTCGCCGTGCAACCGACCTTGTCATCGCAGTCGGAGTCGCGCTGGCAGCCGGTGATCACGCAGTCGACCACGCACGACTCCTGCCCGGCCGGCGGCGTCAGGCTCGCCGACTCCGCCCCGTCCTGGCACGCGCCGTCACCGCAGAAGCCGCAATCTCTCGGACAGTTGTCGCGATCCTCCAGCCCGTCGCAGGCCGCGTTGCCGCACGTCGCCAGGCAGTCGAACGAGCAGCCGAGACTGTCCTCGTCGCCTTCGCAGGTGCCGTCGCCGCAGACCGGATCGCAGTCGATCGCGCAGGTCTCGAAGACCTCGAGCCCGCCGCAGCGCCCGTTGCCGCAGACCTCGGCGCAGTCGCGCTCGCAGCTCGCCTCGCTCTCGTCCGGGTCGCAGATCCCGTTGCCGCACACGTTGGGCTCGACGCAGTCGCCGCGCGCGCACGAGAGCCCGAGCCCGGCGCAGTCGACGTCGTCGTAGGCCGTGCCGTTGGCGTTGCACACGCGCAGGATCTTGCCGAGGCACTCCTTCTTGCTCGGCACGCAGATCCCGCAGTCCTGCGGGCAGCTCTCGATCTCGCCCGCCCCGCACGTGCCATCGCCGCAGACCACGCAGTCGCGCGGGCAGCTCACCTCCTCGTTGTTGTCGCAGCGGCCGTTGCCGCAGACCGCCTGGCAGTCCTGGGAGCACGCCTCCTCGCCCGCCTCGCACACCCCGTTGCCACACACGTTCGCCGGTCGGCACTGCCCGCCGCTGCAGACCTCGCCGCTCGCCGCGCAGTCGGTGCGCGCCTCGCTCTCGCCGTCGGCCGCGCACACGACCAGCACCGCCCCGTCGCAGCGCCGGCTCGCCGGGTCGCACACGCGCGCGCAGTCCGCCGCGCAGCTCGCGTCCTCGCCCGCCTCGCACAGGCCGTTGCCGCAAACGTTCGGCGCCACGCACTGCCCGTCGGCGCAGACCTGGCCGACCGTCGCGCAGTCGACCTCGGCCGTGGTGTGTCCGTCGGCCGCGCACACCGACACGCGCGTGCCGATGCAGCTCCGCGCGTTGGGCACACACGTCGCCGCGCAGTCCTGCGGGCAGGTCTCGGGGCTCTCGTCGCCGGTGCAGTCGCCGTCGCCGCAGGTCGAGCCGCCGCAGTCCTCGGCGCACGGGAAGCACCCTTCCTCGCCCGGCGCGCAGCCCGGTCGCTCGGTGCCCTCGCAGCGCCCGTCGCCGCAGCTCTGATCCTGGCACTCGGCGCAGACGATCGCCTCCTTCGTCAAGGTCGCCACGCCGCAGGTGCACGGGACTTCGAACTGGCACAGGAACTCGCAGGTCCCGTTGGCGCCGCACTGCCCCGAGACCGCCATGCCGTCGCCGATGGTCTGCCCCTCGAAGGTACCGCCGCAGCTCGTCGATGCCGCCGCCCCGAGCACCGGGTTCGAGCCGGCCGGGCACTGCCCGACCAGATCGGCGGCGACGCACTGCTCACCGACCTTGGTGGCGTCGCAGGCCGAACCACACACCACGACCATCGCCAACACACAGCCAACACGCAGCATCAGGGCCTCGATCTCGGGGAAGACATACGGACGGGGACGAGCGAGCCGGCGGCATTCAAAACGCTCCCGTGCTCGCGCGCGCCCCATCATGCCAGGGTCGGTCTTTCAGGCAACAATCGCGCCGACCATTACCGTCGCCGCGATGGTGATTGCTTTGTCGGCGGGGCGTTGGTACAGGCGCGCCCAATGGACCTGCGCAACATCGCCATCATCGCCCACGTCGACCACGGCAAGACCACGCTGGTCGACGGGCTCCTGAAACAGTCCGGAACCCTTCGCGAAAAGACCGGCGAAGCCAACGAACGGGTCATGGACTTCAACGACCAGGAGAAGGAGCGCGGCATCACCATCACCGCCAAGAACACTGCGGTGACCTGGCGCGGGATCCGCATCAACATCGTCGACACCCCCGGCCACTCCGACTTCGGCTCCGAGGTGGAGCGCGTGCTGCGCATGGTCGACGGCGTGCTGCTGCTCGTCGACGCGGCCGAGGGGCCGATGCCGCAGACGCGCTTCGTCCTGCGCAAGTCGCTCGAGCTCGGGCTGCGCGCGCTGGTGTGCATCAACAAGATCGACCGCAAGGACGCGCGCCCCAAGGAGGTCCTCGACGAGGTCTTCGACCTCTTCGTCTCGCTCGGCGCCAACGACGAGCAGCTCGACTTCCCTGTGATCTACGCCGTCGGCCGCGAGGGCTGGGCGGTCAAGGAGCTCGGCGAGACCTCGGGCGACCTGACCCCGCTGTTCGAGTTCATCGTCGAGCACGTGCCCGCCCCGAAGTCCGACCCCAAGGCGCCGCTGCAGATGCAGGTCGCGACGCTCGCGCACTCGCCCTTCCTCGGCCGCATCGCCGTCGGCCGCATCTACGCCGGCACGATCAAGCGTGGCCAGCAGGCGGTCGTCTGCCGCCCCGACGGCGTGCGCGCGACCTTCCGCGTCTCGCAGCTCATGACCTTCAAGGGGCTCGAGCGCGTCGACACCGACGAGGCCGAGGCCGGCGACATCATCGCGCTCGCCGGCGCCGGCGACGCCACCGTCGGCGACACGATCTGCCTCGCCGCGAACCCGCTGCCGATGGCGGCGATCGCCATCGATCCGCCGACCCTGAGCATGACCTTTTCGCCGAACAACTCCCCGTTCGGCGGGCGCGAAGGCAAGTTCGTCACCTCGCGCCAGATCCGCGAGCGCCTCGAGCGCGAGCTCCTCGCCAACGTCGGCCTGCGCGTCGAGCCCGGCCAGAGCCTCGAGCAGTTCGTCGTCTCCGGCCGCGGCACCCTGCACCTCTCGGTGCTGATCGAGACGATGCGCCGCGAGGGCTTCGAGCTCTCCGTCTCGCCGCCCCAGGTGATCCTGCGCGAAGGCGAAGGCGGCCAGGTCGAAGAGCCGATCGAAGAGGTCGCCATCGACTGCGCCGAGGACTACTCCGGCTCGGTCATCGAGAAGCTCAACCAGCGCGGCGGCGAGCTGCAGGACCTGCAGGCGAGCCTCGACGGGCACGTGCGCATGCGCTGGTATTGCCCGTCCCAGGGCCTCATCGGCTATCGCTCGGAGTTCCTGACCGACACGCGCGGCACCGGCACCATCATGCACCTCTTCAGCCACTACGCGCCGAGCCGCGGCAAGACCCGCATGCGCAAGAACGGCGTGCTCATCGTGCAGGACGACGGCGACACCGTGACCTACGCGCTCAACACCCTGCAGGAGCGCGGCCAGCTCTTCGTCAACCCCGGCGAGAAGGTCTACCACGGCCAGATCATCGGCCTGCACTCGCGCGAGAACGACCTCGTGGTGAACCCCTCGAAGACGAAGAAGCTCACCAACATCCGCAGCTCGGGCGCCGACGAGAACATCTTCCTGACCCCGCCCAAGATCTTCACCCTCGAAGAGGCGCTCGAGTTCATCGGGCCCGACGAGCTGGTCGAGGTCACGCCGAAGAACATCCGCCTGCGCAAGAAGTACCTCGATCACAACGAGCGCAAGCGCTTCGACAAGGAGAGCTGACGGGCGGGCACGAGGCCAGCCCCTACGGCGCGCCCCGGTGATCCTCTGTAGGGGCAACCCTCGTGGTCGCCCTGCGCGTCATGGCTGAGGCATGACCTCGTCGATCACGATCGCCAGCTCGGGGAAGGCGACGGGCCGCAAGGTCTCGCCCGGATGTACGATGCGCACGAGCTCGTAGCCCTCCGCGCCCGGGTTCAAGTGCTGGTGCACCACCCGACGCGGCAGGTCGAAGACCCAGTACTCCTCGACGCCCGCGCGCGCATAGAGCAGCGGCTTGAGGGTGAGGTCGCGCCGCCGCGAGGTATCCGAGACCTCGACCACCAGGCCGGCCGTCGTCGGGTGGGCCTGCCCGAAGTCCGGGCGCGGCTTGCACACCGCGAAGTCCGGCTCGGGCTCGCTGTATCGATCGGTCTCGATCGGGAGCTGCACACGCAGCTCGATCTCGTCGGCGAGGTGCCTGGCGAAGATCCGAGTGAGCTTCACGATCACCGTCGCGTGCGGCGCGTTCGGAGGCGAGATGCGATACACCACCCCGTCGAGGAGCTCGACGCGCTCGTCGGCGAAGGCGCCCAGATCGGCCAACTGGTTGTATTCTTTGACCGTAAGTCGCCGGATCGGCTCGTCTGGGAGCAGGGCCACGCTCATGATCGAGAGTGTAGCGCTGCGCTCGAGCCGGCGGAAGCTCCGGTTGCAGCGTCGCCCGCGTGCCCCTTGAACCGAGGGCCAGCCGCGCGCACACTCGCGCGCGTATGGGCTGGCATCCGCGGTCGCGCATCTTCGACGTCGTCATCGACGGCAAGCCCGAGCGCTGCCACGCCGTCGACCTCGGGCCGCGCGACGGGCCGGCGCTGGTCCTGCTGCACGGGATCGCCGTCTCCTCGTGGGCGTGGCGAAAGAACCTCGAGCCGCTCGCCGCGCGCGGCCTGCGCGTGATCGCCATCTGCCACAAGGGCCACGGCTGGAGCGGGCGCGGCAACGGCCAGCACGACCTGACGACGCTGTCGCGCTTCGTGCTCGGCGCGCTCGATCACCTCGGCGTCGAGCGCGCGACCTTCGTCGGCAACTCGCTCGGCGGCGCCGTCTCGCTCTGGACCGCGCTGCACGAGGCCACGCGCGTCGAGCGCCTCGTGCTCATCAACCCGGCCAGCCACCTCTCGCAGCTTCCCTGGCCGGCGATCGGACTCATCGGCGCGATGGCGCCGGTCTATCGCGCGCTCTTCGGGCCGACGTTGCTCAGGATCCCACTCGCCACCATCGCCTATCGTGGCCTCCCGATCGACCGCGACTACATGGCCGGCTTCTGGGCCCCGTTCAAGGCGTCCGGCTCGCTGCGCACGCTCGCCGCCACCGCGCGTGCGCTGCCGCCGGCCATCGCCACGCTCGATCGGCGCCTCGCCGAGGTCCGCCACCCGACCCTGGTGATCTGGGGCGAGGCCGACGCGCTCTTGCCGGTGCAGGGCGCACATCGCCTCGTGCGCCAGATCCCGCACGCGCGCCTCGTGGTCCTGCCGGGCGTCGGCCACTGCCCGCACGAGGAAAACCCCGAGCGCACCAACCACCTCATCGCCGACGCGGTGCTCGGTCTCCGTCAGGCCGCCGTCGCGACGACGTAGGCCGTCCACTGTGGCTTGTCGGCGAGCGCGTCGACCGGCCCGAGGAAGACCCCGTCGTCACCGAGCGCCGGATCGTAGGTGTGGCGCCACGGGCGCGCATCGTCGAAGCCCGCATCGCGAAAGGCTTCGCAGAGCTCGGCCAGCCCCCACAGGCGAAACCGATAGGCGAAGGCGTCGCGCACCACGCGCGACGCTCCGCCCTCTGGATCGTCGAGCTCGAAGTGGATGCGGCAGTCGAGCACGTCCGTCACCGCGTCGTACGAGCGGTGCTCCCAGACGTAGTCGAAGGGCGCGATCGGCGCCTCGCACGCCAGGCGCGGCGCCGGCTCGACGCGGCGGCGATCGATCGATGCGGTCTGGGCCCCGGGCCCGCCGAAGGTGTTGACGACCATGACGCCGTCGGGGGCGAGGCAGCGGCGCGCATGCGCGAGGTAGCGCACCAGCGCGCGGCGCTCGGTGAAATAGCAGATGCTGAAGTTGAGGACCGAGATGATGTCGGCGGCCGCCACGCGCGGCGGGGCGACGTCCATCACGTCGGCGTGCACGAGCGCGAGGCGCTCGGCGTCCGCGCCGAGCAAACGGCGCGCCCGTCGGCCGGCCCACGCGACCGTCGCCTCGTCGCGGTCGACCGCGATCGCGCGGCGCCCTTCGCCGAGCGCGAGCCAGGCGACCGACTCGGCCGAGGTGCCGGCGAAGTCCTCCCGCAGCACGGCGGCCTCGCGCCCGTCGCGCAAAGTCTCATAGATCACCTGCAGGACCGTCGCGTGGGTCTCCGGGTCCTGGACGGCCCAGCGGTAGAGCTCGAGGACGTCGATCGCGTCGCTGGCCGGGTGGTTCATCGCGGTCTGCTCGCTCAGGAGGGGAGGGGAGGGGAGAGGTGGAGAGGGAGAGGCGGGACGCGCCCGCCGCCGCGCACGATCATCGCGATCGCGACGCTGCGGCGGGCGGCGCACCCAATCGGTGCACAATCACGGGCGCGATGGCGCCCGTCGCGCAGCCTCAGCCGCGGACCTTCTGCACGGCGGGGAGGAGGAGAGCGCGGCCGGCCTTGATGTTGGTCTTGGTGTTCATCGTAGTGACTCCATTCGTTGATTCGTGATCGTGTTCGAGGCCCCGGACCATCCAGCGCCTTCATGCATGACGTGTCGCGCGTCGGCGGTCGGTTCACGGGGACCTGCTTTTTTCTCGCCGCACCGCACCTCGCACCGCGCCGCCCTCCCTGCCCAGGTGACGGCGCGCCCCGACCCTGCTACACCCTCCCGTCCCGGAGGCGAGCTCCGGTTTCCCGATCCTCGACGAGGCAGGCCATGGCGGAAGATATCGACGAACTCTCGGTGAGCTGGGACGAAGGCGGCACGGTCGTGGTCGAAGAGCTCGACAAGGTGATCCTGTCGCGCGGCGGCTGGGCGACCATCCTCTTCAAGTACCGCGAGCAGAACACCCGCACCGGCGTGTGGAGCAAGACCAAGTTCACGATCCGCCGCTACCAGAAGAAGCAGGGCGTGTTCCGCCAGCAGTCGAAGTTCAACATCTCGTCGATCGCGCAGGCGAAGTCCCTGTGCGACGCGCTGATGAACTGGGTCAACGAGGCGGAGGCCGCGGGCGAGTCCGACGACGGCGGCGGCGCCGACGAGTGACACCTTCGCCGTAGGGGCGGCCCTCGTGGCCGCCGCGGCGTCACCGTGGGGGCGGCCCTCGTGGCCGCCCGGGCGTCACCAACAACCCATTTCGTCCTCGCCGCCCCAGCAGTCGGCGTACCCGTCGCAGGTGTAGGCGGCGTCGAGGCAGAGGCCGTCGTCGCACTGGAACTCCCAGCTCGCGCAGGCCTCGTAGGCGCAGTAGCAGGCGTCGTAGCCCGAGGAGCTGTCGTAGCCGCAGCCCTCGCTGTAGTCGAAGCCCTCCGAGCGGCAGAAGTCGTCGCAGTCGTAGACCCAGGCCTCACCGCCGTCGCAGACCTCGAGCTCCCAGCGGGTCGCGCACCAGCTGTCACCCTCGATACACGTCGCCGGGCAGCCCCACTCGTCGTCGCCGCTCGCACAGTCGCTCACCCCGTCACATACGTAGTCGTTCGGCACGCAGGTGCCATCGGCGCAGGTGAGCTCGTCCCAGGCGCAGACGACGTTCTCGCAGAAGCACGAGTCACCGCCGTAGCTCGCGTCGTAGCCGCAGCCCGCGACCCCGGTGTAGCCGGCGTCGCGGCAGACGTCCCAGCAGTCGACCGTCACCGCGCCGCGCCCGTCACAGGTCTCGAGGTAGTCGGAGCCGAGGCAGATGTCGACGCCGCCCGTGCAGGCGTCGTCCTCGCAGAAGCACGCCTCGTCGCCGAGGCTCGGGTCCCAGCCGCACTCCGAGGCGAAGGCGTAGCCCTCGTCGCGGCAGAAGGCGTCGCAGCTCCAGCGCTGCACCTCGACGCCGTCGCAGTACTCGAGCGTGTCGCCCGAGCAGGTCCAGCCGACGGCGCAGGTGGCCGGCGGAGGAGGCGGGGGAGGAGGAGGCGGGGGCGGAGGAGGCGGGGGCAGAGGCGGAGGCGGCGCGGTCGGCCCGTCGTCGTCGCACCAGCACACGTCGCCGTCGTAGGCGTAGTCGAAGCCGCAGCCGGTCGTGTAGGCGTAGCCCGCGTCGCGACAGACGACGCCGCAGTCGACGACCCTCAGCGCGCCGCCATCACAGTACTCGAGGTCTTCGTCGGCCGTGCACGCGAAGTAGTCCGGGTCGCAGACGCCGGGACCCGGGCCGGGACCGGCCGGCGGCGCGCTCGTGTCGGTGGGCTGACGCGTGTCGGCGGGACCCGGGCCCGAGCTCGGCCAGGTGTCCTGACTCGGGACCGAGGTGCCGCCGGTGTCGGTAGGCGCCGAGGCGTCGCGTGTGTCGACCGGCACGGGGTGTCCACCCGGCGCCGAGAACTGGCCGTCGCAGGCGAAGAGCCCGAGCACGAGAGTCGAGAGCAACGAGACGCGCATGGCGATTCCTCACAAGGTGAAGGTCGCCAGCCGGGACGCGAGCACGCCGAGGCTATTCGGTGACACTTGTAAGGAAGTCTTTTCGGCCTCGAACAGCGCTCCATCAGGGGGTCCTGCGCCAGAGCTCGATCCCCGCATCGACCTCGCGCGCGAAACGCCGACCCTGGGCGCGCATCTGGGAGAGCTCCGCCGTGGTGAAGACCAGGATATCCGCCGGCACCGGCAGCCCCACGTCGACGACCGGAGGCAGCCGCTCACCGTAGGGCGTGGCGCTGGCAGAGACCTCGATCAACAGGTCCAGGTCACTGCCCACGCCGTGCCGCCCCTGAGCGTACGACCCGAAGGCGACGATACGCACGACCTCGGCGTGCCGCTCGCCCACGCCCTCGGCCCAGCGGTGCGCCGCCGAGAGCACGGTCTCGCGGTCAGGCCACCTGAAGACGCGCGAACGCAACGATCGAACGGGCATGTTCGATGGCCTCCCGGCTCTGCAGGTCCCCGTAGTGATCGCGCGGCGCGCCCGCGGGGTGCCCGTTCGCGTAGCGTGTCGGAATGTAGAAGCTGTCGAGAACGCGAGCGCGATCGAGGAGCTCATCGGATGCGCCGACCGAGGGCGGCAGGTCTTCGAGGAGCACCCGCACGACGTGTCCCCATGCCTCCTGCCCGTGTCTGAGATGAACCGCCTTGATCGCCTTGTCGGCCGCCTGTTGGGCGGCGAAGCACGCCCACTCGTGGTGTCCGGCCTGACGCGACAGCTCGGCGTGCGCGAGGTCGCGCTCGGCCTGAGCAAACCAATCGGGCGCGCGCTCTGCCATGACGGAATGATAGCACGGTCGCCGGCTCCCCAGAAATGGCCGCGCTCGGAATCGTAGCCACCACCGCAGGCCAGCTACGGCGCCAGGCGCGTGATCGCCCAGCCGGCCTGCGCGCGGGTGTAGCGGAAGCGGTCGTGCAGCCGCCCGCCGCGCCCCTGCCAGAGCTCGATCGCGCCGATCACCACGAGGTAGCCGCCCCAGTGCGGCGGCCGCGGCACCTCGCTCCCCGAAAAGCGCCGCTCGACCTCGGCGAGGCGTGCGTCGAGCGCGTCTTCGTCGATCGGCGCGCTCTGCGGCGAGGCCCAGGCGCCGAGCTGTGACAGGCGCGGGCGCTGCGCGAAGTAGGCGTCCGAGACCGTGGTCGGGACACGCTCGGCGAGGCCCCGCACCCGCACCTGGCGCGCGCCGAAGGGGCGCGAGCCGGCGAGATCACCCCAGTAGAAGTTGAGCGCGCACGCGGGGTTCACCTCGAGCGCGCGCGCCTTGTCGCTCGTGTAGTTGGTGAAGAAGACGATGCCCTCGCGGCCCGGATCGCGTTGGACCGCGCGCATCAGCACGTTGCGCACGTCGGGCACGCCATCCTCGGCGACCGTGGCGAGCGCCATCGTCTCCGCCTCGACCCCGGCGGCGAGCGCCTCGGCGTACCACCGGTCGAAGAGCGTGAGCGGCTCGGCCGGCAGGCTCGCGCGTAGGAGCCGCGGCCCCTCGTCCGCCCCCCGATCGCGCGCGCTCACACCAGGCTCCCCTGAGCGCCGCCCGGCCCGCCGCGCGGCATCGCCTTGCCGAGGTGCTGGTAGGCCTTGGCGGTGGCGACGCGCCCACGCGGCGTGCGCTGCAGGAAGCCCTCCTGGATGAGGTAGGGCTCGTAGACGTCCTCGAGCGTGCCCTTCTCCTCGGAGAGCGCGACCGCCATCGTCTCGATCCCCGCCGGCCCGCCCCCGTAGAAATCGATGAGCGTCTCGAGGTAGCGCCGGTCCATCGTGTCGAGACCGAGCGCGTCGACCTTGAGGCGCCCGAGCGCAAAGCGCGCGATCTCCTCGTCCAACACCCCGCGCCCCTCGACCTCGGCGAAGTCGCGCACGCGCCTGAGCAAGCGGTTGGCGATGCGCGGCGTGCCGCGGCTCCGGCGCGCGATCTCCATGGCGCCGCCCTCCTCGATGCGGATCTCCAGCAGCGAGGCCGAGCGCCGGACGATCGTCACCAGCTCCTGCACGTCGTAGTACTCCAGGCGCGCGACGATCCCGAAGCGGTCGCGCAGCGGCGAGGTCAAGAGGCCCGCGCGCGTCGTCGCGCCGATCAGCGTGAACGGCGGCAGCTGGATCTTCATGTTGCGCGCGTACGTGCCCTCGCCGATCACCAGGTCGAACTGGAAGTCCTCCATCGCCGGGTAGAGGTTCTCCTCGACCGGCGCCTGCAGCCTGTGGATCTCGTCGATGAAGAGCACGTCGCGCGGCTGCAGGTTCGTCAGGATCCCGGCCAGGTCGCCCTTGCGCTCTATCGCCGGGCCCGAGGTGATGACGAGGTTGGCCTGGGTCTCGTTGGCGATGATGTGCGCGAGCGTCGTCTTGCCGAGACCGGGCGGCCCCGAGAAGAGCATGTGATCGACCGCCTCGCCGCGCAGCGTCGCCGCCTTGACGAAGACGCGCAGGTTGTCGACGAGCGAGCGCTGCCCCACGTAGTCCTCGAAGCTGCGCGGCCTGAGCGCGCGATCGAAGCGCGCGTCGTCGTCACGCGTCACCGCGCTCACCTCGCGCTCCCCCCGATCATCCCGTGCGGCCATCGCTCACTTCCTCAATATTCCCAAGGTCTTGCGAAGCGCGCTCTCGAACTCGGGCGGCTCGCCCTCGAGCTCGATCATGACCTGGCTCAGCGCCTGGTCGACCTCCTTGGGCCGATACTGCAGGTTGGCCAGCGCGCTCCGCAGATCGTCCCAGACCCGCTCGGCCGGTGTCTTCCGACCGGTCTTCACCGGCGCCTTGGAGACCTCGCCCGGCGTCGCCGGCACGAAGTCGAGCTTGCCCTTGAGCTCGACCGCGAGCCGCTCGGCCAGCCGCTTGCCGACGCCCTTGGCCCGCGACAGGCGCGCGATGTCGCCCGCGGCCACCGCCGCCGCCAGCTCCCCGGGCGGCGTCTGCGACAGGACCCCGAGCGCGACCTTCGGGCCGACGCCCGAGATCGCGATCAGCGCGCGAAAGGTCTGCAGCTGCACCTCGTCCTCGAAGCCGAAGAGCGCGAGCTCGTCCTCGCGCACGTGCGTATGCACCCAGAGCTCGAGCGCCTGGCCGAGCTCGACCTGCGCGCCGACCGCCAGCGGCACCGAGACCGCATAGCCGACCCCCTGCACCTCGACGAGGAGCCGCCCTTCGTCGTCACGCGCCTTGAGCCGCCCGCCGAGCCAGCCGATCATCGGCGCGCACCGACGGCCAGGTTCAGCACTCGGCTCGTCGCGCCGTGGATGTGGCAAATCGCGACGGCCATCGCGTCGGACGCGTCGGACGCGGCCGTCACCTGGAGACCGAGCAGGATCCGGACCATCTCGGCGACCTGGTGCTTCTCGGCGCGGCCGTTGCCGGTGACGGCGCTCTTGACCTGCCCCGGTGTGTACTCGAACACGTCGGCGCCCGCGTTGCGGGCGGCCACCATCACCACCCCGCGCGTGTGCCCGAGCTTGAGCGCCGACATCGCGTTCTTCGACACGAAGCACTGCTCGAGCGCCAGCGCCGCCGGGCGATGCTCGGCGATGACCTGGCCGAGCGCACGATCGACGTGCGCGAGCCGATCCCAGAGCGGATCCGCGGGGCGCGTTCGCACGACCCCGTGCGCATGCGCGACGAGCCGCCCGCCGGGCAGCGCCTCGACGATGCTCCAGCCGGTGGCGAGCGTGCCGGGATCGACGCCCAGGACCTTCATCGTCGGCTAGGTAGCACGCCGATCCCGTCATGTCATCAAAGCGCGCGGCTGCGCGGCGGGTGTGCAACCCCGGCGGCGGTGGGTGGGTAACGCGCGCTCCAGGTTCGAGATCACGGACTTCTGCCCGCGAACGCCAACTGATATCGATTTTCAGTAGAACCGGCGGCGCCGGGGCCTATACATCTGCTCTCGCTCGGACGGCCGGGCGAAGACAGCGTCCACGTCCAGGAACCCTGATGCTCGCATCGCTCACCGAAAGTCTCGCCCAGTTCCTCGAAGCGCTCGGCGCCGACTGGGTGCTCTGGCTCCTGCTCGCGCTCCTGCTCCTCGCCATCGTGGTCATGGTCGAGCGCGCGCTCTACTTCTCGAAGAACCGCGTCGACGCGGCGCTCCTGAGCAAGCAGGTGATCGCCGCCGTGCGCGAAGGCGGGCCGCAGCTGGCGCGCGAGAAGCTCAACGGCGTCGGCGGCATGACCGGTGGCGTCCTGCACGCGGCGCTCGACGCCTGGGACGACGGCGTCGAGGCGGTCGAAGAGGTCGTGCAGGCCTCGATCGCGCGCGAGCGCACCCTCTATGATCGTTGGCTCTCGGTCCTCGGCACGCTCGGCAACTCCGCGCCCTTCATCGGCCTCTTCGGCACGGTCATCGGGATCCTCGCGGCCTTCGCCGCGCTCGGCAGCGGGCTCGAGGGCGCCGAGCTCAAGGGCCAGGTGATGGGCAAGATCGGCGAGGCGCTGGTCGCCACCGCCGTGGGCCTCGGCGTCGCCATCCCGTCGGTCATCGCCTTCAACGCCTTCAAGAACCGCATCCGCGTGATGGCCTCGGAGACCGAAGGCGTGGCGCGGCTCCTGCTCGCGCACCTCAAGTCGCGCCCGCGCGCCGACGGCAAGCGCGACAAGACCGGAGCGAGCTGAGATGGCCGGCGGCGTCAACCTGAGCGAGCAGGACGAGGGCCTCAACGACATCAACATCGTGCCCTTCGTCGACATCGTGCTCGTGCTGCTCATCATCTTCATGGTGACGACCGAGTTCATCCGCGACGAGAAGGACGACGTGCGCGCGCTGCCGAAGAACGTGCCGATCGAGCTGCCGCGCGCCGCGACCGCCGAGGAGACGAACAAGTCGCTCCTGTCGATCGCGCTCAACCGTCAGGGCGACCTCTTCCTCAACGGCGAGCTCTCGACCCTCGATCGCGTCAAGGCCAGGGTCGAGGAGCTCAAGCAGAAGGGCTCCAAGCTCGAGGCCTTCGTCGCCGCGGACGAGAAGCTCTCCCACGGATCGGTCTTGACCGTGGTCGACACCTTGAGGCAGCTCGGGATCTCCGACGTGGGAATCAACACCAAGCCGATGGAGATCGAGTAGGCCTGTCATGCGTAGGACGTCGATGAGATGAGCGGCACCACCCGGTTCGGGATCGCGCTCGGCACGGGCATCGTGCTGATGGCGGCGCTCGGCGTCGCGGTGGCGCTCTCCTATCACCCGGTGCGCCCGCGCATCCTGTGCGCCATGCCGCTGGGCACGGGGGGCTACGCGGTCTACTTCGGCTACACCAACGAGTCGGACGAGCTCGTCGTCGAGCCGCGCGGCGCCTCCAACCGCGTGCTGCCGGGCGGCGAGCCGACGACGAGCTTCGCGCCGGGCTCGAGCGGCAGCTACCCCAACGCCGCCTTCGTCGTCAGCGCGCGCGCCGGCGAGGAGGTCGCCTGGACGCTCGGCCCACGCACCGTGCGCCTGAGCGAAGAGACCCTGCGCTGCCCGATCCCGACCCTGTCCGAGCCGCCCGAGGACGTCGCCTGGGTGGCGCCCAAGCCGGCCGTCATCGAGCCGACGCCGCCGCCCGAGCCGGAGCCGCCGGCGCCGGAGCCACCGCCCGAGCCCAAGGTCGAACCACCGCCCGAGCCGGTCGCGACCAAGCCGCCGCCCAAGCCGCCCGAGCGCAAGGCGCCGCGCCCCAAGCCCAAGAAGGAAGTCACCGCGATCGCGACGGTCGAAGCGCCGGTCGCGCTGGCGCTCACCGGGCTCACGAACATGGGCAGCGGCATGGCGATCCAGAAGGGCGAGGTCGACTCGCTCGGCGACGCCTCGGTCAAGGCCGACGAGCGCACCAACCGCGTCGTCCTCGGCGCGCTCGGCGGGGTGGAGGGCGGTGTCCCCGGCGGCACGCTCGACGCCAAGCCGCCCAAGCGCACCCCGGCCCGGATCAAGACGCGCCCCAAGGGAGAGTGGCCGGTCGACGCGCCGCCGCGCGCCGGCTCGGTGCTCGTGCGCCTGTCGCTGCTGGTCGGCACCGACGGCAAGGTCAAGCAGGTCAAGGTGATCCGCGGCGCGGGCGCGGCCTTCGATCGCGAGGCGCGCGCGGTCGGCCTGCGCGCGCTCTTCTCGCCGGCCACCGTCGATGACGAGCCGGTCGAGTCCTGGGTGCCCTGGGATGTCGAGTTCACCCCCGACGAGTTCTGAGGGTCGATCCGATGCAGACCGAGCGCGCGCACGCCGCCGACAGCCACGATTGGATCCGCGTGCAGGGCGCGCGCGAGAACAACCTCCAGGACGTCAGCGTGACGATCCCGAAGCGGCGCTTGACGGTGTTCACCGGCGTGTCCGGCTCGGGCAAGTCGTCGCTGGTCTTCTCGACGATCGCGGCGGAGTCGCAGCGGCTGATCAACGAGACCTACAGCGCGTTCGTGCAGGGCTTCATGCCGACGCTCGCGCGCCCCGAGGTCGACGTGCTGGAGGGGCTCACGACCGCGATCATCGTCGATCAGGAGCGCATGGGCCAGAATGCGCGCTCGACCGTCGGCACCGTGACCGACGCGAGCGCGATGCTGCGCGTGCTGTTCAGCCGCATCGGCGTGCCGCACATCGGCTCGTCCAACGCGTACTCGTTCAACGTGCCGTCGGTGCGCGCGACCGGCTCGGTCACCGTCGAGAAGGGCCAGCACGCCAAGGCCGAGAAGAAGGTCTTCACCCTGACCGGCGGCATGTGCCCGCGCTGCGAGGGCATGGGCGCGGTCAACGACATCGACCCCGCCGCGCTCTACGACGACGACAAGTCCCTCAACGAGGGCGCGATCAAGGTGCCCGGCTTCACCGCCGACGGCTGGTACGTGCGCATGATGGAGGCCGCTGGCCTCGACCCCGACAAGCCGATCCGCAAGTACACCAAGAAGGAGCTGCACCTCCTGCTGCACCAGGCGCCGATGAAGGTGAAGGTCGCCAACGCGAACCTCACCCACGAGGGCCTCGTGCCGCGCATCCAGAAGTCGTTCCTGTCCAAGGACGTCGACGCGCTGCAGCCGCACGTGCGCGCGTTCGTCGAGCGCGCGGTCACCTTCACGACCTGCCCGGACTGCGCCGGCACGCGCCTCAACGAGGCGGCGCGCTCGTCGAAGATCCGCGGCAAGAACATCGCCGAGCTGTGCGCGCTGCAGATCAGCGATCTGGCCGAGTGGATCCGCGCGCTCGACGAGCCGAAGGTCGCGCCGCTCCTCGCGAGCCTGCGCCACACCCTCGACTCGTTCGTCGAGATCGGCCTCGGCTACCTGAGCCTCGATCGCCCGTCGGGCACGCTCTCCGGCGGCGAGGCGCAGCGAACGAAGATGATCCGCCACCTCGGCTCGTCGCTCACCGACGTGACCTACGTCTTCGACGAGCCGACGATCGGGCTGCATCCGCACGACATCCAGCGCATGAACGAGCTCCTCCTGCGCCTGCGCGACAAGGGCAACACCGTGTTGGTCGTCGAGCACAAGCCCGAGGTGATCGCGGTCGCCGACCACGTCGTCGACCTCGGCCCCGGCGCCGGCACCGGCGGCGGCCGCGTCGTCTTCGAGGGCGCCGTCGACGGCCTGCGCGAGAGCGGCACGCTCACCGGGCGGCACCTCCAGGACCGCGTGGCGCTCAAGGCGAAGGTGCGCAAACCCAAGGGCGCGTTGCCGGTGCGCGGCGCGAGCACACACAACCTGCAGGCGGTCGACGTCGACATCCCGCTCGGCGTGCTGGTCGTCGTGACCGGCGTCGCCGGCTCGGGCAAGAGCTCGCTGATCGACGGCTCGGTGTGCAACCGCGACGGCGTCGTGACCGTCGACCAGACCGCGATCCGCGGCTCGCGGCGCAGCAACCCCGCGACCTACACCGGCCTGCTCGAGCCGATCCGCAAGGCCTTCGCGAAGGAAAACGGCGTGAAGCCCGCGCTCTTCAGCGCGAACTCCGAGGGCGCGTGCCCGACCTGCAACGGCGCCGGGGTGATCTACACCGATCTCGGCATGATGGCCGGCGTCACGACGGTCTGCGAGGACTGCGAAGGCCGCCGCTTCCAGGCGTCGGTGCTCGACTACCGCCTCGGCGGCCGCAACATCGCCGAGGTGCTCGACATGCCGGTCGCCGAGGCGCTCGGCTTCTTCGGCGCGGGCCCGGCGCGCACGCCCGCGGCGCACACCATCCTGCAACGCCTGCGCGACGTCGGCCTCGGCTACCTGCGCCTCGGCCAGCCGCTGACGACGCTCTCGGGCGGCGAGCGTCAACGGCTCAAGCTCGCGACCCACATGGGTGAAGACGGCGGGATCTACGTCCTCGACGAGCCGACCACCGGCCTGCACCTCGCCGATCTGGAACAGCTCCTCGGCCTCCTCGATCGGCTCGTCGACGCAGGCAAGTCGGTGATCGTCATCGAGCACCACCAGGCCGTCATGGCGCACGCCGACTGGATCATCGATCTCGGGCCGGGCGCCGGTCACGACGGTGGCCGCGTCGTGTTCGAGGGACCGCCCAGAGACCTCGTCCGAGCGCGCTCGACCTTGACCGGGCAGCACCTGGCCGCGTTCGTCGGCGCGTAGCGGCGTCGAGGACGATGAGCGAAGCCGGGCGAAGCGGGCGGCCACGGGGCGCGCCCCTACCGTCCGAGCGCACGAAGATGATCCGCCATCCCGGCTCGTCGCTGTCGTCGAGCACAAGAGAGGGGCATCACCGTGCGGGCATGCGATAGTGCTCGAGCCGTGCGCGCCCATGCGTGCGCGCGACCAGGTTGTCGATCCCGAGGTAGCGCCGGCAATACGCCGCTTCGATCGTACGCTCGGCGTCGTGGACGAAGATGTCCCCACCCGGCGCGATCAGGCGCGAGGCCATGAAGATGCTCTTCATACGGCCGGGGCAGGTGTCGTTCCACCCGGCAGGTCCGTCGACCAGGATGGCATCCCAGCGCGTGCGTGTGATCTCGCCGGGGAGGTCGAGCTCGAGGCGGGCGGGATCGTCGATCAGCTCCCGCCACTGGGTGCGCACCGTGCGGTAGTCGACGAGCAGCGTCTCGAGCCCTTGGTGAGTGGACAGGACCCGCTGCTGCCAGCTCGCGTCGTCCTCGATGAAGAGCGTGCGCCCGGCGCGGTTGAGCGAGTGCCAGAGCGCCGAATCGTGCCCGAGGCCGAAGACGACGAAGCGCCCCCCGCGGACGAAGCGTCGCGCGATCATCCAGAGCTCGGGCAGCTCCAGCTGAATCCCGTGTCGCCTGCGCGCGAGCCACAAGCGCAGCATCAGCCTCATCGCAATCGCTCCGTTCGTGACAAGGTGGACTCCCCTAGAGCGCGCGTGCATCTCCACGCGCAGCTCGCGCGCCCGCATGATCAGAGGTCATAGTTGTCGGCGAGGTCGCGGAGCGGGTCGCCCATCAGGAGCTTGCCCTGCTGCTTGAGCTCGATGCGAGCCGCCAGGACCAGCGTGTCGTGGTCGATGAGCGCGTCGCGCGCCGCCGCGATGTACGCCGCCCGCATGACGGCGTTCTTGATGTGCCCGCCGCTCATGTCGAAGGTCTTGGCGATCTCGTCCAGGTCCAGGTCGTCCGCACAGATCGGCTCGCTCCCGAGCATTGAACCGGTAGCGACTGATGTTCTCGCGCATCTGCACCCGCACCGCCGACGACACGATGAGATCGTCCCACTTGTAGCATGTCGTCTTCAAGTCCGCGATGTCCCCGAGGCGATGCCGCAGCTGCCGCTTGATCACCTGCTGCACCGACGAGAAGCTGAGACCGCTGCCGTCGAGCGTGGCCCCGCGCGTGCCCTCCTGCGCCGCCGCCTCGATCTGCCCCGGCGTCAACCGGAACGTCACGCCGAGCTGACGCGGCACGCCCGACTAGGTCAGCCGGTCCGCCGGCAAGGCCCCCTCCCAGAGGCGCGTCGCGATGTCGGTGTCGGGCATCCCGATCTCGAAGCGCTCGACCCCGCGCGCCCTCGTCCGGCTCAGCCCCGCCGCGCACCTTCCCTGAACCGGCGGGCGAACAACGTGAGTCGTGAGCCGCATCGCGCACCATCAGCCCCGGGTCCTCGACCGCTGGCGCGCGACCCGGTGGGCGGAGCCTGGCGCGACGCGCACCAGGGTCGCATCCGCGATGATGTCCGTGCCGAGCGGGTGGTCACGCTGACACCGTGCGCCATGGCCGACGTCGGCGTGGTCGTGCACCGCCCTCTTCGGGGGCGAAGGAGGTGTCTCACCCGGCCCGCGCGAACGCCGTTCACCCAGCGCAGGCGACGTGTTAGCCTCATCGACCATGCGGTGGTTGTCGGGCCGCCGCCGAACGCTTGGAGGTCGCGATGCTGCGCATGTTCGGAAGACTCGGGGCTGTCGTCGCGCTCACGCTCGGCGCCTGCGGCGGCGACGCCGGCGATCTCGCGGCCGACACCGCGGCCGGGCTGCCCGAGGCCGATGTCGACGCGGCCATCGGCGACACCTCAGCCGCGCCCGACGCGATCGAAGACGCGGTGTCTACGCCCGACACCGCCTCGCCCGCGCCCCCCGATGCGGCCGACGACGCGACCGACACGCGCGTGCGCCCCGAGATCGGCTCGAGGCCCCAGCGCGCGCCACCCATGCGCTCGCGGCGCAGCGCCGCCATGCAGCGTCCGTCGTGGAAGTGGATGACGAGGCTCCCGACGAGGCCGAGCGACTGCACGTGATCCACTCTGATCGCGGCGTCGTTGCGCGCGCGCCCGCCAGCGACCAGCGTCGCGCGCAGCACCGCCGAGTCGAGCCCCTCGGCGCCGTGCGCTTCGAGCAGCCGCCGCTTGTAGCTGATGTTCGCCTGACCGGTCAGCGCGCCACGCCAGGGGCCGCGCGCCGGAGGCAGCGACTCGACGTTGGCGATGAAGAAGCTCGCCCAGTCGACGAGCCCTCGCGCGCCGTTGTCGACCGCGCCTCCGATCATGAGCAGCTCGGGGTGGGCCGTGTGCACCTCGATCAGCCGCCGGCACCAGTCGGGTGCGGCGCGGCAGTGATCCTCGGTGACGGCGACGATGGCGCCGCGCGCCGCCGCCACGCCGGCCACGCGCAAGTCGCGCACGGCCGCGCCGGGCCGCCGGAGCCACACGACGCCGGCGTCGTCGTGCGCCTCGGGCAAGCCCCTGCCATCGTCGTCGACGACGACCAGCTCACCTCCCACCTCGCGCAGCTGCGCCCACACCGACTCGAGCGTCATCGCGAGCTCGGGCCAGGGTTGGGTCGTCTGGCGCGACGCCTTAGAAGACCTTTGGCTGTCGCGGTCATAACTCGAAGACACCCACCGTGGACGCGCGCGCGTCGGCGGCCCACCGTCGACGGGCCCACGTCACGGGAGGGGCCCCATGTCATCCGAGCGGGTCGTCGAGGTCGTCATCCTGGTATCATTCTTCGCGGCCTGCGCCGAGCGCGTCGGCGGCCCGACCTTCGAGTTGAACGTCTCGCCGCTGTCGCTGCCCGGCGTCGACTTCGCCTGCTACGACGTCGCCATCACGACGCCCGACGGCCCCGTCGTGCGCTTGGGGGACCCCGCGCTGGCCTATGTCGACGGCGACACCCGCGCCTTGTGCTCGTCGCGCTTCGGCAGCGGCGCGGGCGGCGACATCAGCTACGTCGCCCCGTGCGACGCCGAAGCCACCAACACCGTCACCGTCTGGTTCGACGGCCTCTACGCCGGCACCCCTGATATCACGGACATCGGCGGCTGGCGCGACCCGTGCCCCGACGGCTGCTCGATGGTCGCCGAGTGCCACGAGAACCGCGACACCGCCGTGACCTTCAACTTCACCGTCATGCGCGACGCCCGCCAGGGCTTCTTCGACATCGCCGTCAACTTCGAAGACATCTTCTGCTCGGCCAAGCTCGACTGCGTCGACGCCTTCTTGCACGACCCCACGACCGGCGACCGCGGCCCCACGGCGGTGCTCGGCTTCGCCTGCACCTCCGGCCAGTCTCCCGCTGGCACCCCGCAAGAGACGCACATCTACCTCGCCGACCTGCGCATCGAGTGCACGAACCCCGAGCGCACCTACCACTTCGACGCCAGCGCCGGCCCCGGCCAGGTCGGCGGCCAGCCCCCCGGCGTGTTCGAGGCCGCCTTCTACCGCGGCAAGGAGTCCCTCGCCGGCATCGAGAAGTGCTACTGGAACGCCGCCATCGGCATGGATCTCAAAGGCGACTGCTGGCTCCGCGCTCGCGGCACGGCCTCCGACCACCCGCTCGCCGGCGGAAACACCCCCGCCAACACCATGTACCCCATCATCGAATGGGACGTTCAGCTCACCGCCGCCGGCGACACCGTCTGCGACGTGCACCCGCTCAACGGCGGCAACGGCGTCGCCACCGCCTACACCGATTTCTCCAGCGCCCACTTCGAGTGCGGCATGGCCTGCGGCTCGGGCGCGATCGCCTGCGACGGCCGCACGACCTGCGCCGGCACGACGCCCGCGCTCGGCCCGGTCACGCTCTCGCAGGCCCCGGGCCTCGTCACGATCCTCTTCGAGGGCCAGCGCCACGACTTCCCGATCGACCCGACCTACACCGTCGACGGCTGCTGCGCCGACGCCTGCTGCACCACCGAGGGGGCCCCGTGATCTCCATGACACCAATAATGTCAATGATATCGAAGCTCTCACCGCGCATCCTCTTCGGCGCGCTCTTGCTCTCGAGCTCGTCGCATGCGCTCGCCCAGCAGTCCGTGACCGTCTCGTTCGGCGACGACGACCCGCAGCCGATCAACGCCGCGTTCGAGGTCCACCTCGACTACGAGCTCGATCTCGCCGACTACCAGGACGTCGTCATCGAGCTGCCGCTGCCCGACCGCGCCCTGTTCCCGGTGACCACCTTCATCACCGAGAGCTCCAGCGTCCTCTTCACGCACAGCTCCGAGACCGACGGCTTCATCGAGACCCACCGCTGGACCGCGGCCCCGTTCTCGACCGCCATCTCCGGCAGGATCACGGTCACCGTGCGCTTCGACTCCGCCATCACCTACGCCGCCCGCTTCCGCACGCTCACCGGCACCAGGTTCCCGTTCACGGCCACTCTCAGCGGCCGCCGCAGGCCGACCGGGGACGGCTCCTACACGACGTTCACGCCGCCCTCGCATACCGCGTTCCGCACCGCCATCGGCGCTGCCGAACCCGAGCTCGAGTACACCGGCGCGACGTTCTACGGCAGCACTCCGGCCACGATCGCCGGCACGCCCGGCGTCGTACAGCGCTACGTCTTCCGCATGATCGTGCGCGGCAACGCTGGCACACGCGGCTACGACTGGACCACCGGGACCGGCGGCATACCCTGGCGACTCGACTTCGGCCCGGCGGTGCACTTCCTCCGCGCCTTCGCCCAAAACGCCGACGCACCGCCGTCCTCCGCGGCGGCGCCGACCATCTCGATCCTCACCGCGCCGATCCCCTACGGCGAGACCAATCACGTGCTCGGCGGTTCCCTCACCGCCCGCGTCGACCGCGACGTCACGCCCACGCTCGATTGGCACGCCTACTCCGATGAGCTCATCGTCGATGTGTTCCTGCCCTGCGCTGGCGCCACACCGCTCACCGCCAACCCCGCGGACCACGGCATCACCATGACCGTCGCGCAAGCCCCCCAACAGGTCTGGGACGACCCCGCCGTCGCAGGCACTCCGCCCGACATCACGCGGTCTCTGGACCCCGCGGTCGGCCACGCTCAGGGTATCTCCTTCGGCGCCTGCGGCACGGGCGGCGGCGCCGTCAAGTACTGGAACGGCACGGCCGGCGCCAACACCACCGTCGGCTGGGCGATGGGTCTGAGCCCGCCGCTCGGCGCCAGCGAGATCACCGACGCGCTGGTGATCGACCGGCTGCCCGACGGCACCGACGCCGTCCGGGCCACCCCCGCGGGGGCAGGTGACCTCGTCGACTTCATCGCCTATTTCTGCCTCCTGCCAGACGTTGATTTTTTCGACTTCGACACCTTCGAGGACCACCTCGTCAGCGGCGCGTGCACGCCCGCCGCGAGCGACGGCTGGTACGCCGTGCCGGACCCGGGACTCCTGGCACTCGGCGACGCCACCCACGTCGTCTACGCCGCCCCCACGTGGGGCACGTCCGCGCCGGTGCGAGCCTTGAGCATCTCCGTCGCCACCCACATCAGCGCCGACTATGCGGGCCCCGAGTACACCAACCGCATCCAGCTCCAAGGCAGCTTCGGCGACTTCGTTCTCGGCGACGCCGTGATCGAAGCCGCCCCCGCCACCGACCCCTACGAAGCGCACGCCACGCGCGACATCGTCGACTGGTCCTGCGGCGGCGTCTCGACGGATCCAGCCCCGCAACCCTCGGTCCGCCAGCTCGGCCCGGGCGGCTGCTCGTGGCTCACGATCGCGCCGCGCGCCCGCCCGAACCTCGAGCTCCCGCGCGGCGCCGCCATCGATGTCGACGTGCCCGCCGGCGTTCTCATCAAGAAGGCCGTCACGCCGTTCTTTCCCGCCGAGCCCGCGCCCGTCGACGGCATCTGGATCACCGGAGCCTGCGGCGGCGCTGGCGCGGTCGTCGCCCCCGCGCCAGCAGATCGCCCGCTGCATTTTTCGCTCTGCGAATACGAGGACTACGCCTGGAACGCCGGCATGCCGATCCACCTCGAGTTCTGCCTCGATCCCGCGCACTTGTTCCCCGACGGCCACGTCCTCGACTTCACCGCGACCTTCGTCGACTCCGACAACCAAGGCGCCCCCGAAGCCTGCCCCGCCGATCCCAACTACCCGACCACCGCGACCGCCCGTTTCACGGTCGCCGTGCCCCCCGAGCTCCGCTACTTCGTCTACCCGACCTGCCAAAGCGATGGCGGCGCGGCGTTCATCGGCCAAGCCCTCAACTCCGGCGGCCAGGATCTCACGCACGTCGCCTTGACGCTGAAGATCCCGGCCGGCGCGACCTTCGCCGGCGTCGACCAGATCACCAACGCGCCCGGCGCCATCGTGCAGGTCTCCGCGACCGACCCGCCCGGCCCCACCGACTGGGTCGGCGAAGGCGGCATCCCCGCCGCCTCCGTCCGCTGGGCGCGCCTCGTCGGAACCGGCGGCCTCACGCTGCCCGCGCTCACGGGCCAACCCGTCTCGTTCCGAGTGCGCCTCGACACCACCGGCGCCGGCGGCCAGGCCTTGACCTCCGCGGGCGCGGCCTACGCCAACGAGCTCAGCCAACCCGCCAGCGCGACGCCGTCCGCCTTCGTCATCGAGAGCTGCGCCTGGCTCGAGATCTACAAGTTCCACGACGCCGACGGCGACGGCGCCCAAGGCCCCGGCGAGATCGATCTGAACGACTGGCCCTTCACCGTCAGCTCGGCCGGCGGCGTCATCGTCGGCCAGGGCACGACCGACGCCGACGGCGCCCTCGCCTTCTTCCTGCCGAGCGGCGTCTACACCGTGACCGAGTCGTTGCCCGACAGCTCGGCGGGGCCCCCGATCTGGTCTCCCACCACCCCCATCGCCGCGCCCAGCGTCACCCAGTCCCTCACCCTCGCCGGCGAAGACGCGAGCCTCGACTTCGGCAACACCTGCGCCTGCCCGAGCGCCGACCTGTGCGAGCTCTACCCATGCCTCGTCACCGCCGGCGCGTTCGACACCCAAGCCGAATGCGCCACCGCGCCCGTAGCCGCCTGCGACGACGGCAACGCCTGCTCGCAAGACACCTGCAACCCCTCCACCGGCCAATGCACGAACACCCCACCGAGCTGCGCCACCATCGACTATTTCGTTCCCGTCACCACTGCGGGCGTTCTCGGCGGCCACATCCGCTGCGCCCTCCAAGCCGGCGCTCCCCCCATCTGCGACATGCAAGACGGAAAGCTCCGCATCTACCCCGGCGGCCCCAACCTGTGCGCTGGGCCCTAGAGACTTCCGCCAACTCCGCCAACGAAGCCGCATGATGCCCGTCGAAGACGCGTACGCCGACCTGATGCACAAGCGACGGCCGACTACTACTTCCAACAGGTCCTCGGTCACGACGGCTTGAGCGGTCACGGCCGCTTGGTCGACCCACGGAAAGGTCTCGTCCAGCCCGTCGTGTTGTGCCGAGCAACTCGGCGCACGAGGTCCCTGAACACCTCTGGTCTTCCTGACACTGCCCACGGCAGAGTCACAGGAATGCCGCGAGCAAGGTAGACGCCAGGCGCAGCTCCTGCCAGAGTGCCCGAACTTCCGTGCTCCACACCCCGAGCGCCGCCATTGCTGGAGCGGAGTATGCGGACCCGATGCCTGCGCGAGACTGTCACGCTCGCGTTGCCCTTCATCATCGGCCCGGCGTGCATGCACCCCGACCCCGACGTGCGCGGCGGCTTCGACCTCACCGTCGCGCCGCTCTCGCTGCCCCACGTCGCGCGCGTGTGCTACGATCTCTCGATCGTGGACGGCGACCAGCAGCCGGTCGTCGCGCTCGCGCTGTGCTTTGCCGGTGTACTTCGACCTCGTCGTGATGCGTGACGCGCGCCAGGGCTTCTTCGACGTCGCCGTGACGTTCGAGGACATCTTCTGCTCGGCCAAGGTCGACTGCGTCGACGACGACGACGGCCCCCTCACGTTGGTCCACGATCCCGCCACCGGCGAGCGCGTGCCGTCCCTCGTGTGGGCATTCGTATGCACCGACGGCGACGACGCGACCTCCGTGGCCGACACGACGCACCTCTACGTCGACGACCTCGCCCTGCGCTGCGGCGACGATCTCCACCTCATCGACCTCGGCGCCGGCCCTGGCAACCTCTACCCGGACGGCGACGGCGCGCCGCCGCCGCTCGTGCAGGCGATGGCGTTCCTCGGGACCCACGTCGTCACGAACCAGGCGAGCGGCGTCCAGGTCGACACGACGTACTGGAACGTGGCCCTAGGCTTCGACGCCGGCTGGATCGTCGCGAACCCCACCGCCGCCTGCGCTCTCGAGGGGCGCGCCACCGCCGCGAGCGGCCCGCTCCCCTCGGGCGTCACGCCCGAGGACACGAACTACCCGATCATCGAGATCGACATCCCGGTCATCGCCGACGGCGCCGTCGTCTGCACGCGCCACCCGCTCGGCGAGGACGGCGTCGTCGCGACCTACACCGGCCCGCGCGAGGACGGGGCCGGCTTCGTCTCGACGAAGCTCGGCAACGAGGCCGTCGTGGACGAGGACGGCGACGTCTCATCGGCTCCGACGCCGCCGATCCTGCCGCCCGGATGCACCCCCGACGTCGAGATCTGCAACGGCGTCGACGACGACTGCAACGGCCTCGTCGACGAGCAGGCGGCGCGCCTCGGCTCCGGCTTCGAGGGCGGCCTCGATGGCTGGGGCGCCAGCGGCGACTACAAGCAGCTCGCGGTCCAGGGCGGCGTCCTCACCGCGGCCGACGTCGGCACCGGCGACTGGTGGTACTTCGTCGCGCCGGCCACGTGGGGTGGCGACCGGCGCGACCTCATCGGCGGCACGCTCACCTACTGGCAACGCGTGTCGTCCGCGACGCACGCGTCGCGCCCGCACGCGGTCGTCATCGAGAGCGGGCACGGCGTGACCCTCCAGCACGCGGGCGTGGCGCCGCCGACGAGCCTCGCTGGCGCGTGGTTCGAGCGCCGCCTGCTGCCGGACTCCTGGAGGGTCGTCGCGACCGGCGAGCCGCCGAGCGCCGCGGAGTTCGAGGCGGTGATGGGCGACATCACCGCCATCCGCATCCTCGGCGAGTGGAACGCGCTCCACGATCGGAGCTGGCTCGACGACATCGCGCTCGCCCGCGCGGGCGGGGCCGGCGGTGGCGACCTGTGCGCGACGGGGATGCAGGGCCCGTGCGCGACCAGCGTCATGGCCTGCGATGGCGGGGAGCTCGCGTGCGCGGCGGTCGTCACCCCGCAGGCGGAGGTCTGCAACCTCGTCGATGACGACTGCGACGGCGTCGTCGACGACGTCGCCGGCGTGGGCGAAGCGTGCGCGACCGGCGGCAAGGGCGTCTGCGCTGCCGGCGTGCGCCAGTGCGGCGGCGCGGGCCTCGAGTGCGTGGCGCTCGAGCAGGCGAGCGCGGAGACCTGCGACGGCGCCGACGACGACTGCGACGGCGCGATCGACGAGGGCAACCCCGGCGGCAACGTCGCCTGCACAACGGGCGAGCTCGGGGTGTGCAGCGCCGGCGTCACGCAGTGCCAGTCCGGCGCGCTGACCTGCAAGCGCAGCGTCAACCCCAGCGCCGAGCTCTGCAACCAGCTCGACGACGACTGCGACGGCGTCGTCGATGACGCGTGCGCGTTCGCGGTGAGCACGTTCGACAGCAATCGGGACGACTGGACGAAGGTGGGGAACACCGCACAGACCCAGCCGACCTGGTCGAGCAGCGGAGAGATCTACCTGAAGGACCGCCCCGGCGTGAGCACCTTCAGGTTCGTCGCCCCGTCGAAGTTCCGCGGCGACCTGTCGGGGCTCTACGGGGGTAGCTTCAGCTTCCGGCTGCGCAACGACATCCCGACCAGCACGCAACAGGACGGCGTCCGGATCACCGGCAGCAACGACGTCACCATCGTCGCAGTCATGGCGACCCCGACCACCCACTACAAGGACTACGGCTTCACGCTGAGCGCCGACGCGCAGACGTGGCGGATCCTCGCCAATAACGCGGCCGGGGAGCTCGCGACGGAGGTCCAGATCCGGGGAGTCCTCAGCAACGTGACGACGCTCACCATCCTCGCAGACTGGGGCGTGAACGACGACACGACCCACCTCGACGACGTCTACCTCCGCGGCCCGGGCGCGCCCTGATGCCGTCCCCGGGCGACTGGGGCCGGGTCGTATTCCGACGTGACCAGCCTCCCCGCAGCGAGCCCGGCTCATGGCCGGTGACCCGCGTCCGCCGGCGGCACGCCCGTGGGGACGTATGGAACGGCAGCTCGCGCCCGGAGCTCCGGAGCCGGCGCGAGGACGCCGAAGGCGTCCGAAGACGGCGTCGGAGGGCGCAGGGTCGCGAGCGAAAGGACAAGTCCCCCCGGGCGTTCCCATTCGTGGTGCGGCACGCCCGTGGGGACGTCAGAAGGGGTTCTTCTTGGCGCCCTGGATGATGCGATCGACGAAGACGCGCTGCAGCTTGAGGTTCTCGTACTCCACGCGGCTCCGGCCGAGCACGTAGAAGACCTGCGGCTTGGCGACCTTGCCTTCGATGACCATCGCCTCGAGCTCGATCACGCGCGGCGCGCGCTGCCGGCGCACCGGCTCCTCCTGGGCGTGCGCGGCGGACGCCAGCAGCACGAGGGCACCGAGCGCGACGAGCAGCGATCGCATGGTGGTGGCTCGTGTCATTGCGGTGGCCCCTTGAGCTGTTCGGTGCGGCGCTCCTGCTCCTGCTTCATCAGGAGGCGCGCCTCTTCCAGGAACTTGTCGGCGTTGACGTCGGTCGTGCCGATGCCACGCTTGTAAGCGTTGAGCGCGTTGATGGCGTCGGTCAACTGTTGGATCCGATCGCGCGAGCCGATCGGGTTCTCGAGATAGAGGATGCCGAGGTTGTACCAGGCCTCGTGCATCTTCGGCGCCAGCGTGAGCACGCGCTTCCAGCTCGTCTCGGCCTCGACGAAGCGACCTGCGCCGCGCTGGGCGCTGCCGAGGTTGAGCCACGCCTCGGCGAGGTTCGGCACGATGGCGATCGCGCGCTGCGACATCTCGGCCGCCGCCTCCCAGCTGCGCACGACCGTGTAGATCGCGCCGAGCGAGGTCAGCGCCTCGACGTAGCCCTGATCCTTCGAGACCGCCTCCTCGAGCATCACGCGCGCCTCGATGAAGTTCTTGTCGGCGTAGCGGATCCCGGCGAGCAGGCTGAGCGCCTCGGGATCGCGCTCGATGTCGAGCGCGCGCACGAGGATCGACTCCGCCGTGACCGGCCGATCGAGGCCGAGGTAGATCCGCGCCAGGAGCTTCATCGCCGGCACCGAGGTCTCCTGCAGCTTCAAGACGCGCGTCACGGCCAGGAGCGCCGTGTCGTAGCGCCGCGCCGCCAGCAGCGCCTCGGCGTAGGCGAGCTGCACGCCGGCGTCCTGCGGGTGCTGGTTGGCGATCTCCTCGACGCGCTTGAGCCCGCCCTCGGCGGCCCCCTGATAGGCGTTGATGCGCACGTACAGGATCAGCGCGCCGGCGTGCGTGCGGTCCTTGGCGAGCGCCGCGTTGACGTATTGCAGCGCGCCGACGAGGTCGTTGCGCAGGAGCCGGATGCGCCCCATCTCGACGTTGGCGTCGGCGTGCGCGCGATCGGCGTCGAGCGCGGACTTGAGCTTGCCTTCGGCGCCGCCGATGTCACCGCGGCGCATGCGCTCGGCCGCCTCGATCACCAGCTCGTCGGCGCGCGCCGCGAAGACCGCCGACGCGGAGCCGGCGATCAGCATGACGGCGAGCGTCGCGCGCATGGTCCAGCGCGCGCTCACTTCAGGTCCTCCGTCGGGCGCAGCGGGCTCGGGTCGACGCGCGCGTCGATGCGGTAGCGCGGCTGGAAGATCACCGCGCGCTTGGGATCCTTGAAGAGCGGATATTCGTCGGGCTTGTAGCTGTTGATCGCCTCGAGCGCCTTCTCCGCCCACTCGGTCGTGACCTTGAGGCGGCGCGACTCGTTGACCGTGCGCGCGAAACGCTCGATGGCGACGTTCTCGTACTTCACGCCTTCGTCCTCGATGATGTTGGTGTAGACCTCGAGCTCCTCCTCGCTGAGGCCGCGCGGTTCGGGCGCCTTGTAGAGCGTGTTGGCGAACTCGCGGTAGATGTCGCCGAGCCGATAGAAGGCGGCGATGGTCCAGTCGAGCGCCTTGTATTGCAGCACCTCGCCGTAGGCGACCTCGAGCTCGTCGAGGATCTTCTTCTTGCGCGCGAGATCGGCGCCCATCTTGCGCTGGCTCGTGCCGGTCAGCTTGATCTTCGCGTAGGCCTCATAGTCGCGCTCGACGATCATGAAGCGCGACTTGGCCGCGGCGACCGAGGCGGCGGTGCCGGGCATGAAGCCGCGCACCTGGTACTCGCGCACGACGTCCTGGTAGTGCTTGACCGCGTCGCGGTGGTTGCCCTGCAGCGTCGCCAGGTCGCCGAGCTGCAGCATCGCATCGAGCACGCGCGCGCCCATGCCCTGCGTGTTGGAGAAGCGCGTGATGAAGGCGCGCAGCACGCGACGCTGCGGCTCACGCTCGTTGAGCTTGTCGTAGAGCTCGGCGGCGCGGAAGAGCGCCGTGGCCGAGTCGTCGCGCTCCTTGAAGACCTCGGCGTAGCGCTCGTAGGTCTGCGCCGCGATCTTGAGGTTGCCCGCGTACTCCTGCAGGCGCGCCGCCGTGAAGAGGGCGTAGGGGCGGTTCGCGTCGTTGGTGCCGTCGGTGCGCGCCAGGTACTGCAGGTAGGTCGTGGTCGCCTTGTCGAAGTTGAAGAAGAGCTTGTAGTTCTCGGCGAGCTCGAAGATCGACTCGGTCTTGAACTCGCTCTTGGCGAAGCGCGGGTCGTTGACGAGCTTCTCGAAGATGCGCGCCGCCGAGTCGTAGTACTTGACCTGCTTGTAGGCCATCGCCGCGTTGTAATAGGCCTTGTCGAGGAAGGCGGCGTCGGGGTTCTGCTCGGCCAGGCGCTCGAACTCGCGCGCGGCCGCGAGGTGCTTCTGCTCGGCGAGAAGCTGCTCGGCGTTGGCGAACTGGGCGCCGAGCTTGAAGACCTTGATCTTCTTTTGGATCTCGGCGGTGATCTCCGGGTTGCCGAGCTGCAGGCTGTCGGCGATCGTCGCCCAGCGCTCGAGGTTCTTGAGGTCGTTCTCGTCGCGATAGCTGTTGAGGATGTTGGCCATCGCGTCGGCGGCGAGGTCGTCGTCGGGGAAGCAGGCGACGAGCTGGGTGAAGCGGCGGCGCGCGTCGGTGAGGTTGCGGTAGCGGTAGGCGATGGTGCCGGCCTGATAGGCGAAGGCGACCTGGGGCTTGCGGCTGCCCTCGCGCTGGATGTCGCGCAGCACGTAGAAGTCGACCGCCGCCATCCAGTCGGAGACCTCCTGCGGGTAGGGCTCGGACTCGATCGTCCGGAGCTGGTCGGTGTCGTCCTCGAAGGGCTCGGGCTGCCAGGCGACCTGGGGATCCGACTTCTCGGGGATCACGCCGGAGCCGACCGCCATCTGCAGGATGCGCTCGTAGGATTTTACCGACGACCACGCGGCCGCCTCGCGGAACTTGCCCTGGTAGGGGTCGGCGGCGACCTCGAGGTAGGCGCCGGCCGCCTCGCGGAACTGCTCGGAATAATAGAATGATTCGGCGAGGTAGAAGCGCATCTCGTAGCTGGTCGGCTCGCTCGGGAAGCGCGTGAGGTACTCGAGGTAGGCCCTGGCGGCGTTGCGGTAGTGTTCGAGCGCCTCGGCGAGCAGTGCCGGCTTTTCCTCCTCGACGCCCTGCGCCTTGAGCTCCTGCGCGCGCTGGTGGAGCGTGAGCGCGCGCCGCCGCATCTCGGCCTCGACGGTGTCGCTGGCGCTGGCGACGCGGTTGGCCTCCTCGCGGTTGGCCTGCGCCCAGGGGCTGTCCAACGAGAACATGTCGGCGAGGACCTGGCGCTCGCGCGTGGCGTTGTCGACGTCGCGCAGCACGTCGTAGATCTGGATGATCTTCGTCTGGTACTGCACCGCCGCCAGCGCGGTCGGATCCATGTCGATGAGGCGCCGATAGACCTCGATCGACTCGGCGTACTTGCGCGCGTCGTGCAGATCGTAGAGCGACTCGGCGTAGCGCGCGATGATGTCGCGCTCCCACGGGGTGCCGCCCTGCAGATAGCCGAGCGCGCGCGCGATGCCGCGCTTGGGATCGTCGAGGCCGTCGTTGTCCCAGTCGTCCTCGGCGAGGCTCTTGGCGAGGTAGTCGATCGCCTCGTCACGGAGCGCCGAGGCGGTGGTGCCGCCGTCGTCGTGCTCGGCGTACCAGGCGATGAGGTCCTTGAAGGTCTTGATCGCCTTGTCGTAGTCGTAGATCTGGAAGTAGGTCCAGGCGAGCTTGTAGAGCGCCTTGTCGTAGAAGCGGCTGTCCGGATAGACGAGCGCCTTCTGGTAGGCCTCGGCGGCGCGCTCGAACTCGCCGTAGTCGAAGTGGCTCTCGCCGATGCGCAGGAAGACCTCGGGGGCGTACTCGCTGGTCGGGTGGCGCTCGACCATGGTGAGCCAGGTGCGGCGCGAGCCCTCGTCGTCGCCGGCCTCCTGCAGCACGTAGCCCATGAGGTAGTAGACCGCGTCGGCGTAGCGGTACTGATCGCCGAAGTCGGCGAGCAGCCGGCGATAGGTCGTGAGCACGTCCTCGTAGCTGCGCACCGGCGAGAGCGGCTCCTCGGGGATCTTGCCGCGGTCGTAGAGCGCCTTCTGCTCGTTGTAGCGGCTGAGCGCGTCGTCGTAGTCGACGGCCGAGCGCTCGTAGTAGAGCTCGGCCAGGCGGAACATCGCGTCGGGAGTGAAGCGCGGCTCCTTCGGGTACTTGGTGATGAAGCGCTCGAACTGCGCGATGGCGTCGTTGCGGCGCTCGCGCTCCGTCATCTCGATCTCGAGCGTCTGCCGGTCGTAGCGCTTGATGACGCCGTCGATGCGGTCCTCGAAGGTGAGCTCGAGGAGCGCGTCGATCTCGCGGCGATACTCCTCGGCGACGGTCGTGAAGCGCTCGGCGACCTTCTCGAACTCCGCGCGCTCGTCGCCGAGCGCGGTCTCGTCGACCGGCACCTTGTCCTTGTTGAGGATGTCGAGCGCGCTGGTGCCGCCCAGCGGCTCGCGCTTGCAGCGCCCGATCTCGGGGATCGACATCACGCGCTGACGCGCGGCCGCGGCGCGCGCCTCCTCGGGCGAGACGGTCGGGGGCGGCGCGACGACCGGCGGCGGCGCGGGCGTGTTGGCGGGCGGCGGCGCGGGCGTGTTGGCGGGCGGCGGCGCGGGCGCGGGAGCGGGCGCGGGAGCGGGTGCGGGAGCGGGAGGGGCAGGTGCGGGTGCGGGTGCGGGTGCGGGAGGGGAAGGGGGGGTGGGATCGGCGGCGAGGATCGGCGACGCCAGGGCGACGAGCGCGCCAGCCGCGAGCGCGAGCCGAAGCGAGCGGATGAGGGTCATGGCGACTCCTCGCTCGGCGGCTCGGGCTCGACCTCGGGCTGGACCTCGGGCTCGGGCGACTCCGGCGGGGGCTCGTTGCGCTCGGCCGCCTCGTCGGCGGCGCCGGACTTGATCGACTCGAGGTCGGCCTGCAGCTGCTTGAGGCGCCGGCCGCGCTCCTCGTTGAGGCGCTGCAGCTCGAGGGTCTTCTCGGTCTTGCGCGCCCACATCACGTCGAGCACGCCGACGTCGGCCTCGAGCACGACCTGGTCCATGCGCGCCAGCGCCAGCGCGAAGAACTCCTCGCCCATGCGCAGCGCGAGCTGCCGGCCCTCGTCGTCGAGCTGGCCGACCTCGTGCGAGTAGCCGTCGAGGTTCTCGACCTCATTCCTGACGAGCTGCACGAGCGCGCCGGTCTCCTGGCCGACCTCCTTGTCGATCGCCGCGATCACCTGGTCGAGCCGCCCGATGGCGCCGACCACGCGCTGGCGCAGCTCGGCGTGGCGGCGGAAGCCGCGCTCGAAGGAGCCGCCGACGCGCGCGCCGGCCTGGTCGTAGAAGGCGCCTTCGCGCGCGAGCGCGTCGATGAGCGAGGCCTTGAGGCTGTCCTCGCCGCGCGTCGCCTCGTCGCCGGTGCCGACCGCCATCGTCTCGAAGAGGATCTCGCGCTTGAGCGCCTGGAGCTCGTCGTACATCGCCGTGAGCTCGGCCTTCTCGGCCTCGATGTCGGCGCGCAGGCTCGCCTCCTGGGCGGGCGAGAGCTTCTTGCCCTCCTCGGCGTACTGCTTGTTGTTCAGGAAGCGCTCGACCCCGAGGAGCTGGCGCTGCACCTCGTCGATGCCCTCCTGCACGAAGAAGTGCTTGCGCTCGAGCTCGCGGTAGCGTCGCATCACCTGATCCTGCCGCGCCTCGTAGGCCTCGAACGAGGTCGGCAGGCGCGCGGTCTCGCTCTCGAGCCGGCGCCGCCAGGCGACGAGCTCGGCGAGCTCACCCTTGGACTTCGGGTCGAGGCGATCGCGCACGAGCTCGTGCTGGCGATCGAGCACGCGCGTCGCCACCACCATGAGCTGGTTCTCGAGGATCAGCGCCTGGGTCCAGCCCTGACGCAGCTCGGGGAACATCTCGACGCGGTTCTTTGCCTCGAGCATGCGCCCGAGCTCGTCGCCGGCCTCGCGCGCCTCATCGATGTCCTTGCGCTCGGCGGCGATGCGGTCGAAGACCGAGACGACGCGGGACAGATCCGAGTTCGACTCGAGCCAGCTCACCGACTTCTCCGAGAGCGGGCTGCCCAGGACACCGAGGCCGCCCGTCTTGGACCGGCGCTCGAGCAGCCAGCGGAAGTATCGCTGTACCGCCTCGGGTTTCTTCGAGAATTCGGCGAGCTCGTTGCGCACCGGCGCGAAGCGATCGACGATGGTGCGATAGCTCATGAGCGCGTCGTCGTAGTGCTGCAGCATCACGTTGAGCTGGCCACGCAGGACGTGCGCGTCGATCTCGTGCTGGTCGTTGTCGACGGTGAGCAGCAGCACCTCGACCGTCTGCAGCGCCTTGTCGTACTTGTCCTGGTTGATGTAGGCCCACGACATCTCGTAGACCGCCTCTTCGTAGTGGGCGCTGTTGCGGTCGATCTGCTGATAGGCGGCCAGCGCGAGGTCGAAGGCACCGCGCTGCACGAGCAGGCGCCCGACCGCGAGCCAGGACTGGTCGCGCAGCTCGACCCGCACCGGGTCGGGCACGTTGCTCACCGGGTCGACGACCGGCACCGTCGTCAGCGCGCGGAACACCTCGAGCGCGAGATCGACCTGCCCCTTCATGACGTAGGCCGCGCCGAGGTAGAAGCGCGAGCGGTTGAAGAGCGGGCTCTGCTGCGGGATCGTCAGGAGCCAGTCGATCGCCTTGTCGGGGTTGTCCAGACGCAGCTCGGCCTTGCCGAGGCCGTAGCGCGTGCGCTCGGAGACGGTGACGCCGCCGTGATCGAGCTCGGCGACGGCGCGGCGCAGCTGCTCGTCCTCGGAGGCGGGGTTCTTCAGCACGAGCTCGAGCAGGAAGAGGCGCGCCTCCTCGGCGAGCTGCGGGTCGCGGCCGTGGGCGACCTGCAGGAAGAGGTCGCGCGCCGCCTGGGGGTTGTCCATCTGCAGGAGGCAGTCGCCGAGCAGGAGCTGGGTCGCCTCGAACTCGAGGTGGTTCTTGAAGTCGGGGCGCTCGACGAGGTCGAAGAGCAGCATCGCCGCGTTCTCGAATTGCCCGAGCTCGTAGAAGACGCGCGCGTCGATGAGGCGCTTCTGGTTGGGGAACTTGCGCACCATCGCCGTCGGGTTGGCGTAGCGGCGCACGAGCTGGTCGACCTGGGTCTCGACGTTGCCGATCTGGGTCTGCAGCTTGCGCAGCGGATCGTCGGCGGCGAGCGCCGGATGCGCGAGCGCGCTCACGAGCAGCGCGGCGATGGCCGAACGGGACCTCATTGCAGGCCGTCGTCTCCCGGCTCGGGCTCGGGCATGGGCGCCGGCTGGGGCAGCGGCTCGGGCTCGGGCAGGACCGCGGGCGGCGGCGGCGCCGGCGTGTCGTTGGTCGGCGCGGGCGGCGCCGGCTCGTCGACCGGCCCGTTCTGGTCGGCGGTGTAGCTCACCTGCTTGACGTCGAAGGTGATCGAGGGCCGCTCGCGCAGGTCCCAGGTGATGTCACCCTTCTGGTAGCCGATGGCGCGCACCGTGGTGATCTTGCCCTTGGTCGCGTAGAACGTGTAGCTCGAGCGCAGCTTGAACTCGTAGTCCTTGAGGTAGGCGAAGACCGAGGAGTCGCCGCGGTAGACCATCTCGACGGCGAGCACGTGGTTGCCCGGGACCATGTTCTGGTTGAAGATCTCGATGCTCTGCTTGTCCTCGAGGATCTTCGAGCTGTCGTCCTGGAAATAGACCTTTTCGCCGTCGAGGTGATAGAGCACCGACACCGGCTTGAAGCTCGCGCCCATGTCGTTTTCGTGGAAGACGACGACCTTGGCCTCGGCGATGACGTCGTTGAGCAGGCGCTCCTTGAGGAGCAGGAGGCGCGTCTTCGAACGGAAGACCTTCTCCTTGAGGTTGACGACCTTCTCTTCGAGCTCGCGCAGCTTGTAGTCGTGCACCTGGCCGGCCGGCGTCGGCGGCGCGACCGGTTGATCGGTGAGCGAGGGTCCGAGCGGGCCGTCGGGCGCGGGCGGGCCGGGCGGGACCTCGAAGGGATCGGCGGTGTACGCGGGCGACCCGAGCGCGAGCGCGCCGAGGAGGCCGACCGTGACCGGGAGTGAGCGCCATTGCATCGGGACACCTTTGTCCGTAGTCCGCCCCCGCGACGCGCGGGAGAGCCCCGGTGTTCTACCGCAACACGCGCACGGAAGAAAGTTGTGCACCGCGCTGCCGAGCCAACGACTGCGCGCGCGGCGAGCGGGCCTCCACAGCGAGGCTTCGACCGGCCGGGCTCAGGGCCCTCAGAGCGGCGACCAGGGATCGCGCCGGGCCTCTTCGGGCGGCGGCTCGTCCCGGTCGAGGTGGGCGACGACGCGCTCCATGACCTCGCGCACGCCTTCGCGGGTGAGGCCGGAGATGAACGCGGGGTCGCTCACGCCGAGGCGCGCGAGCTCTTCGCGCCAGAGGTCGAGCTCGGCGCGGTCGGCGACGAGGTCGATCTTGTTGAGCACGACGACCTCGGGGTAGCGCGCGAGCTCGGGCGACCATGCGGCGAGCTCGGCGCGCACCACGCGATAGGCCTCGAGCGGATCCTTCGCGTCGGGTGAGAGCGAGATCAGGTGGATCAGCACGCGCGTGCGCTCGACGTGCTTGAGGAAGCGGTCGCCGAGCCCATGGCCGTCGTGCGCGCCCTCGATGAGGCCGGGGATGTCGGCGAGCACGATGTCGCGCTCGTGATGACGATAGACGCCGAGGTTGGGCACGAGCGTGGTGAAGGGGTAGTCGCCGACGCGCGCCTGGCTGTTGGTGAGCGCGCGCAGGAGCGTGCTCTTGCCCGCGTTGGGCAGGCCGATCACGCCGACGTCGGCGACGAGCTTGAGGTTCAAGCGTAAGACGCGGTGCTCGCCCTCTTCGCCCGGCTGCGCGATCCGCGGCGCCTGGCGGGTCGGCGTCGTGTAGTGGGTGTTGCCGCGACCCCCGCGGCCGCCCTTGGCGAGCACGGCTTCCTTGTCCGGCGCGTCGAGGTCGAAGAGCACCTCGCCCGTCGCCTCGTCGATCACCTGGGTGCCGACCGGGACGGGGATCCGGATGTCGGGTGCGTCCTTGCCGTGCTTGCGCGCGCCCTGCCCGGGCTCGCCGCGATCGGCGCGGTAGAAGCGCTTGTAGCGGTGATCGAGCAGCGTCGCCTGGCCGGTCGAGGCATGGGCGATCACGTCGCCGCCCTTGCCGCCGTCGCCGCCGTCGGGACCGCCGAGCGGCACGTGGGCCTCACGCCGAAACGAGATGCAGCCCTTGCCGCCGTGCCCGCCGGTCACCTCGATGACCGCCTCGTCGACAAACTGCACGATCTCGCTCGATTCGAAAGGGGATGAGTCGGGCGGCCACCAGGGCCGCGCCTACGATCGGCGGCCACGAGGTGCGCACCCACGAGGGCCGCCCCTACGATCGGCGGCCGCCGCTGATCAGTTGGTGGCGGCGTCGACGACCGAGGCGCGCTTGCGACCGCGACGATCGAAGTCGTACTTGAGCACGCCGTCGGTCAGCGCGAAGAGCGTGAAGTCACGACCGCAGCCGACGTTCTGGCCCGGATGGATCACCGTGCCGACCTGGCGCACGATGATGTTGCCGGCCTTGACCACCTGGCCGCCGTAGATCTTCACCCCGCGGCGCTGTCCATGCGAGTCGCGACCGTTGCGGGAGCTGCCCTGTCCTTTCTTGTGAGCCATGACCTACCCCCGAGGGAGTCCGTGGATCGGGGCGCTTCAGGCCGCGATCGAGTCGATGCGAACGCGCGTGAAGTACTGGCGATGGCCCTTCTTGCGCTTGTAGTTCTTGCGGCGGCGGAACTTGAAGACCACGATCTTCTTGGCGCGCCCCTGCTCGACGATGGTGCCGGTGACGCTCGCGCCCTGCACGAGCGGGCGGCCGACGTGCGTCGCGTCGTCGGCGCCGACGAGGAGGACCTCGGTGAAGCTCACCGTCGCGCCGGTGTCGCCGTCGAGGCGCTCGATCGCGAGGGTGTCACCCTGCTCGACCCGGTACTGCTTTCCGCCGGTCTTGATCACGGCATACATCGTGGGACCTCTCGTCATCGATCACTGGGCGGCCCCGTCGGGCGGCCCGCGTAAGGGAGCGGGTACTTAGACGAGCCCGGGGGCGGTGTCAACGAGCATCGCGCGCAGGCTCTCGCGATAGGGCGCGCGCGCCACGCCACGCTCGGTGACGATGCCGGCGATGAGGCCGCCGGGGGTGACATCGAAGCTCGGGTTTCGCACCTTGACGCCGGCGGGCGCGATCGGCTGGCCGAAGACCTCGAGCACCTCGCGGGCCGGGCGCTCCTCGATCGGGATCGCGGCGCCGTCGGGGGTGGCGAGGTCGACCGTCGAGGTCGGCGCGGCGACGTAGAACGGCACCGCGTGGTGCGCGCACAGGACCGCCAGGGTGAAGGTCCCGATCTTGTTGGCGGTATCACCGTTGGCCGCGATGCGGTCGGCGCCGACGACGACGAGATCGATCTCGCCGCGCGCGATCAGGTGGCCGGCGGCGCCGTCGGCGATGAGGGTGACGTCGATGCCGTCGCGCACGAGCTCCCAGGCGGTAAGCCGTGCGCCCTGCAGGTAGGGGCGCGTCTCGTCGGCGAAGACCGCGACCGGCGCCTCGGCGTTGGCGCTGCGGATCACCCCCAGCGCCGTGCCCCAGCCCGCGGTGGCCAGGCTGCCCGTGTTACAATGTGTCAAGATGCGGGTCTTGCGCGCGGCGAAGCGCGGCACGAGCGCCGCTCCGTGGCGGCCGATGGCGTGGTTCATCGCCAGGTCCTCGTCGCGGATCGCCTGGGCCTCGGCGTCGAGCGCGGACAGGCGCGCCGCGTGATCGAGGTGCGGGTTGGCGAGCGCGTTGGCGGCGATCCGGCGCATGCGGTCGGTCGCCCAGGCGAGGTTGACGGCGGTGGGGCGGGCCTGGGCCATGTCGTGCGCCAGCGCCTGGAACATGGCGGCGAACGAGACCGGCGGCAGCTGGCGCGCGCCGAGCGCGAGGCCGAAGGCGGCGGCGACCCCGATCGCCGGCGCGCCGCGGATCGCCATCTCGGCGATGGCGCGGCGCACGTCCTCGGCCGTGCGGCAGGTGAGCCAGACCTCCTCGAAGGGCAGGCGGCGCTGATCGAGGATGAAGACGGCGTCGTGCTCGCGACGGATCGGGCTCACGCCCTCGGCGGCGGCGGGGTGCATCTGGCTCATGGGGATCGCCTCGCGGCGAGGCGCTCACGCAGGATGCGCTGGAGCTCCTCGGGGTTGGCCTTGCCGCCGAGCGCCTTCATCGCCTGGCCGACGAAGAAGCCGAAGAGCTTGTCCTTGCCGCCGAGGAAGTCGGCGACCTGGGCGGCGTTCTTGTCGAGGATCGGCTCGATCACCTGGACGAGCGCGGCGCTGTCGGAGACCTGCCCGCCGTGCTCCGCGACCCAGCGCTCGAGGTCGGCCCCCTGGAGGAGGGCCTGGAGCGCATCCTTGGCCATGCGCGACGAGAGCGTGCCGGCGGTGAGATGGGCGATGAGCGCGGCGAGGGTCTCGGGGAGGACGGGGCTCTGGACGAGGTCGAGGCCGCTCTTGGAGAGGGCCCCGAGCAGATCGTTGATGAGCCAGTTGGCGGCGAGCTTGGGCTCGACCCGGGCCGCGACCGCCTCGAAGTAGTCGGCGCGCACCTTGTCCTGGGTGAGCACCTCGGCGTCGTACGGCGAGAGGCCGAGGGCGTCGACGAAGCGCCGCTGGCGGAGGTGCGGGAGCTCGGGCAGGGCGCGCTCCTCGGCGTGGATCAGCGACTCGGCGACGTCGATGACCAGCAGATCCGGATCGGGGAAGTAGCGGTAGTCGTGCGCGTCCTCCTTGCCGCGGAGGGCGCGCGTCTGGCCGGAGCCCTCGTCCCAGCCGCGCGTCTCCTGGACGACGCTGCCGCCGCGCTCGAGGAGCTCGATCTGGCGCTTGATCTCGGCGTCGATCGCGAGGCCGACGAAGCGGAAGGAGTTGACGTTCTTGATCTCGGTGCGGGTGCCGAGCGGCTCGCCGGGGCGGCGCACCGAGACGTTGGCGTCGCAGCGGAAGTTGCCCGCCTCCATGTCGCCGTCACAGACCCCGAGCCAGACGACGAGGCGATGCAGCGCCTTGAGGTAGGCGATGGCCTCCTCGGACGAGGCGAGCACCGGCTCGGAGACGATCTCGAGGAGGGCGACGCCGGCGCGGTTGAGATCGACGCGCGACTCGTTGCGACGCGGGTCGTGGATCGTCTTGCCGGCGTCCTCCTCGAGGTGGATCCGGCGCAGCGCGAAGGTCCGCAGCGCGCCGTCGAGGAAGACCGGCACGGTGCCGCCCCGGCAGATCGGATCCTCGTACTGGCTGATCTGATAGCCCTTGGGGAGATCGGGGTAGAAGTAGTGCTTGCGCGAGAACTGCGAGCGACGATCGATCGTCGAGCCGAGCGCGAGCCCGAGCCGGACCGCGAGGCGGATCGCCTCGGCGTTGGGCACCGGCAGGGTCCCGGGCAGGGCGAGGATCACCTCGTCGACGAAGGTGTTGGGCGCGAGATCGGCGGTCGAGCCGCCGGCGACCGGGCACGGCGAGAAGAGCTTCGAGCGCGTCTTGAGCTGGGCGTGCACCTCGAGGCCGATGACGGGTTGCCAGGTCATGCGGCGACCTCCGCGCCGAAGGGGCAACTCTCACGGCCGAGCAGGGTCTCGAGGCCGTGCGCGATCTGGAGCAGCCGCACCTCTTGAAGCGGCGGCGCGACGAGCTGCAGGCCGACCGGCAGGCCGTGCGCGTCGCGGCCGACCGGCAGGGAGAGCGCGGGCAGCCCGGCGAGCGAGGCCGGAACCGTAAAGATATCAGCAAGATACATGGATAGTGGGTCGCTGGTGCGCTCACCGTGGGGCCAGGCGGTCACCGGCGAGGTCGGGCCGGCGATGAGGTCGACGGCGGCGAAGGCCTGGTCGAAGTCGCGGCGGATCAGCGTGCGCACCTTCTGGGCCTGCAGATAGTAGGCGTCGTAGTAGCCGCTGGAGAGGGCGAAGGTGCCGAGCATGATGCGGCGCTTGACCTCGGGGCCGAAGCCCTCGGCGCGGGTCTTCGAGAAGAGCTCGGCGAGGTCGGCGGGCGCGGCGGCGCGGTGGCCGTAGCGGATCCCGTCGAAGCGCGCGAGGTTGGACGAGGCCTCGGCGGTGGCGACGAGGTAGTAGGTCGCGACGGCGTAGCGCGTGTGCGGCAGCGAGATCGGCACGACGGTGGCGCCCTCGTCGGACAGACGTGCCAGCGCATGGCGCACGCGCTCGCGCACGTCGGGCGCGACGCCGTCGCCGAGGTACTCGTCGGGCACGCCGACACGCAGGCCGCCGAGATCGACGTGGGGGCCGATGGCGGTGAGGCCGGGCGCGGGCATCGGCAGGCTCGTCTGGTCGTGCGGGTCCTGGCCGGCGATCGCCTCGAGGACGAGGGCGGCGTCGGCGACCGAGCGCGTGAGCGGGCCGATCTGATCGAGCGACGAGGCGTAGGCGATGGCGCCGTGGCGCGAGACGCGGCCGTAGGTCGGCTTGACGCCGACGAGACCGCAGAAGCTCGCGGGCTGGCGGATCGAGCCGCCGGTGTCGGTGCCGAGCGCGGCGGCCGCCAGGTGGGCGGCGACCGCGACGGCCGAGCCGCCGGAGCTGCCGCCCGGCACACGCGCCAGATCCCAGGGGTTCTTGGCGGGCTTGAAGGCGGAGAGCTCGGTCGAGCTGCCCATGCCGAGCTCGTCCTGGTTGGTCTTGCCGATGACGATCGCGTCGGCCTGGCGCAGGCGGGCGACGGCGGTGGCGTCGTAGGGCGGCACCCAGCCGGCGAGGATCTTCGAGCCGGCGGTGGTGACGAGCCCGCGGGTGACGATCTGATCCTTGACGGCGATCACCGCGCCGGCGAGCCGGCCGAGCGCCTCGCCGGCGGCGCGGCGAGCGTCGAGGGCGCGCGCGCACGCGAGCGCGGCGTCGGCGTCGACGGCGAGGAAGGCGCCGAGCGCGTCGTCGAGGCGGTCGATGCGCGCAAGGTGCGCCTCGACCAGCTCGACGGCGCCGAGCTCGCCGCTCTTGAAGAGGCGCGTCTGCTCGACGAGCGTGAGGCGGGTCGGATCCATCAGACCACCTTGGGCACGATGAAGGCCTCGCCGTCGTTCGCGGCCGCACCGGCGAGCGCCGTCTCGCGGGGCAGCGCGGCGCCGGCCTCGTCGGGGCGGTAGGGGCTCGAAAACGGGAGCGGGTGCGACATCGCGGGCACGTCGGCGGTGTCGAGCGCGCGCAGCTCGTCGACGTAGCCGAGGATTCGGCCGAGGTCGGCCTGCAGTCGCGCGAGCTCGTCGGGGCTCAGCGCGAGGCGGGCCAGGCGCGCGACGTGCGCGACGTCGATGGCGGTGGCGGCGGATGTGGAGGTGGGTTCGTCCATGGCGCGGGCTCACCTAACACGAGCGCGCCGGGGACGTCACGGGCGAGTCACGCCGCCAGCGGCGGCAGGCGCGGTCGCGGGCCGCTGCCTTCGGGCTCGCGCGGATCCTCGTCGTCGTCGTTGGCGGCGGCGGGCGCGACCGGCGCGAGCGCGGAGCGCGCCTCGAGCGCGGCGTAGTCGGCCTGCAGGAGCGCGCGCTCCAGGGCGTTGGCGAGCGCCTCGTTGATCGGCAGGGGCTCGGCGAGCTCGGGCCGGCCGAGCCCGTCGAAGGTGCGCTGCACGTCGCTGAAGACGAGGACCCGCCCCTCGGCGGCGGCGCGCTGGGCGCGTGCGACGGCGTCGGGATCGGTGCGCTTGTGCACGCGGCAGGCGGCGAGCGCGGTCTGGCCATGTTTGTCGCGCACGGCGGCAAAGCCGAAGAGACGGCAGAGCGCGGGGCGCAGGGCGTATTCGGTGCAGCGGCCGTGCACCGCGTCACCGGCGTAGGCGATGCAGATCCCGGCCGGGTCGGCGGCGGCCCGGGCGAGCATCGACTCGCCGAGCCCGCGGGCGACGAGGCTCGCCGCCAGCGGCATCACGTCGTTGACGCTGACGCGCGGCTTGTCGTTGGCGCAGCAGGCGCCGCACCCGGGAGGACAGGCGAGCCCGGTCGCGTGCGCCAGGGCGGTGAGGGCCTCGTCGACCTGGCGCACCAACGCCTCGCGCGGATCTCCGGAGGGATCCAAAGGAGCAGCACCCATGCAGGACCATCCCGCCCGACGACCGGGCCCGCCGCCCCTTCGCGCCGCCGATCGGGCGCGCTGCTCCGCGTGGCGCCCTATGTATAGAGGATCGTGTCGCTTTTCAAGCACGTCCGGCGACGAGCGCGCCGAGGAGCGCGCCCGGATCGAGGGCGGGCGAGGGCGCGAGGAAGCGGCGCGCCTTGTCCGCCGCGGCCTGCCACTCGGCCTGGCGATCGGCGAAGTCACGCTCGAGGAGCGCGAGCACGAGCGCCGTCAGGACGACCGCTTCACCGTGGGTGGCACCGAGCCGCGCGAGCGCCGCCGGGTCGGCGATGAGGGCCGTGAGCGCCGGCGAGGGGGGGAAGCTGCCGTCGGCGCGCTGGGTCAGCAACAGATCGTAGAGCGCGTCCGCGGAGGCGGCGCTCGCGGGGGGCGCGGGCGCGATCGCCTGCTCCAGCGGCATCGCGTCGAAGAGCCCGGCGGCGGCCTCGGGAGCGGCAGAGCGGCCGACTGAACCACCGCTCAGCGCGGACGCCATCTTGGCGAACAGGCCGCCCGCACGCCTGGCGGCGGGCATCGGCGCGCCGGCCGGGGCCGGCGGGGCCATCGGGGCGGCGGCGAAGCTGGCCCGGGATCTGCGCATGACCGGCTGCGGGGCGGCCGCGGCGCCACCGCCCCAGCCGGCGGTCAGCGCGATCGGCACGCGTCTGAGCTCGGCGCCGTGCGTGCGCTCGCCTTCGGCGCGCAGCTCGACCGCGACGTAGCTCGTCGCGCTCGACACGAGCCCGAGCGCCTGGCCGATGGCGACGAGGCGCTCGTTCTTGCGCCGCTCCCGGGCGCCCGGGCGCTCTTGCGACGAGCCGTGGCGGCCGTCGGCGGCCTCGAGATCGCGAATGGCGGCGCGGCCCCACAGAAGCGGCACGGGACCGCCCGCCTCGGCACGCTCGAGGTCGAGCGGCACCGACCAGCGCCGCTCGCCGGCGCGGAGCGTCACCTCCGATGCGGTTCCACCGAGGACCTTGGCCCAGACGGTCAGGAGCTCGCCCTTGAAGACGGGCGGCACCGCGCGCGGCGCCTGCTCGACCTCGAGCCCGCCCCAGTCGACCTGCACGTCGGTGAGCGCCGGGCTCCGCACGCGCCCGAACTGGCGCAGCACCTTGGGCTCGATGCGCTCGCCGGGGGCGATCATCTCGACCTCGCCGCGCGAGGCGCGCGCCACCTCGCGCACGAGGTGCTCGGAGACGCCGGCGCCGATCCCGAACGAGAAGATGCGGGTCGTCGCCGCGTGCCGCGCGGCGAGCGCGATCACGTCGGACTCGTTGGAGACCTGCCCGTCGGTGAGCAGCATGACCTGGCGCGTGCGCCCGGGCGCGAGCGGGCGGCGCACGATCGCGTCGAGCGGCGCGAGGATCTCGGTGCCGCCCATGGTGGCGTCGGTCGCGTGCACGAAGGCGACGGCGGCGGCGAGGCTCGCCTCGTCGAAGCGGCGCGCCTGGCCGAAGAGCGCGTCGTGGGTCGAGCCGAAGCGCACGATGTCGAACGCGTCCTGCAGATCGAGCGCGCGCACGCAGAGCTCGAGCGCGCGCCGGGCCGAGGTGATCGAGTCGCCCGCCATCGAGCCCGAGCAGTCGAGCACGAAGATCACCTCGGCACCCTCGGCGCTCGCTTCGATCTCGGGGCGGAAGCCGATCTGCACGTAGCGCGCGCCGGCGGCGTCGCGTGCGACGAGGGCGCTCGGCGTCGCGAGCGCCGCGGGCTCGACGATGACGACCAGGTCGCGGTCGAGGGCGACCTCCTCCTGGGCGAGCTCGACCGCGACGGCCGGCGCGAGCGTGGCGCGGATCGGGTGGCTCGGAGACTCGACGCGCTTGATGCCGCCGGCGAAGCCTTCGACCGAGAGCTCGAAGGCGAGGCCGTAGGGCACGTGGTGGCGACGCTCGGGGTCGAGCTTGTCGTGGTCGGGCTGGCCGATCTCCGGGGCGCCCGGCGCCGGGTGATAGCGCGGCGAGACGGTCGTCGGCAGCGTGAAGCGCAGCGCGTCGCCTTCGCGCGGCACGGGCTGCACCCAGCGCAGGCGGATCGTCGCCTCGGCGCCGGGCCGGAGGTTGCCGACCGAGAGGGTGAAGACGTTGGGGCGCTCCTGGTCGAGGAGGAAGGCGCCGTGGCCGTCGGCCAGCGCGTCGTCGTAGATCTCGAAGGCGCGCTCGCGCTCTTCGACGCGGCCCTCGACGAGGCGGCCGTCGACCTCGGCGGACAGCCCGCAGATCGCGGCCTCGGTCGGCAGCGGGAAGAGGTAGACCGCCTCGATCGGGGTGGACTCGACGTTCTTGAAGCGCTGCGAGAGCACGACCTCGGCGGCGGCGCCGCGCATGGTCGCCTCGGCGCGCACACCGACGAGCGGCACCGGGCGCGCGCGTTGGGGCCAGGTGTCGGGCGCGTGGACGAAGAGGCCGGCGGGCTGGGGCGCGGGGTTCACGGACGGGCTCATGGCGCTTCTCCTGGTGGGTGGTCGGGCGGATCGGGCGGGTCGGGCGGGTCGAGGATCGCGGTCACGTTGGTCACGAAGGCGGTGAGCTGGGCGTCGGTCAGCGCGCCCGGGCGCAGGTGCAGCTCGACGCCGGGCGCGAGCGCCAGGCGCAGCCAGGCCTCTCGGGCGGGAAGCGCGGGCGGTGGCGGCGGGCCGTCGACGGCGAAGGTGTCGGCGATCGCGTCGAGCGAGACGCCGGCCTCCTGTCGTCGCTTGATCTCGAGGAGCTGCGCGAGGTGGCTCGCGTCGTAGTGGGCGCCGCGGCCGACGCCCAGCGGCGGGGCGAGCAGGCCGCGTTGCACGTAGAAGCGCACCGCGCGCCGCGAGACGCCGGCGGCGTCGGCGAGCTCACCGATCGCGAAACGTGGGCCCTCTGGTTCGCGCTGGGTCATGCGGCGACAATGCGACACCAGGTGTCGCATTTCAAGTGTCGCATTTATCTTTTTCGCGACAGGTGGCGCGGGGCCTCAGTTATCGAGGGCGCCGTCGGTGATCCACTGACGGATCATGCGAATGCGACAGTCGGGATCGATGGGCTCGTCGGTGCCGTCGGGCATGATGTTGCCTTCGTCGCGCGCCTGCCGGCCCTCGAGCTTCTGCACGAAGAAGGAGTCGTCGGGGTTGCCGGGGATGACGCGGATCTTGCCGCGCGGGCCGGCCTTGGGATCGGCGGCCGGTACGTTGACGAGCTCGCCGTGGAGGTCGGCGGTCTCCATGTCGAGGTCGCCCTCCTGGCTCGAGGACTCGTGGCAGCCACCGAAGACGCACGAGAGCGAGAAGTACTTGGCGTTCAGGTCGGAGAGCGTCGGCTGGATGTTGCAGCCGTTGCTCGTCTCGCCCGCGTCGGTGTCGGGCTGGGTCGTCTCCGGCTCTTCAAAGGGGGGGATGTAGGGCGGCTGGTCGCACGCGGCGACGACGATCGACACCAGGCACCCACACGTCACGACCACGGCTCTCGACAGCACCCAGGACCTCCTCACGCGCACGTTAGCCGCTGCTCCACATCGGGGAAAGTTCGATTTGCGGCACCGCCCGCCCCTCGCTCGCTAACGCGTCTTCTCGCCGCGCGTGGGCCCCTCGGCGACGGGCCGGCGCGGCTTGTCGGAGAGCATGACGGCGATCGGCTGCAGCGGCTCGATGTGTTGGCAGACGATGCCGATGCCGACGGTGAGCGGCACCGAGAGCACGACGCCGATGAGGCCGAAGAACCAGCCCCAGAACATCAAGGACACGAAGACGACCAGCGGCGACAGCGACAGCGTCTTGCCCATGAAGCGCGGCTCGAGCACGTTGCCGAGCACGTTGAAGATCACGATGAGGCCGACGAGCGAGACGATGGCGATGGTCGGCGTCTCGAACTGCACGAGCGCGAGCAGGACCGGCGGCAAGGTGGCGATGAGCGTGCCGAAGGTCGGGATGAAGTAGAGGATGAAGGTGAGCAGCGTCCACAAGAGCAGGAAGTCGACACCGAGCAAAGCGAGGAAGGCGCCGGCGACGCCGGCGTTGAGCGCGGCGAAGAGGGTCTTGGTCGTGACGTACTGCTGGATGCGCTCCTGCATCGAGGCGACCGAGGACATGACGGCGGCGTGGTTGGTCGGCTTGAGCGCGATGCCGAGCTTGTCGCGGATGATGTTGGCCTCGGACAGGACGAAGATCAGGAGGAAGATCACGAGCAGCACGGTGCCGAAGAAGCTGGCGATGTCCTGGAGCGAGGAGGTCGCCATGCCGAGGAGGGCCTCGACGGTCTTGTCGGACGAGAAGTCGAAGGCCTTGACGTCGATGCCGGCGTCGCGCGCGAGGTTCTCGACGTCGGCGACGATGGCGGCCAGGCGCGGCCCGTACTCCGGCAGCTTCTGGATGACGACCTGGAGGTTGGCGGCGAAGACCAACGGGAAGGCGATGAGGATGCCGCCGACGGCGAGCACGGTGGCGACGAGCGCGAGCGCGTTGGGCAGGAAGCGCTGCAGCCGGAGCTGCACCGGGCGGGCGAGCGAGGCGATGAAGATGGCGAGGATGAACGGCAGCACGACCGGGCGCATGGCGTAGAGCACCGCGCCGACGAGCACGACGGCGATGATCACGATCGAGATCGTGAGCGTGGTCTGTTCGGGCCCGCGGCTACCGTTCATCGCGCCGAGGGTGCGCGAAAACCCGGAGCTTGTCGATCGTACCCTGGGCGTACGGGGGTGTGCGCGGCGCGGGCGCGCGTGGGGGCGTGCGTGGGGGGATGGGGCCGATGGGCGTTGACAGGGGCGTGCCCTGCGACCAGGGTCCGGCGCCATGTTGCGCGACCTCGGTGACCTCGCGTCGATCCTCCGCCTGCACATCATCGCCATCGCCATCGGCGCTGCGCTGGTCTTCGGGCGCGTCCTGACCGGCGAGTTGCACGTCGCGGTCGCGCTGCTCGGCGGCCTCGACTGGTTGCTCATCAACCTCTTGAACCGCGTGAGCGACGTCGAGGAGGACCGGATGAACCGGATCCGCGGCACCGAGCGGCTGGTCGGGCGCCACGGCACGGTGCTGGCGATCTGGGTCGGGCTCCTCGGCGGCTCGGTCGTGCTCGGTCACGTGCTCGCGCCCGAGCTGACGGCGTGGCGCGGGCTCGTGCAGGTGGTCGGCATCGGCTACAGCTATCGCATCGTGCCGACGCCGGGGGGACTGAAGCGACTCAAGGACTTGTACTTTTTGAAGAATTTCATGTCGGCCATGCTCTTCGTGGCGACGTGCCTGGTCTATCCCGTGGTCGTGAGCGGAGGCTTCGCCGAGGGCTACGGCTGGGTGAGCTTCGTGATGCTCGCGCTCTTCTTCGTTCCCTTCGAGATCACCTACGAGATCCTCTACGACCTGCGCGACCTCGAGGGCGACCGGCTGGCGAAGGTGCCGACCTACCCGGTCGTGCACGGCGAGGCGGTCTCGGTGCGCATCATCGACGCGCTGCTCGGCGTGGCGGCGGTGGCGCTGGTGAGCGCCGTGCTGATGGGCGCGCTCGGGGTGCGCGAGCTCCTGATGGTGCTGGCGCCGGTGGTGCAGGTCGCGTTCTACAAGCCGCGGCAGCGGCGCGGGCTGACGACGGCGGACTGCATCCAGCTCACCTGGCTCGGGGCGGGGCTGCTCGCGGTGTGGTTGGTGGGCACGGACCTGTGGGAGCGCGCGGGGTTGCCGGCAAACGTCTGGCTCAGGTAGCGCCGTAGGCCTCGGTGAGCTGCTGGAAGGTCTCGCCCATGTAGACGGCGAGGCGCTGCATGTGGGGCAGGGTGTCGCGGCAGCCGGTGAAGCCGAAGTCGAGCGTTCCGGCGTAGCTCTGGCAGGTGATGTTGAGGGCCTGGCCGTGCACCGGGATCGAGAGCGGGTAGACCGCCTCGAGCTCGGCGCCGCGGAAGTAGAGGGGCTTTTCCGGGCCGGGCACGTTGGAGATCACGACGTTGAACTGCGGGCGCACGATGCCGCTGGTGCCGGTGATGTGCTGCAGCCCCGAGGGCAGGAGCATGACGGCCGAGAGCTGCAGGATGGCGTTGCGCGAGAGGCCCTGGAGCTGCTCCTTGGCGCGGCGGGTCGAGGTGATGATCGCGTCGAAGCGGCCTTTGGGATCCTCGACGTCGGTGGCGAGCGAGGCGAGGATCGAGCCGACGGCGTTGCCGCCGCCGGGATCGTCGCGCGGGCGCACGCTGACCGGAATCATGGCGACGAGCGGGCGGTCGGGCAGGGCGTTGAGCTCGTGCAGGAAGCGGCGGAGCGCGCCGGCCGAGAGCGCGAGCACGGCGTCGTTGAGGGTGCCGCCGGCGGCCTTGGCGATCGCCTTGACCTGGTCGAGCGGGTAGCGCTGGGTGGCGAAGCGGCGGTTCCTGCCGATGCGGCCGTTGAGGATCGAGCGCGGCGCCTGGAGCGGGTTGACGACGTCGCCGTCGTTGTCGCGCACGGCGCGCCAGACGTCGCGCAGCACGTTGCCGACGTCGCGCGCGGCGTCGAGCTGCTCGCGCACCTTGCCCATCAGGCCGGAGAAGCCCGAATCGGCGGCGGGGTCGCTGCTGTTGAGGCGGTCGGCGCGGTCGGGGCTCGGGTGGTGCTGGGCGAAGAAGAGCGGGGTGTCGCGCTCGGCGGGGTCCTGCGCGAGGCTCTTCTGGAGGAGGCGCATGCCGGTGAAGCCGTCGATGAGGGCGTGGTGGATCTTGGTGTAGATGGCGAAGCGGCCGCCCTCGAGGCCCTCGATGAAGTGGGTCTCCCAGGGCGGGTAGTGGAAGTCGACGGGGTGGGAGTGCAGGCGCGAGACGAGCACGCCGAGCTCGCGCTCGTCGCCGGGGGCGGGCAGGGCGGAGCGCCGCACGTGGTAGTCGATGTCGGGCCGCTCGTCCTCGACCCAGTGCTGCACGGGATTACGGAGGAAATCCGGGGTCTTGAGCTTGAGATTCCAGGGCGGGAAGAGCTTGCGGTCCTCGCGGATCTCGTCGACGAGGCGTCGCATCCAGTCCGGCGGCGCGTCACGCGGCGGGGTGAACGGCAGCATCGACGCCACGTGGTTCATCGTCTCGCGCGACTCGCTGTAGAGGAAGAGCAGGTCGCTCGGGCTGAGCCGCTTGGCCATGGCTGGGTCTCCTGGGCGCGGTGGGACAGGGCGCGTGAGGCCGGGTCGAGGGTAGCACGGGGCGGGTCGGGCGGCGATCTTGGGTATAAGGCGTTGAATCGAAAGGCGGTTTCAAACAGGTCGGCGATTCGTGCAACCGCGCTGAACGCTCGCGCGTACTAGGCCGTTGAAGAGCTTGTTCGGGTGCCTACCCAAGGAGTCCTCATGAGCGCCGTCCGCAAGGAGAAAGCCGGAAAAGCCCGCCGCAAGCGCGGTGATGGCGCTGCTGCGGCCGACGACAAGGGCTTTCAGGACCGCCTGATGGGCCTGCTCGAGTGGCTGGCCGACAAGGACCCGGTCCGGGCGGCGCGCCTGGTCGGCGACTACCTCGACGACCTGGCCGAGGAGATGGGCCAGGGCGCGGCGAAGCCGGCCAAGGGCTGAGCGCGCGGGACGGGCCAGGTCAGCGCAGACCGACGCGGCCGGCGATGGGCCAGCGCACCGTGCGGGTGGCGGTCGCGTCGCCCCAGGCGGTGGCGAGCTCGGCGGCGAACGCGGCGCGCGGATCGGCGCCGGTGCGCTCACGGTAGCGCTGCGCGGCCGACCAGGTGGCGAGGTAGCCCATGAAGGCGTCGAGGTCGAGGTCGAGCGTGAGCGCGAGCCCGGACGGTATGGGGATCGGGTCGAACGGGAAGGGCGCGTTGGCGTAGCCGGCATCGACGAAGCGGCGCTCGGGCGGCCAGTCCGGGCGCACGTGAGCGATGTAGCGCCAGAGGACCTCGTCGATCGCGGGATCGATCGACGGGTGCAGGTAGGTCATGGCGGCGACGATCCCGCCGGGGCGCACGACGCGGCGGCACTCGGCGAAGAAGCGCTCGAAGTCGAACCAGTGGAAGGCCTGGGCCGCGCAGACGAGGTCGACCGAGGCGGGCGGGAGCGCCGAGTCCTCGGCGGGCGCGACGCGAAAGGCGACACGAGGGTGCGGCTCGGCGGCGGCGATCTGGGCGGCGCTGGCGTCGGTGGCGACGACCTCGGCGAAGTGTTCGGCGAGGCCGTGCGCGGCCTGGCCGTTGCCGGTGCCGACGTCCCAGGCGCGCTCGCGCGCGGGCGGCAGGGAGGCGAGCCAGGCGAAGACCTCGGGCGGCCAGCTCGGGCGGTAGCGGCGGTAGAGCTCGGCGTGGCGGGAGAAGTGGTCTTTGAAGCTCATGCCGGAAGGAGCGAGGACCAGGTGAGCGGTTCGTCGACGTGCGGCACGTCGAGGGGCGTGTCGAAGTCGATGACCCGAACGCGGTGATAGCGGCCATGCTCGGGCTGGTCGAAGACCTCGGTGCGGCGGGCCGCGAGATCGACGACCCAGTAGGTCCCTACCTCCGCGGCGGCGTAGGTCGGTGCCTTGTCGCGGTCGCGATCGAGGCTGGTGCGCGCGATCTCGACCACGAGCGCGGCCTCGTCGCCGCGCGGGTGTCGGTCGAGGTAGCTGTCGTCGGAGCCGGTGATGATGACCAGGTCGGGCTCGGGCAGCGAGTCATCGGCGACGCGCAGCGGCTTTTCGGTGCGCCAGGTGAAGCCATCGGGCAGCCGACGGGCCAGCCACTTCGCGAGCTTCTCGTCCGCGGCGGCGTGTAGCGGGCTCTGTGGGCTCATGAGGATCAGCGCTCCGTGCCAGAGCTCGAAGGGCTCGCCGTCGGTCAGGACCCCGTGGGCGACCATGCGCTCGACCTCGTCGACGGTGAAGTGACGCAGCGCGGGTCGAGCGGGAGCGGTGCGGGTCGAGGCGGACGTTTCCGGCGGCGAGGTCGTCATGACGGCCGCGAGTGTAGCATCGGTGGGGTGCGAGGGGGGAGCGCGGGGGGCGTCATTTCGCGACGCAGACGCCACTGCCGTTGCAGATCATGTCGCCGCTACAGTCGGGGGTCTCCTGGCCGGTGAAGGCGTTACAGAGGGTATGATCTCCGAAGGAGCAGTCCCCGCAGCGGCGATCGGGTTGACTGGTGCACGCAAAGGCGCAGCACACCGTGTTGATGCAGTAGCCAGAGCTGCATTGCGAGTCCTCGGTGCAGGGGTCTCCCGTGGCGACATCCAGCGCACACAGGCCCTGGCTCGTGCAATGCGAGCCGTCCGGGCACGGGGTGGCGCAGCAGTAGCCGTCCTCGCAGATGTTGCTGGCACAGTGGAGCGGCGAGGCACAGGGCTGGCCGTCCGCGAGGCGGCAGATGTTGCGGTCCTGGCACTCGAAGGGGGTGTTGCACGCCTCGTCCGGTCCCTCGAGCACGGGCTTGCAGAGGCCGTCCACATCGCAGCGTTCGCAGAGGCCATCGCAGGGTCCGCTGCAGCAGACCGAGTCGGGGGAGCAGTTGCCGCTGGCGCACTCGCCGGAGCTCAAGCAGTTGGAGCCCAGCGGCTCGGCGCAGTCGCCCTTGCCGTTGCACAAGAACGGGTCTTCGCACTGGCCGGGGTCGTTGGGGCCGTAGGGGCGACAGATCCCGTCGGGATCGCAGTAGTCGCAGTCGCCGTTGCACGGAGTCGTGCAGCAGATCCCGTTGCCGTCCTCGTCCTGCGAGCAGATGCGGCCGAGATCGCACTCCTCGTTGCGCGTGCACGGCTGGCCGAGGGGCCGGCGACGCTCGCAGGTCCCATCGACGCCGTCGCAGAAGTGATCCGGGGGACAGTCGAGCTCGTCCTCGCAGAGCGAGTCGTCGATGACCGTGCAGTTGCCGTCGGGACCGCACCATGAGGTGTTATCGCAGAGCCCCTCCGGATCGAAGAACATGATGAGCGGCACGCACTGGCCGTTGGGGGCGCAGGTCTCGCACGCGCCATCGCAGGGCTCGTCGCAGCAGATCCCGAAGTTCACGAGGTCGCCGACCGACGCGTCGGCGCAGTTGCCCGAAGCGCAGTCGACGCCGTTGGTGCAGCGCACGCCGAGCCCCTTGAGGCACTCGCCGTCCTTGCAGGTCATCGCGCCGCTGCACGAGTCGGCGTCGGGCCCGGTGGCGAGCGCGTCGCAGCTCGCGCCGTCCTCGGCGCAGACCTCGCACACGCCGCAGGCCTCGTGGCAGCAGGTGCCCTGGTCACAGACCCCGGAGATGCACTCGAAGCCCGCGGTGCAGCTCTGGCCGTCGACCTTAGAGCAGCCGCCGAAGCGGTCGCAGGCGGTGCCTGGTTCCAGGAGCTCGCAGAGCCCGCTCGGATCCTCACCGGGCGGGGCCGGCACACACTGGCCCTCGAAGCCCGACACCATGCAGCTCTCACACCGATCGTGGCACTCGGACTCGCAGCAGAACCCGCGCACGCAGTGACCGCTCAGGCACTCGAGGTCGTCGTTGTCGCACGCCTCGCCGAGCCCGTGATCGGGGTGGCACTGCCCATCGCCGCAGTGGTAGTCGGGCGCGCAGTGCTCGTCGGTGGTGCACGAGCTGCTCTTCGAGACGCAGTTGCCCGCCTTGCACCACGAGGTCTCCTCGCACTGCCCGGGATCCTCGACGTGGTCGAGCGCGGCGCAGGTCCCGGCGGCATCGCACGCGCGGCACGGGTCGGTGCACGCGCTCTCGCAGCAGACCCCTTCGACGCAGGCGCCGCTGACGCACTGCCCGTCGCGCGTGCAAGCCGCGCCCTTGGCGAGGCGCTGCAGGCACTGGCCCCCGTTGGCGCAGTAGAAGCCGCCCTGACAGTGGCTGTCGCTGCCGCAGGTGGTGCGACAGGCAGCGCCGCCGGCGTCGCAGGTGTAGGCGACGCACGCGCTGATCGCCGGATCGGCGCAGCTGCCGGCGCCGTCGCAGGCGCGCGCGGAGATCAGCGTCGCGTTGACGCAGCTCGCCGTACCGCACGGGGTCGCCGCCGCGACCGCGGCACAGCCGAAGGCGCCGTCGCAGAAGCCGTCGCGCAGGCACGGCGGCGCGGGGCTGCAGTCGTCGTCCGGATCGGTCCCGGCCGCGTGCGGCGCGCAGACGCCATTGTTGCACGCGCCGCAGCGCCCGCAGGCGTTCTCGGGATCGGTACCGGCCGCGTGCGGCGTGCAGGTGCCGCTGGCGCACGACTCGCACGACCCGGCGCAACGCGAGTCGCAGCACACGCCGTCGGCGCAGATCCCGGTCGCGCACATGCGGTCGGCGGTGCAAGGCTGGCCCTGGGCGCGCAGGTCGGCGCAGGCGCCCGAGGCGTCGCAGAAGTGGCCGACGCGACAGTCGCGGTCGGTCGTGCAGCGCGTGAGGCACGCGCTCGGGCTCGCGCAGAGGAGATCCCCCGGGCAGGTGCTGGTCGTCGCGTCGCGGCACTCGCCCTGCCCGTCGCAGGTCGTGCCGGCGGTGAGCGCGCCGTCGAAGCAGCGCCCCTCGTCGCACGGCGTGCCGGCGGCGGCGAGGCGACACTGGCCCTGCGCGTCACACAGGCCGAGCCCGCCGCAGGGGGGCTCGAGCACGCAGGCGTCCTTGGGGCTCGGGCCGGCCGGCACGTTCGCGCACGCGCCAGCGGCGTTGCAGGTGGCGCAGGGACCACAGGCCTCACGCGGATCGGTGCCGGCCGTCACCGGCACGCACTGGCCGGGCCGCGCCGCGGAGCCGCAGGTGAAGCAGCCGCCGTCGCACGCGGTGGCGCAGCAGAACCCGTCGATGCACATGCCGCTGGCGCACTGGCCGTCGTCGCCGCACGGTGAACCATCGTTCAGATCCGGCGCGCAGGCGCCGCCATCGGGCGTCGCGGCGCAGTGGAAGCCGGCGGCGCAGTCGTCGTCGAGCGCGCAGCCCTCGGTGCAGACGGGGCCGCTCGGGCCGAGCTCGCACAGAAAACCCTGGCAGGGCAGGAGCGCGCCCGGGCGGCAGGTGCCGGCGCCATCGCAGCGCGCGGTCAGGCGCAGGTCGTCGCCTTCGCAAGTCGCATCGCCGCAGGCGAGGCCGGCCGGGGCGTCCTCGCTCGCGGGGCAGTGGGTGTCACCGGCGCCGTCGCAGACGCGCACGCCGATCCGGCAGGGCGCGCCGTCGGCGACGCAGCTCACGCCGACGCCGAAGCCCTCGTCGGTCTCGCCGTCGCAGTCGTCGTCGAGGCCGTTGCAGCGCTCGTCGCTGCCTTGTCCCTCGCACGGGTCGCAGGCGTCGCCGCGCCCGTCGCCGTCGCGGTCGGCCTGGTCGGCGTTGGCGAGCTCGGCGCAGTTGTCGTCGGCGTTGGCGACGCCGTCGCCGTCCTCGTCGTCGGTGGCAAGGGCGCCGAGGCGCTCGCCGTGGCCGCACACGACCAGGCAGAAGTCGACCGTCTGCCAGTCGTGGTCGATGCAGGCGAGGTCGTTCTCGCACGGCTCGGCGACGAGCTCGCACGCGCCGGTGACCCCGCAGGCATAGCCCGCGCGGCACTCGTCGTCGCTCTCGCAACTGGTGAGGCAGCGCCCGGCGTCGTCGCAGGCGAAGCCGTCGCAATGCGCGGCGGGCGGGGTGACGCACTGGCCGGCGCCGTCGCAGCTCGCCGGCGGCAGGATCACGCCGTCGGCACAGGTGAGCGCCGCGCACAGCGTGCCCTTGGCGAGCGGCGGGCCGTCGACGCAGGCGACCCGCTCGGGCGCGGCGCACGCGGTGACGCCGGTAAGGCACGGGCCGCCGGGGGCGGGGCAGGCCTGGCCGAGGTCGAAGCCCTCGTCGACCTGCCCGTCGCAGTCGTCGTCGGCACCGTTGCAGACCTCGTCGCCGCCGAGGCCGACGGCGAGGTCGCCGTCGGCGCAATCGCCGAGGCCCGAGGCCGACCACGCCTCGAAGGGCGCGCACAGGCAGCGCGCGTCGTCCCAGCGGCCGAGCCCGTCGCCGTCGTCGTCGCGGTAGTAGATGCGGCAACCGAAGGCGTCGGCCTCGTCGGTCTCGCCGTCGCAATCGTCGTCGACGCCGTTGCAGGCCTCGGCGCTCGGGCGGCAGCAGTCGGCGGCGCAGGTGGTGGCACTCTCGCCGAGCACGGCGCAGGCCGAGCACGAGCCGTCGCCACAGTAGCCGCAGTCGATGGCGCAGTTGAAGACCGACTCGTCGCGCGCCGGGTCGCACTCGCAGTCGCCGCAGAAGGCGCTGCAGTCCTGGGGGCAGGCGTCGGGGCCGCCGTCGGTCGACTCGCAGACGTTGTTGCCGCAGACCTCGTGCTTGCAGTCCTCGGCGCAGTTGAAGGGGTTCTCGCCCGGTTCGCAGAAGGTGTTGCCGCAGGCGGTGCCGCAGTCCTCGGGGCAGGTCGCCGGGTTCTCGCCGCAGCCGAAGCCCATGCAGAAGCCGTCGCCGCAGCCGACGGTGCCGCCCGGCGCGCGGCAGCAGTCGACCGGGCTCGAGGCCGGGCTCTCGCCGCATGGCGAACAGATCCCGTCGCCCTCGGCGGCGCAGTCGCAAGGGCAGTTGGCGAGCGTCTCGCCGCAGGCGCCGTCGCAGACGCGGTCGCCACAGAGGCAGCTGAGCTCGTCGGTGAGGCCGTCGCAGTCGTCGTCGATCAGGTTGGGCGCGTCGGGGCCGGGGGTACGCGCGTCGCAGCGGCTCCAGAGCTTGGAGTCGCAGGTGCGCTCGCCGTGGCAGCGGCCGTATTCGTTCTCGACGGCGCAGCGCGTGGCCTCGCCGAGGGCGAAGACGTAGGCGTTGCACTCGCACATGCCGCGGGAGTCGACGCACTGTCGGAGCACGCGGCCGTCGCGCGTGGCGACCTCGTCGCAGGAGAAGCCCTCGGGGCAGTCGGCGTCGGCCTGGCAGTCGACGCCGCAGAAGGTGCCGCTGCCGGCGTAGTCGACGCAGGTGCCGGGCTCGTCGTCGGCCAGCGAGGCGCAGTCGGCGTTGGCGCTGCAGGGGCGACACAAGGACCAGAAGGGTGAGACACAGAACGAGCGGCCGTCATCCGGGGTCGAGGCGGGCGGCGTCCAGCAGGTCCAGCCGTCGGGGCACGGGGTCTCGGGGTCGCAGCGCTGCGAGCAGACCGTGTTGCCGATGTGCGGCACGCAGGCCTCGGCCTCGCACTGCGAGTCCGAGGTGCAGGCGCGGCCGAAGCCCGCCTGGGCGACCGCGTCGGCGCGGGCGTCGGGCGTGCGCGCTTCGTCGCTGCCACAGCCGAGGGCGGCCAGCGCGAAGGCGGTGAGCGGTAGCGCGCGACGAGAAGGGCACCAGACGGCCATGTGTTCCCCCAGGACGGTCCAACGAGCGTGCCGGTGACGACCGGATGAATCTAGCGAATGGGAGGGGTCGTTACCATGGCGGCGAACCCTTCCATGAAACGATGCAGGTCGTCGAAAATCCCGATCATCAGACCGCGACGAGGACGGATGGACGCGGTCGTGTCGGCCGTTGTAGGCAGGTCACGCGACCGGGCCGACCGGCCGCGTCTTGCACGAGGGAGAGGATCGATGAAGCTCGGTTGGCTCGCGCCGCTGGCGCTGGTTTGCACGACGGGTTGCGGCGAGAAGGCGGAGCCGGCACCGGCTGAGCGGACCGCGGCGGTGATCGAGAAGGCTCCCGCCCCCGAGGCCCGCCCCCAAGCCCCTCCGACGATCACTCCCGCTCCCGCTCCCACTCCCGCTCCCGCTCCCGCTCCCACTCCCGAGCCCGCTCCCACTCCCGCTCCCGCTCCCACTCCCGCTCCCGCTCCCGCTCCCGAGCCCGCTCCCACTCCCGAGCCCGCTCCCGAGCCCGAGCCCGCTCCCGAGCCCGCCCCCACACCCACCGACGGCGTTCAGGCCCTCGCGCCCGACCTGGTCGTGCTCGACGCCGCCCTGACCGACGCGGTCGTCGACCGCATGCCGTCGGCGCGCAAGACCACCTGGAAGGTCGGCGAGGACCCGAAGCTGATCGGCTGGTTCGAGCTGAAGAATCCCGGGCCCGCGGTCGGGGTCGAGCTCGTCTGGAAGAAGAACGGGGCCGAGGTGTGGCGCTTCCCGACCAGCGTCGGCACCGGCAAGAACTGGCGGACCTGGGCGGAGAAGCGCATCGGCAAGCGCGACGCGGGGCAGTGGACCGTCGAGATGGTCGACGCCAACGGCCACGTCTACGAATCGCTGAGCTACACCGTCGAGTGAGCGACCCGGGCGGGCACGAGGCCCGCCCCTACACGCGGAGAGCCGCGGC
>WYBB01000006.1 GCA_011526585.1 Deltaproteobacteria bacterium
AGCAGGCCCGCGGCCGCGGCGTCTCGGGGCACGCCGACCTGTATTCTGCGGGATGCCTCCTCTACGAGCTTCTCACCGGCCGTCCGGTCTTCGGCGACGGCACGCCGAGCGACCTGCTCGTGGCTCACAGCGTCAAGATGCCGCCACCTCCCGAGCGCGACGGGCGTATTCTGACGGGCCCCCTGGTCGACCTCGTCATGCGCTGCCTCGAGAAGAAGCCGTGGAATCGGCCCGACGGCGCGCAGAAGGCGCTCGACCTGCTCGAGACCTGCCGCGTGCAGCCGATCCAGCCGCTTCCCAACCCGACCGCCGAGTTCGCCGCGCCGCCTGCCAACGCGACCTCGTCGCAGCGCGTGCGCCCGCGCACCAACCCCTACGGACCCAACGGCGTGCCGGCCATCACCGACGCGGCCGCCACCGCCACGGCGCACTCGCCGGCGCCTGCGCGGGTGCCGGGCTCGACGACGCGCCCGACGCTGCGGGCCGGCGTGCAACCGACCAGCCTGCCGACGGACCCCAAGGGAAAGCCTCGCCCCAAGCCACATCGCCTGCGCACCGCCCCGGAGATCGGGCCGGCCCCGCGCGCGGAGCACTCGCCGACGACGGGGCGCGCGACGATCGCCGGGGCCAGCGCCGCCCGGGCCGAGGCCGATCGCGCCATGGCGAGCCGCGCCGACCTGCACCCGAGTGGCCGCTACCCCGACGATCCCGAGCTCGCGCCGCGCAAGCGCTCGCCGGTCCTGTGGTTCGTCGCCGGCGTCGCCGTCGCGGCGGCGGTGGCGCTGGCGATCAACGCGCTACGCGGCCCGGGCGCCCCGGTCGAGCCGCGCGAGGCCACGGTCGGCAGCGTCCAGCGTTCGCCGGGCGAGCCCGGCGCGATCGCTGCGGTGCCCGAGGTCGCGCCGCCGACCCCGACCGCGACGCCCGCTCCCGCTCCCGCGCCCGCTCCCGCTCCCGCTGACGCAGCCGTCGTCGCTGCGGCGCCCGACGTCTCTCCGCCGCCGGGCACGCCCGACGCGAGCTCGGGCGGCGAGCCCGACGCACGCATGGGCGGCCCGACCGAGCCCGCGACCGAGCCCGCGGCCGAGCCCGCGCGCGCCGCCACCGAGCGCTCGCCCACGCCGCCGCGCCCGGACGAGTCTCTCGTCGAGCGCGCGCCGCCGCCGCGCCCGCCACCGGCGGAGACCCGCCCACGCGAGCGGCGCGAGCGGCCCGCCAGGGTCTTCGACCCGCTGGCCGATCTCGAGGATCCCGAGTTCGCGGGCTCCCCGAAGGCGCCCGAGCCTTCGCCGGGCGCGACCGCGCCGACGCCTGCGCGCGTCGTCATGCACAAGGTGCTGATCGACTCCGATCCGGTCGGCGCCAAGATCGCCGTCAGCGGCCGCGTCGTGGGCGAGACGCCGATGTACGTCGAGTGGCAGGGCGACGGCGTGGACGTGGTCGTGTCGAAGGACGGCTATCGCCCGGTGCGCCAACGTCTGGGCGCGACGACCGGCCGCAGCCTGCGCTTCTCGCTGGTGCCGGCGAACTGATGTATGCTCCCCGCCGAGATGAGTGCTGAGCTCGAGCGCATACGGCAGGGCGTGATCGAGGCGGGTCGCGCGCGCAGGCAAGCGTGGCCGCCGCCCGACGACGGCCCGGTTTCGCCCGGGTCGACGACGGTGCTGGTCGGCGTCGACCCGACGCTGCAGGCGCCGCACGACACCGGGCGCGCGATCCTGCATCGCACCGGCAAGGCGCGCGTGGCGATCCCGATGGACATGGCCTGGGCCAAGCGCGTCGGGCAGCTGCGCGAGATCCAGACCCTGATCGGCTTTCCGCGCGAGGAGCGCTGGGACGCGATCGCCAAGGTGGTCGACGCGCGGCCGGCCGGCCGTCCGGTGGGTGAGGCGGGCTCGCCGGAGCTGCCCGAGCTGCCCGAGCTGATCGTCGAGCTCGGCCCGATCTACGTGCACGGCCAACTGGTCCTCGAGGAGAGCGGCGCCGTGCCCGGGCTCGACGAGGCCGTCAAGGCGCTCGACAAGCTGCAGGCGGGGATCGTCGTGAGCCACGCGACGCCCAAGCCGGCAGAGCTCCTGCCGCTGCTCTTCCGGATCCTCGACACGCACCACTGGCGCGCGTTTCGCGAGCTCTACGACCAGAGCGCGAGCCTGTCCGACAAGAAGGTCGCCTTCGAGCAGTTCCGTCACGCCTGGGACGTGTCGCGCGGCGAGGTCACCTTCGACGGCTACGTCGAGCCCCAGCTCCTCGTCGACGAGGCGGTCGAGGGCACGGTCGTGCGCACGCGCCTCAAGCGCCAGGGCGAAAAGGGCGAAGCGATCGCGCGACCGCTCAAGTGGATCAAGCGCGGCGCGGGGTGGAAGCTCGCGGGCGGGATCCTCTGACGATGACGCGCGCGGCCCCACGAGGCACGACGACGCCCCTGTCGATCGCGCCGATGATGGACTACACCGATCGGCACTTCCGGGTGGTGATGCGCGCGCTCACGCGCAAGACGCTGCTCTACTCGGAGATGATCACGCCGCAGGCGATCTTCTGGGGCGGCCGCGTCGATCTCCTGCGCTACGATCCGATCGAGAAGCCGCTCGCGCTCCAGCTCGGCGGCGACGACCCGGCGCTGCTCGCGCGCGCGGCGCGCCTGGCCGAAGAGCTCGGCTGGGACGAGGTCAACCTCAACGTCGGCTGCCCCTCCGACAAGGTGCGGCGCGGCCGCTTCGGCGCGAGCTTGATGGCCCACCCCGAGGTCGTCGCCGAGGCGGTGGCGGCGATGCGCCAGGCGGTGCAGATCCCGGTCACCGTCAAGCACCGCATCGGCATCGACGATCTGGATCGCTACGAAGACATGCTCGCCTTCGTCGATCACGTCGCCGCCGCCGGCGCCGATCGCTTCACCGTGCACGCGCGCAAGGCCTGGCTCAACGGGCTCTCACCCAAGGACAATCGCACCAAGCCGCCCTTGCGCTACCCCGAAGTCTACCGTCTCAAGGCCGAGCGTTCGGCGCTGCCGATCGAGATCAACGGCGGGATCCGCACACTCAGCGAGGTCGAGGCGCACCTCGGCCATGTCGACGCGGTGATGATCGGGCGCGCCGCCTACGAGACGCCCTGGGTCTTCGCCGACGCCGATCGCCGCGTCTTCGGCGCGCACAACCCCGTGGCCAGTCGCGGCGAGGCGGCGCTGGCGGTGGTCGGCTACCTCGCGCGCCAGCTCGACGAGGGGATCCGGCCGCACCACGTCGTGCGCCACCTGCTCGGCCTCTTCCACGCGACCCCGATCTCGCGCGCGTGGAAGCAGGGGATCGCCGCGATCGGCCAGATGCGCGGCCCCGAGGCGGCGCGCGCGCTCGAGATCATGGCGAGCAGGGTCATCGAGCGGCAAGCCGCGTGAGATCGATGCCCGGCTCGGCAGGAACAAGGGGCAAGGAGAGCAGGAAGCGAGGAGAGCAGGAAACAGGCTTCCTGCATTCCTCTCTTCCTGGGTTCCTCAGCCTCAGCGGCCTGCCCGGTCACCAGCTCGATAGGTCCATGTGGCTACCCGGTGGGTTCGACACCCAGCCACCTGAAATGCGAACGCCTCGCTCCCGAAGGAGCGAGGCGTGCGTGGTGAACCCCAGCTCGCGCTTGCTAGAGGCGCTTGGCGTAGTACTCGACGACCTGCTGCAGGTCGACGGTGAAGGGCACGGACTCACGCGTCGGCAGGTCGCGCACCTTCGCGTTCTTCTGGTCCTTGTTGACGTCGAGCCACTCGGGGCGCGACAGCGACTGCGACTCGAGCGACTCGACGATCGCCTTGAGATCCTTGCTCTTCTCCTTGACCTGCACGACGTCGCCGACCTTCACCTGGAAGCTCGGGATGTCGACGCGGCGGCCGTTCACGATCAGGTGACCGTGGGCGACGAGCTGGCGTGCGGCGGGGATCGTCGGGGCGAAGCCGCAGCGGAAGACGACGTTGTCGAGGCGGCGCTCGAGCAGCTCGACCAGCTTGTCGCCGCTGGCGGTCTTGGAGCGACGCGCCTCGACCATGTAGCGGCGCATCTGGCGCTCACCCAGGCCGTAGTTCAGGCGCAGCTTCTGCTTTTCGCCGAGCTGCTTGCCGAAGTCGGAGAGCTTCCTGCGCACCTTGGGGCCGTGCTGGCCGGGCGGGTACGGGCGGCGCTCGATCGACTTCCGCGAGAGACCCGGGAGGTCGACGCCGAGGGCGCGCATCTTCTTGAGACGGGGACCGGTGTATCGCGACATGGGTTCTTCTGTGCCTCGCTGGGGTTCAGGAACAGCGGGCGGTGGTCCTAGCACGCGTCATCCGCGATGTGAACGGAAAAAGCCGCGTCGTCCAAGTCTACTGAATAATTCAGATATCCCTCTTCTTTGCCTTCGCTGCCGCTCGTGTCGGGCGGGCCGTCCTTACCGAGCAGGACCGCGGCGAGCGTGACGCCGCCGACGACGATCGCGATGACGATGGCGATCCAGAGCCATGGCGCGCGGCGTCGCCGGACCTCGTCGCGCTGGGCACGATCGCGCGCGGCGCGAAGCTCCTCGACGTTGACCAGGCGCGTGGCGGCCTCGCTGGCGCCGACGGGGAGGGCGGCCAGCGTCGCCTGGTCCTGCACGGAGACGACGCGCGTGGCCTGCTCGCTGGCCGGCGGCGCGCGGTCGTCGACGGCGTCGCGCACCTGGGTGGTCGCCTTGTTCAGGAGCTGATCACGGCCGACCTCGACCGTGACGGCGTCGCCGTCGTCGTCGTCGATGGTGATCGCCTGGCGGCGCTTGAGCTCGGGATCGCCTTCGCCGCTCACGCCGAGCTGGCGGGCGAAGAGGCGATGCATGAACGGCTTGAGCTTCTCCCGCTCCAGGTCGACGACGTTCGAGTAGTACCAGCGCGTGAGCTCGCGGCCGAAGGCCTCGGCGTCGCGCCAGCGCTCCTCGGGGTCCTTGGCGAGGCACTTGAGCACGATCGGGTCGAGGTCGCGCGGGCACTCGCGGTTGAGCGACGAGGGCGGCGGCGGCTGCATCTTGAGCACGTTGCTGAGCGTCTCGAAGTCGCTGTCGGCGAGGAAGAGGCGCTGGCCCGTCAGCATCTCCCAGAGCATGACGCCGAGCGCGAAGAGGTCGGTGCGCCCGTCGATGTGGCGCCCGCGCGCCTGCTCCGGGCTCATGTAGGCGACCTTGCCCTTGACCGCGCCGGCCTGCGTCTTGGTCGAGCGCTGCGCCGCCTTGGCGATGCCGAAGTCCATGAGCTTGACGTCGCCGCGGTAGGTGACCATCACGTTCGACGGCGTCACGTCGCGGTGCACGATGTTGAGCGGCTGGCCGTGATCCTGCTTGGTGTGCGCGTAGTGCAGGCCCTTGGCGATCTCGATCGCGATCCACACGCACTGCGCCACCGAGAGGCGCTGGCCCTGGCGTCTGGATTCCTCGAGCACGTCGGTGAGGTCCTTGCCCTCGACGTACTCCATCGCGATGTAGTAGCGCCCCTCGACGACGTCGAAGTCGAATATCTGAACGATATTGGGGTGTTGTAGCTTGGCGGTCAGGCGCGCCTCGTCGACGAACATGCGCACGAAGACGTCGTCGTCCGAGAAGTGCGGCAGGATGCGTTTGATGACCAGGTCGCGCTCGAAGCCCTCGGCGCCGGCCACCGAGGCCTGGAAGATCTCCGCCATCCCGCCGAGCGCGATGCGACGATGCAGCAGATATTTGCCGAACCGCTGTGGGCTCGCCTTGGACACGTCGAGACACCCCCGAAGGGAGAGAACACGGACGCAGGCTACCACGTGCGCGAAAACAGCGCCATCGCGCTGACTTATATGAATCGTCACATCGCCGGGCGACGGCGTCCCGGATCACGGCTGCGCGGGTCGCCGCGGGCTCGAGGTATTTCAGCCGAGCGCGGGGTAGTTGCGGATCGTCAGCTCGGCGTCGCGGCGCAGGAGCGGATAGGCGGGCCGATCGTGATAGCGATAGCCGGTGTCGACGCGCAGGCCGCCGTCCTGCACGACGAGGGTCCAGCCGTACCCCGCGGCGCGCAGCGCGACCGAGCTCTCGAGGTTGAGTGAGAAGACGAGGCGGCCGGCCTCGGTGACGGCGAAGCTCACGGCGACCTGCGGATCGCCCCGCGGCGCGAAGGTCTCGAGGGCGAGGATCGCCTGCTCGCCGATCTCGAACTGGTCGAGCACGTAGCTCTCGAGATCGCGTACGGCCGGGTCCTCGCTCTCGGCCCAGAGCTTGCGCAGCGCGGCGTGCGAGATGCGCGCCGCCTCCCAACGGCCAAGGCGGATCTGGCTCTGCAGGAGCTTCTTGAGCGTGGCGAAGTCGTCGGGCCGGAGCGCGTGCGCGTGCGCGAAGGCGTCGTGCGCCAGCGCGTGCTCGCCGAGGTTGGCGAGGATCTGGCCGCGGTCGTACCAGGGCTCGAGGCGTGACGGATCGAGGTCGCACGCGTGATCGAGCAGCTCGAGGGCGGGCGCGTCGTGGCCGAGGAACCAGTGGCAGATCGCTTCGTAGTACGGCGCCTCGAACATGGTCGGATCGGCCAGGGCGGCGAGGCGGAAGGCGCCGAGCGCGAGCTGGTAGCGGCCGAGCAGGATCAGCACGCGGCCCGAAGCGTAGTGGGCCGGCGCGTGATCCGGGCGCTGGCTCGCGAGGCGATCGAGCGCGATGAGGGCCGACGCCAGCGCGACCGGCTCGTCCTTCCGGGCGAGCGCCATCTCGAGGAGGTCGAGCGCCAGATCCTTCTTCTTCATCTCCCCTCGGCAGCGCTGCTGAGGTCGGTCCTAGCAGACCCGCGTGCGTTCGACCAGTCGCCCCGGCCGGGCCGCGCGTCGCGGCCGCGAGCTCAGGCCGGCGCGAGCACGAAGAGGTCCGCCCCCGTGAGCCCGAGGTCGAGCGCGCCGAGACAGGCCGGGACCGCCAGGGTCTCACCGGCGCGGAGCGGCATGTCCATGACGGTGAGCGCGCCGGCGACCACCGTGAGCGCGCGGAAGGCGCCGGTCGCCGGCAGGGTCAGGCGGCCGTCGCCGCGCACCCGCTCGAGGCGCAGCCCGGCGAAGTCGAGCGCGCGCACGTAGGTGAGCGCACCGTCGCCGTGGAGCGTGAGCGGCGCGCGGCGACAGGTGGCGACGAAGGCGGGGCCGCGCGGTCTGTCCCAGGCGGTCACGGCGAGTGAGCGCTCGCGGTGGAGCGGACGCGGTGAGCCGGCCGGGTCGAAGCGTCCCGAGGGATCGTAGCGGCGCCCCCAGTCCCAGAAGCGATAGGTCACGCCGCGGCGCCCGGGGCGCACGAGCTGCGGCTCGAGGAGCGTGACGCCGGGGCCGACCGCGTGCACGGTGCCGGCGTCGATGACGAAGGCGTCGCCGACCTCGACCGGCACGAAGTTGAGGAGCGCCAGCACGGGATCGAGGTCGGGCGCGGGCGTCGGGGCGCGCTCGATCGCGACGTCGATCGCGCGGGCGAAGCTCTCGCGGGTGACGCCGTCGGCGAGGCCGAGCCAGATCCCGGCGCCCGGCTCGCGCGCGAGCACGACCCACCCCTCGGGCTTGCCCGACTCGTCGGGGGCGAGCGCGGGATCGTCGTCGGCGGGGTGCACCTGCAGCGAGAGCACCTCGCGCGCGTCGAGGAGCTTGAGCATGAGCGAGCGCGCGCGGGCGGCGCGGAGCGGGTCGGCGCCGAGCCAGGCGGCGGGGGCGTCGTCGACGAGCGCGGCGAGGGTGCGCCCCGACCCGGCGTCACGCGAAGGGAAGGCGGGATCGAAAGAGAGCTCCCAGCTCTCCCCGATCGCGGGCCAGGCGACCTTGTCGGGATCGAGCGCGAGGTCGCGCTTGATGCGCTCGACGATCGCGCGCCCGCCCCAGGGGGTGCGCGCGGGCGGGGTCCAGTTGTCGGGGCGCAGGCGGACGGGCAGCATTCAGCGGTCGCGCGGCAGCTCGTACTTCTGCGTCTTGCCGTCGAAGAGCGGGTCGAGGAAGACCATCATGTCCTGGTGCCCGTCGGCGCGCAGGGTGACCGCCGGCGGCTCCTCGCCGAGCGACCAGGTCAGCGTGAGCGGGGTCAGGCCGACGTCGATGTCGTTGCGCACGACGCGCGCCTTGGGCTTGGCGTCGATGGTGACGCTGACCAGGGTGGTCGGCTCGGGAAACGGCGTGACGGGCGGCTCGGGCGTGACCGGCGTGGGGATCGCCGGGCGCGTCGGCGCGGGCTCGGGGGCGGCGGGCGCGGGCGCGGGCGCGGGTCTCGCCGTGGGCGCGGGTCTCGCCGTGGGCGCGGCCGCGACGGGTGTCTCCACCGGGAGACGCTCGGAGCGCGGGTCCGAACCGCCCGAGCTGGCGGCCAGGGCGATCACCAGCGCGGCGGCCAGCGCGCCGCCACCGATCATCCAATGGCTGCGCCGCGGGTAGGCGCGATCGACGCCGGTCTTCTCGGCGAGCCCGGTCGAGATCGACTTGCCGACCGGCAGGTCGACCGGCACGTGCAGCGCCGTCTCCATCGCGTTGCCGAGGCCGGCCTGGGTCGCGTCCTGCTCCTGGGTGATGCGCGCGTCGGGATCGAAGTCGGTGACGTCGGTCGCCGCGACGGACTGCTCCGCGCTCGTCGGCGGCAGCTCGGCGTCGAAGATGATCGTGTCGCCCTGGTAGACCGGG
>WYBB01000056.1 GCA_011526585.1 Deltaproteobacteria bacterium
CCGCGGGTCGCGTCGGCCAGACCTGTCCGCTCGGCGAGCTCTGCGGCACCTTCGAGTGCGACGGCTTCGGCGGGCTCGTCTGCCGGGACCCCGGCCCTTGTGACGACGTCACCTGCGACGGCGTCGACGACGACGACGACGGCCAGACCGACGAGGCCTACGTGCCGCTCGAGACGCGCTGCGGCGTCGGCGTGTGCGCGCGTGTCGGCGAGCGCACCTGCGTCGCCGGCGAAGAGGTCGACAGCTGCGTCGCCGGCTCGCCCGACGAGGCGAGCGACCTCACCTGCGACGGCCTCGACGGCGACTGCGACGGCCTCACCGACGAGGACTGGAGCGACCAGCCGTCGAGCTGCGGACTCGGCGTCTGCGCCGCGACCGGGACCCTCACCTGCCAGGGCGGCGCGCCCCGCGACAGCTGCGTGGAGCGCCCGCCGCTGTCCGCGAGCGACGCCACCTGCAACGGCGTCGACGAGGACTGCGACGGCGTCACCGACGACGACTGGACCGAGACGCCGACCTTCTGCGGCGAGGGCGCCTGCGCCGGCACCGGCGTGCTCGCCTGCATCGACGGCGTGCCGACCAACACCTGCCAGCCGGCCGGCGCCGGCGAGCCCGACGACGACTGCGACGGCGTCGACGACGACTGCGACGGCGAGAGCGACGAGGACTTCGTGCCCTACCAGAGCACCTGCGGCTTCGGCGCCTGCCAGAGCACCGGGCTCGCGACCTGTGAGGGCGGGCTCCTCGACGACACCTGCCGCCCGCTCGCACCGACGACCGACGTCGACCCGGTCTGCGACGGCGTCGACGACGACTGCGACGGCCTCACCGACGACGAGTTCGTCGGCGCCTCCATCGTCTGCGGCGTCGGCGGCTGCATGCGCGAGGGCGCGGTGGTCTGCGTCGACGGCGACGAGCGCGAGTCGTGCGAGCCCGGTCAGCCCGCGGCCGACGACGCGATCTGCGACGGGGTCGACGAGGACTGCGACGGCGCGAGCGACGAGGACTACGAGCCGATCCAGACGACCTGCGGCCTCGGGATCTGCGCCAACAACCGCGGCGTCGCGACCTGCGAAGGCGGCGTGATCGCCGACTCGTGCGATCCGCTGCGCGGCGCGCTGACCGAGACCTGCGACGGCCGCGACGAGGACTGCGACGGCGAGACCGACGAGGACTTCGGGGCCGTCGGCGCGGCGTGCGACGGCGACGACGACGACCTCTGCCAGGACGGCGTCGTCACCTGCGCCGCCGATCGGCGCTCGGCCTCGTGCGTCGAGGAGGGGCCGGGCAAGGTCGAGATCTGCAACGCCATCGACGACGACTGCGACGGCGAGACCGACGAGGGTCTCGTCGAGTGCGGCGACAGCGACGCAGATGGCATCCCCGATCCGGTCGACAACTGCGTCGTCGTCGCCAACCCGGGCCAGGAGGACGGCGACGAGGACGGCCTCGGCGACGCCTGCGACGTGCTGATCCAGGGCGCGGGCGGCGACTGCGCCGGCGGCGCCGCCCAGGGGTGGTGGTGGCTCGCCGCGCTGGGCGCGCTCGCGATCACGCGCCGAGCGCGGCGAGGATCCGCTCGGCCAGCCCGAGCGAAATCCCCGGCAGCGCGCTGAGCTCGGCGGGCGTCGCGCCGCGGATCTTGTCGACCGAGCCGAAGGCGGTGAGCAGCGCCTTCTTCTTCGCCGGGCCTACGCCCTCGATGCCGTCGAGCGCCGAGCGCAGCGTGCGCTTGGCGCGCAGCTTGCGGTGGAAGGTGATGGCGAAGCGGTGGGCCTCGTCGCGCAGGCGCTGCAGGAGGAAGAGCTCGTTGGAGTTCGCCTCGAGCACGATCGGGTTCTTCTGGCCCGGCCGGAAGACGCGCTCGGGCGAGCGGTCGACGTCGTCGGAGGAGGGCCGTGCCTTGACCTTGCCGCGCGCGACGTGTCCCGCCTCGTCGAGCACACGCGACTTGGCGAGCGAGGCGAGCTCGACCTCGCCGACGCCGATCTCGCGCAGCGCCTCCTCGGCCATCGCGAGCTGTCCCTTGCCGCCGTCGACGACGATCAGATCGGGCGGGGCCGCGCCGTCTCTGACCTGGCGGAAGCGGCGCGTGAGCACCTCGAGCATCATCGCGAAGTCGTTGGGGGTCTCGCCGAGCTTCACCTTGAAGGTGCGGTACTCGCGCTTGTCGAGCTGGCCGTCGAGCGCGACGACCATCGAGCCGACCGGGTTCGTGCCTTGGATGTTGGAGATGTCGTAGCACTCGATGCGCCTCGGCAGGCGCGTGAGGTGCAGGCGCTTCTTCAGGCGCTCGAGCGTCTCGAGCGCGTCGTCCTCGGACTTCTTGGACTGCATGAACGCGGTCCTGGCGTTCTCGTCAGCCAGCGCGACGAGGCGCACCTTGTCGCCGCGCTGCGGGAAGCGCACCTCGACCCTGGCGCCGCGCGTCTCGCCGAGGAGCTCGGCCCACACCTCGGACTCCGCGAGCGCGACCGGCGTGAGCACGAGGTCGGGGATCGGGTGCGAGCCGTCGTAGAAGGCGCCGATGAAGCCGTCGACGATCTCGTCCGCTGGCAGGCTGGTCTTCTTGATCGGGTAGCTGGTCGAGCCGACGAGCACGCCGCCGCGCAGGCGCAGGACCTGCACGATGCAGCGCTCGCCCTCGCGGTAGAGCCCGAGCGCGTCGATGTCGATCGCCTCCTGCAGGACGACCTTCTGCGGCGTCAGCGAGCGCTCGATCGCGTCGAGCTGATCGCGGTAGCGCGCGGCGAGCTCGAACTCGAGCGCGTCGGCGGCGGCCTGCATCTTGGCTTTCAGGCGCGCGTTGAGCGCGTCGGCGCGCCCTTGCAGGAACAGGCGCACGTCGTCGACGTGGCGGCGGTAGTCCTCGACCGGCACCGGCAGCACGCACGGCGCCGGGCAGCGCCCGATCTGGTGCTCGAGGCAGGGGCGCGTGCGCCGCTTGAAGTCGGAGTCGCGGCAGGTGCGCAACTGGAAATGGCGGTTGACGACCTTGAGCGTCTGCCGGATCGCCGTCGCCGAGTGATACGGGCCGAAGTAGTCGGCGCCGTCCTTCTTGCGCTTGCGCACGACCTGCAGCCGCGGGTAGGGGTGCTCCGCGCCGATGCGGATGTTCAGGAAGTTTTTGTCATCCTTGAGCTTTACGTTGAAGCGCGGCTGGTGCCGCTTGATCAGCTCGTTCTCGAGGAGCAGCGCCTCCTTGGCGTTCTGCGCGACGATCACCTCGATCGCGCCGAGCACGCGATCGAGGAGCGAGACGAAGAAGCGCGTGTCCGAGGTCGACGGCTGGAAGTACTGCCCGAGGCGCGCGCGCAGGTCCTGCGCCTTGCCGACGTACACGATCGCGCCCGCGCGATCCTTCATGAGGTAGCAGCCCGGCCTCCGCGGCGCCGTCGCCAGCGTGTGCTCGAGCCACTCGGGGAGCGCGCCGCGGTCCTTCATGATGGTGCCATCATCGCATGCGCGGCAAGGCGAAGCGCTGCCACAGGCGCATGAGCGCGTCACGGCCGAGCGCCTCCAGGCGGCGCACGTTGTCGGCGGGGATCGCCTCGGGATCGGGGTGCTGGTCGACCGCCTCGCTCACCTGCGCCTCGCGCAAGAGGTGCAGGATCGGCAGCGGCGCGCGGTTGGTCCAGTGGCTCAGCGCGCCGGGTTCCTCGCCCTCGAAGAGGTAGTCGGGGTGGAAGCTCGCGACCTGCAGGATCCCCGCACCGCCCGCCTCGTCGAGGATGTGGGCCAGCGTCGCCTCGGCGTCGAGGAAGGTCTCGAAGTCCGCCAGCGTGTGCGGGAACGCGACGAGCGTCGTGGCGACCTCGTCCTCGGGTACCTCCATCAGGTGCAGCGCCTCGTCGAGCGCGTGCTCGACGGCCTCCTCGGGGTTCGCCGCGTGGCTGACGACGATACGCACCTCGCCCGCCTTCCACGGCGCCGCGGCGAACGGGCACAGGCGCAGGCCGACCACGACCTCGTCGATCCAGCGCCCGATCGCCGTGCGCACCGCGTCTTCGATCACCGCGACCTCATCGACTCTCTCGACCTCATCGTGCTCGCCCACGTGCGCACGTTGCCTCGCGCGCCGCCCGATCGCCACAACTTCGGGAGGTAACGGTCACCCGCTTGACATCACCGCATCATCGCATCACGGTGTCGGCCATGCGCACGACCCTCTCGATCGACGCCGACGTCTACGCCGCCGCCAAGGCGATCGCCGAGTCCTCGGGCAAGTCCATCGGCCGGGTCCTCTCCGAGCTCGCCCGGCGTGGCCTCCGACCCGTCACGCCGCCGCGCGCGCAAAAGAGCGGGCTGCCCACGTTCGAGGTCTCCGACGATGCGGCGATGATCCCGGGCAATCGAGCCGCGGAGCTCCTCGCGGCCGAGGGCCTCGAGTGATCGATGCTGCTCGACGTCAACCTCCTGCTCGCGCTCGCCTGGCCCAACCACCAGCATCACGTCGGCGCCACGCGCTGGTTCGCGGCGCGTGACGGCTCGCCCTGGGCGACCTGTGCGCTGACCGAGCTCGCCTTCGTCCGCCTCTCGTCGAACCCGGCGTTCACGGCCGAGGCCAAGGATCCGGCCACCGCCGTCTCGCTGCTCGCGGGCATGACCGCGCACGCGCATCACAGATACCTGCTCGAGCTGCCGAGCGTCACCGCGAGCGAACGCTGGTCTTACGTGGGTAGCTCCAAGACGACGACCGACGCCTATCTCGTCATGGTCGCGGCTCACCACGGCGTGCAGCTCGCCACGCTCGACGGTCGGCTGGCGCGCAATCCGATGTTCGCTGCCGACACGCTGCTGGTGACGTGAGCGGGGCGCCCATCACAGGTAGCCGTAGCGGCGGCGAAGCCACCACTCGAGGCCGAAGAGCAGGACGGCCAGGCCGAGCGCCCACGGCGCGCTCCACAGCTCCTGGTGGGTGCGGCTCTTGACGCGCATGACCGTCGGCTCCTCCAGCGGGATCTCGCTCGGATCGGCGTCGACCGGCAGGACCTTGCCGCCGGTCGCCGCGGCCATGCCCTGGAGCAGGCGATCGTCGCCGACGACGCGCTCGAGCTCGGGGTTCTGGTCGGCGCCGACGAAGAGATCGACCGCGACGGTCGTGCGCCCGACGACGATCCCCGCCTGCGCCTCGACCTCGTAGATCCCGCCGAGCGCGACCGGCACCGAGAGGCGCAGCTCGCCCTGCTGATCGGTGACGAGGTCGCGCTGGCGCATGACCTCCTCGCCCTGGCCGCGATCGTCGCTCGGACCGCGGCGGCGGACGACGACGTCGACGCGCTGTGCGGCGGCCGGCCGGTAGTCGGCCTGGTAGGCGGTGATGAGCACCTCGGTCGCCTCGCCCACCGGCACGACCTCGCGCAGCGCGCGCACCTTGAGGAGGTCGAGCTCGGGGTCCTTGATGAGCCAGCGGATGGCGTTCTCCCAGAAGACCTCGTAGTGGTGCGCGTCCTCGCCTTCGCCGCCGGCCTTGAAGCTCCAGAACCAGGTCGAGTCGCTGGCGACGACCATCGAGCGCCCCTGCTCGACCTCGCGCACCGCCACCAGCGGCATCGGCTCGCCGTCCTGGCCGCTGAGCGTGGGGTGCTCGAGCAGGACCACCGCGTCGGGCTTCTTGCGCGTGACGAAGTTTGCCCCCTCGAGCGCATGGATGTCGCGCCACACGAGCTTGTTGCTCGCCGGGTCGAGCACCAGGCGCGTGATCGGGTGGAAGGCCCCGCTCTCGGACAGGCGCGGCACGAACTCGCCCTTGTGGGTGGTGCCGTCGGCGCCGAAGCCCGAGGGAAGATCGACCGGCAGGACGTCGGTGATGGCGGTGCCGTAGTAGCCGCCGGCGGTCATCGACAGCGGCCCGCCGACCATGACGAAGGCGCCGCCGTCGCGCACGAACTGCGCGATGTTGGGCAGGTATTCGGCGGTCTGGAAGGGGCCGTAGTTGAAGTTCTGGAAGATGAGCAGGTCGAAGCCGCCGAGCTCGTCCTCGAAGAGCTCCTTGGCCGGGAACGGGATGAGCGAGGTCTCGCGCGAGGAGAGCGGGCGGCTCGAGAAGCGGTTCACCAGGATGAAGAAGGAGACGAGATCGACGTTGGGGTTCTCCTTGAGGAGGTTGCGCAGGTGGCGCTCGTCCCAGCTCGGCTGGCCGACGATCTGCACGACGCGGATCTTGTCGCGCACGATGTTGATGATGGTCGAGCGCTCGTTGTTCTTGGCGTAGATCTCGTCGGGCAGCGGGTCGACGCGCACGGTGTAGACCTGCTTGCCGAGCTTCTTCGGCACGAACTCGAACTTCACCTTGTAGCTCGTCTCGCCCGCGCGCGTGGCGACGAGCTGGCTCTGGAGCTCGGCGCCGTTTTCGAGGAGGCGCGCGACGAGCTGCCCCTCGCCGTAGCCGTGCACCTCGATCGTCGCCTCGAAGGTGATGGCGTTGAGCAGGAAGGCGAAGTTGTTGACGGCGATGTGGGCGATGCCGATGTCCTTGATGCCCGGGTCGCCCGCGGTGGTGAGCGCGCTCACCGGCGCCTGCAGGTCGCGCAGGATCGCCTCGAGCTCGGCGGAGGGGGCGAGCCGCCGCCCCTCGGGGGTCGTGTCGATGCCGTCGCTGAGCAGGACGACGCCGCCGACGTCCTGATTGCGGAAGCGGTCGCGCACCTCGCGCAGCGCCGTCACGAAGCGCGTCTGCGAGGCGAGCTCGGGGTCGATGGCGCCGCCCTCGGCCGGTGTGGCGTCGCGCGGCGGATCGGCCAGCGTCTTGCCGAAGTCGTAGAAGTGCACCTCGCGCGTGTCGGCGAGGCCCTCGATGAAGTCCTGGTGGCGCGCGAGCCAGTCGGCGACGAGCTGCTTGCGCGTCGACTGCTGGTGGGGCAGGGCCATCGAGCCGGAGCGATCGACCAGCATCAGGACCGCGTTGCGGTTGACGGCGACGCGCTCTTCCAGGAAGGCCGGCTGATAGAAGAAGAGGATGAGGATGGCGACGAGCAGCGCGCGCAGCCCGATCATCAGGCGGCGGCGCAGCGGCGGCTCGAGCTTCCTGTGGTTGAGCCAGGTCAGCGCCACCACGAAGGCGCCGAGCAGCCACACCCCGACCTCGAGCCACCACGGCCCGCTGCCGAGGAAGACGAGGGTCCGCTCGGTGTCGGTGACCGGCGCGATGGCGGAGATGAGCGCGCTCATTCCGGAGGCTGCACCTTCCACTTGCGCTTGTGCAGGAGGTAATCGATGTGGACCTGATCATCCTTGTAATGGAGACAGGCCGCGTACATGAGCAGGTTCACCGCGAAGCGCACCGCCATCTCGCGCTGGCTCTCGCCGCCGGGGGTCGGCGCCTCGAGGAACTGGCGGTTGTCGCCGCGGGCGAGCGCGCCGAAGAGGTCGTTGCTCGACAGGATGGCGCAGTAGCGCGAGCCGAGGCGCACCGCCTCGACGTACGATTGGAAGATGGCGCGCCCGGCGGGGTAGTCGAGGCGGTAGAAGCTCCTGAAGATCACGTGCTCGGGTGAGACGCGCTCGATGACGGCCTGCGGCAGCATCTTCTTGAGCTCGGCGCGGGCCGAGGTGTCGAAGGCCTTGTCGGGCGCGGTGCGGCCGGCGTTGTCGAAGACGAGGAGCCCGCCGAGGCCCATCCAGCGCGACAGGCGCTGGCGCTCGGCGTCGGAGAACGAGAAGCCGCCGACCCCGAGGATCACGCCGAAGAGCGAGTCGTGCAGCGCGGGCTCGGCCACGTCGACGACCAGCTCACGCTCGGCGGTGTCGGTCGAGGTGCGCAGGCGCATCTCCTCGAGCAGGCACTCGAGCGCGCCGGGGTTCATGTCCCAGCTTCCCTGGTGGCGGATGCGCAGCGCGGTGACCTGCTGCTGGGGGCCGAGCGCGCGGGCCGGGTCGCCGCGCAGGAGCGCGAGGAGCCCCGCGCTCAGCGAGCCGGCCAGCAAGTCGCGGCGTGTCATCCCCATGTCGTACGAGATCCCCGTTGCAGGTGCCCGCGGCGCGGGTGCGCATGAGTAGCACCGCGACAGCCGGGGCACAACGCCGCTGTCACCGCCGGACATTCCTGGGCCCTCCCCCCCGTGCCCGCGCCCGTGCCCGTGCCCGCGCCCGCTGCATGCCGTATGATGAGGCATGCGCTCCCCCATCGAATGCTTCGTCCCCGCGCTCCTCGCGCTCGCCGCATGTGAAACCACCGCTGGGACCGAGCCCGACACGAACCCGTCGCCGTCCCCCGACGCCACGGCCGCCGGCGACACCCCCGGGCCCGCTGGTGTCACCGACCCGCGCGGGGCCTGGCAGCTCCTCGCGCGCGACACCGCCTTCAGTGACCGCCGCCTGCACGGGGCGGCGGTGCTCGACGGCGCGCTCTACGTCTCGAGCCACGTCGGCCAGGACGGCCGCGTCGAGATCACGCGCTTTTCGCCCGACGGCGCGCGCGCCGCGATCGACGTGCCGTACAAGATCCAGAACACCTCGGCCGCGCGCCTGGTGAGGGCCGGCGACACGCTGCTGATGGTCGTGCCCTACTACCTCGGCGAGCTGGTGATCCGCGCCTACGTGCTGGACGGCGAGGCCCTCGTCGAGGACGCCGTGATCAGCGCGACCGCGCGCACCTCGCTGCCGGTCGCGCTCACCTCCACCGACGAGGGCGCGGCCGTCGCCTACGTCGAGGGCGACGGCTCGGTCGTGGTGCAACACTGGCGTGCCGACGAGGGCTGGCGCCCGGTGCTCGAGCCCATCCCCTGGGCGGGCGGCGAGACCTACCCGAGCCAGCTCTCGCTCGATTGGAGCGAGGCCGGCTACCTCGTCGCCTACGGCCTCAACGAGAACCAGGAGCTCCGCGCGACCGCGCACCGCTCGACCGCGAGTGGCTGGGAGCAGCTCGGCCCGGCCGGCATCGACGGGGCGCTCGGCTTCCTCGACGTCGCCTGGCACGACGGCGCGCCGCACTTCCTGCGCTCGATCCCCACCCACCACATCCTGCGCTGGGACGGCACGGCCTGGAGCCCGGTGATCTCGGGCGTCGACTCCGAGGAGCTCTACGATCTGCGGGCCGGCGACGACGCGCTCTACTGGTACGCGCGGGGAGGTGCCTCCGGGCCGCGCCTCGAGCGCCTGCGCGCCGGGGTGCGCGAGCGCTTCCCGAGCGACACGCTCGAAGGTCCGCCGGTCGAGATCGGCCCCCAGACCACCTTCCCCGAGCGCGAGATCCTCGCCGCCGACGGCGAGGTCTACTGGGTCTACGACGACATCACGGGCAACGTCTGGAAGGTGCTGTCCTACCGCTGGGCCGCGGACTGATCCGGCTCACCTGGCGACGTCGAATCGCGTTGCGACGCGGGCGAGGGCCGCGTCTCCAGTCCAGAGCCGAGCGCGCTCGGTGAGCGCGGATACCAGGAGCTGCGCGTCGACCCAGCCGATGCCGCGCAGCGCATGGAGCTTCACGAACTCCATGAGCGCGTCGTCGGGCACGACCTCGACGCGCGGTAGCGCCGCGAGGTCATCGAGAATCTCGAAGCGCAACCCGGGTCCGAGCGCCAGCTCGCCGAGGATCCAGGGGTGGACCAGGACCTCGTCCGCTCTCAAGTGCGCCACCAGCGACGGGTTGGTGCGCCGGAAGTGTCCCGACCAGATGCTGGTGTCGACCAGGATCAACGGGGGCGCCGCCGGGGCGGGGGCCTGTGGGTGCGCATCGTGCCGCCCGCGGCGATCAAGCGGTCGCGGGCCGCCTCACGGATCAAGGCCCGGAGCGCCATCTCGATCAAGGCGGTCTTGGTCGGCGCCTGCACCCTCTCCTGCGCCTCCCGCAGCAGCTGCTCATCGATGTCGAGCGTCGTGCGCATGCATAGAAGATGCGTCGATCCGTATGCAGCGTCAATCATCACGCGCCTTCGTCACGCGCCTGGTTCATGGCGCGGGGAAGCGGCGATCGGTACGGGCGTCGGCGGGGATGGGGGTGGTGGCCTCGACGACGATGGCGCGCATGCGGGCGATCTCGTCGAGGCCGAGCGGGCGCACGTCGCGGTGGCCGATGACGACGAGCGGGCTGCCGTCGCGGGCGATGACCGCGTCGAGCGGGTAGGTCGTCGCGGGGGCGTCGGGGCCGCAGCTCGGATCGGCAGCGAGATCGCAGGCGCTGAGATCGAAGCGCCGGGTGCCGAAGCCGTGGGTCAGATCGAGGAGCGCTTCGTTGGGAGGCGGGGCCTCGGCGCGGTCCGGGGCGGTGGCGTGGCAGCGGTCGCAGGCGGAAAACGCGCTCGCCTTGCGGGTGGTGTGCGGGTCGATCGGGCGCTGGCCGAAGGACGGATGGCGGGCGCCGGCGGCGTCGGCGAGCGATCGCGGGGCCATCGCGAAGGCGGGGGAGTCGCCGGGCTCACCGGCGACGTGCAGCGTGAAGAAGAGGCGCTCGGCGGGCATCGAGCCCTGGAGCTTGCCGCGTTGGTTCCAGAGCAGGACCTGATCGTGGGTCGCGCTCATGAGGAGCTCGGTCGTGACGGCGCCGGGCACGATCGCCGCGGTGGTGAGGTAGCGGCCGGTGCCGGCGAGGTCGAGCTCGACGTGGCAGCCGTAGCAGCTCGGCAGCCAGCCGGCGTGGCAGGTCGAGCACTCGATCTCGTCGGCGTGCGACCAGCCGTCGTGCACCGCCTTGGCGCGGGCGGCGGCCGGGTTGTAGCGGGCATGCGCCGGGTCGAGCGCGTCGCGGGTCTGCGGCACGACGAGCGCGCGGCCGTCGCGGCGGGTCGTGAGCACGATGGCGCCGTCGGCGCGGCGCGAGAGCGCGTGCCGGGTGAGCGCGAGATCGGCCTCGCGGCGCACGTCGCCGTGGCAGTCCTCGCAGCGCCTGACGGCCGGCTCGCAGGTGCGGTCGGCGCCGATCCGGCCGCTGCCGTGGAGCTCGGCGGCGCCGTGGCAGTCGACGCACGCCAGGCCGGCCTCGAAGTGCAGGTCGGGTGGGGTCTCGTCGAAGCCGTTGTCGCGGTCCTCGTCGCGGATGAGCTGCTCGGCCGCGAGGCCGTGCAGGGGGCGGCCGACCGGCACCGCGCGGCTGAGATCGTCGGCCAGGGCGGCCTCGCGCAGCCCCTGATACGACAGGCCGATGCGCGCGCCGCCGGCGTGGCAGGCGACGCAGGTCTGGGTGGACGGCGAGGCGACGAGCGCGTGCGTCTCGGGGTGGGGCGCGACGTTTTCCGGCACGAAGGGATCGGCGCTTCGCGAGAGGCCGTCCTCGGCGTAATCGACGTGGCAGGCGGCGCAGCCGGCGCCGCGGTGGGAGCCGGGCGCGCGGGTGATCGGGCCCGAGTCCTGGAGGTGGCAGCCGAGGCAGGCCTGCACGAGCAGCTGCTCCTGGACGTTCTCCGGCGTGGGCGCGGTGCGCGGCTCGGTCGAGGCGGTGTCGATGAGGAGCGGCGAGAAGCGGGTGACGCTGGACGAGGTGCAGCCGTCGGCGCGCGGGTTCGGATCGCGCTGGGCGGTGGCGGCGAAGCGCGGCTCGACGGTGGGCTGGAGGCCGGCGCGCATGCGCGCGATGGCGAGCGCGCCGGTCTGGAGCGCGTGGGCGGAGCGGCGGGTCAGCGCGGCGGCGTCGACGTGGCAGCGGCCGCAGGTCGTGTTGACGACGCGCAGGTCGCTCGGGTTCTGGAAGCGGATCCAGGCGTCGGGCACGCGATCGAGATCGCCGGCGGTGAGCGCGTTCAGTTTTCGCGGGGCGTCGCCGGGGTCGACGTGGGCGAGGTCCTTGTCGTAGACCCAGGTGCCGTCGCAGCGCGGCTCGTCGTCGGGGCTCGAGGGCGCGAGCAGGGTGCCGTCGCAGATCCGCGGCGTGCCGCCGTGGCAGTCGACGCAGCCGAGCGGGTACCAGGGATGGGCCTCCTCGATGCCGCCGTGGGGTGGCGGGGAGAGGCCGGCGGGCGCGTCCTCGGCGAGCGGCTGGTGGCAGACCACGCAGTTGTCGCGGTGGAGCGTACGGGTGACGACGTCGGTCTCGCAGGCCCAGAGCGCGAGGCTCGGCGCGAGCGCGATCGCGGCCAAGGCGCGCTCAGGGCACATCGAGCGTGACCCGATAGGTGGTGGCGGCGCGTGAGCCGGCGGCGGAGACCTCGCAGGCGAGCGTCGCGGCGGCGCCCTCGAGATCGGCGATCGGCAGGTGCGAGCTCGGCGGTGCGTGGCTGACGGGGATCGGCAGGCGCGCGACCTCGACCCAGCCGGGAGAGGCCGGGCGGGTCGGCGTGGTGAGATCGGTCTCGCCGAGGAGCTCGGCCGCGGTCGTGAGCGTGCACGCGACGTGCAGCGTGGCGGCGAGCGTGTCGGCGCGCAGCGTGGGCATGGTCCAGGTGCCGCCCTGCAGGCCGGCGACGACGCGCTGGGTCGGGTCGTCGTCGAGCGGGACGAAGTCTTCGCCCTCGCCGAAGCCGACGACGAGCGTGCTCGGGCCGCGCTCGCTGCCCGTGGTCTCGCCGAGCGCGACCTCGGGATCGACCCAGCGCACGACCTCGTCGCAGGCGGCGGAGGACAGCGCGAGCGCGAGGAGCAGCGGGGCGGAGCGCGGCATCGGGCACTGGGTAGCAGAAAGGGCGGCTCGAACCCAGCAGCTCCGACGCACCACCGGGTGGCACCAGGTGGCCCGCAGGTCGAAGTCGTGCGGGTGATCCGGCCGGAGTGAAGGGCGTGGCGCGAGGGAGCGCCGGCGATCGGATCACGTCCGCGGGGATCCGAGTCGGGCGGCGGTGACGAAGGCGGCGGCGCGCGCCGGATCGACCGGGGCGAGCACGTCGCCGCGCTCCTTGAGCCAGGAGCCGACGATGAGGCCATCGCAGACCGGCAGGAGGTGCGGAAGCTGCTCGGGGGTGGCGCCGCTGCCGACGAGGATCGGGCAGGGCGCGGCTTGGCGCACCTCGAGAAGCCGCGCGGGATCGGTCACGCCGCCGGTCTTCTGACCGCTGACGATGAGCGCGTCGGCCTCGCCGCGCCCGTGGGCCTCCTCGGCCTCCTCGGCGATGGGGCGCTCGGCCAGCGGGGCGGCGTGCTTGACGCGCACGTCGGCGAAGATGCGCACGTCGGGGCAGAGCGCGCGGCGCAGGCGCAGCGTCTCGTGCGCCTTGCCCTGGATGAGGCCTTGATCGGTGACGGCGGCGCCGATGTGCACGTTGACGCGGATCGCGCCGGCGCCGGTGGCGGCGGCGATCGCGAGCGCGGCGCGTGCGTCGTTTCTGAGCACGTTCACTATCGTCGCGAGGTCGGGCGCGGCGGCGCGCACGGCGAGCACGGCGCGGGTCATCGCGGCGATGGTCCAGGCGGGCACCTCGTCGGGGTAGAAGGGGCGGTCGCCGAAGTTCTCGATCACCAGGGCGTCGAAGCCGGCGTGCGCGAGACGCTCGGCGTCGCGGCAGGCGTCGGCGACGACGCGATCGAGGAGATGGCCGCGCTCGAGCAGCGGCCCGAGGTGCACCATGCCGATGAGCGCGTGGCGGGTGAGTCCGGGCAGGACGGGGCGCAGCGGGGCGAGGCCGGCTGGGGCGGCGGCGCCCATCACGCCCGCGGCGCGGAGCGGCCGAGCAGTCCCTCGCGCACGGCGAAGGCCATCTGATCGACGATGTGGGAGAGCACGAGCTCGCGCCGGCGGGCGGGACAGCGCTCGACGAGGAGCTGGGCGCGCGCGAGCGGGTCCTCGATCACGGCGCTGCCGATCCGGTAGACGAGGCCGATGTCGTCGAGCGGCGTGTCGTGCTGCGGCAGCTCCGAGGCGCAGAGGCCGAAGCTCTCGTAGAGCGAGAAGAGCGCCTGGATGAGGCTCGTCGTCGCGTCGCGTGCGCGCGCCAGCGGCTCGGGGCGGTCGATCAGGTGGCGCGCGTGCGCGAGGCTGTAGGGCACCGCGAACGGGTGCGACGGCGACTCGAGCCACTCGAGGCGGCAGGCGCTGCGGCCCTCGACGACGACGATGAACTCGCCGCCTTCGAGCGGGGTGGCGACCGTGATGAGGCCGAGCGCGGCGACCTCGTCGCGCGGCGACTCGGCCGGCATGAGCGTCTGCGTCGTGCGCGGCGGCACGGCGACCCAGCGCTCGGGCGCGGGGCGCTCGAGCAGGTCGGCGACCAGGCGGCGGTGGCGCGGATCCGAGACCCGGAACGGCGTCGCGGAGGCGGGCAGGAGCACGTGCCCATCGAGCGGGAGCACGGGCACCATCAGCGGGGTTTGGCTCTCGAGCGTGACGTTCATGGCAGGGTGCGCGTCGGGTAGGAGCCGAGGACACGGACGAAGCTCGCCTGGCGCTGGAGCGCTTGCAGAGCCTGGGCGACGCGCGGCTCGCTCGGGTCGCCCTCGATGTCGACGTAGAAGATGTAGCTCCAGGGGGTGCGCCGGTCGGGGCGCGACTCGATCTTGGTCAGGGAGACGTCGCGCACGGCGAACTCGGCGAGCGAGGCGTAGAGGCTGCCGGGTTGGTGGCGCGTGGCGAAGACGATCGAGGTCTTGATCGGGGACTCGGCGGGGAAGCCGGGGGCGCGCTGGCCGGTGACGAAGGCGGCGCGCGGCACGAGCAGGAGGAAGCGGGTGAAGTTCTCGGCGACGTCCTGGATGTTCCTGGCGAGCACGTCGAGGCCGTAGAGCGTGCCGGCGACGGTGCTGGCGATGGCGGCGCGCGAGCGATCGGCGAGTTCGGCGATGCGCCTGGCGGAGCCGGCGGTGTCGCTGCCGGGCTCGGCGGTCCAGCCGTGCGAGAGGATCCAGCCCTCGCACTGGGTGAGCGCCTGCGGGTGCGAGACCACCGTGGTGATCTCGCGCAGGGTGGCGCCGGGCAAGCCGAGGAGGGCGTGGCGCACCGGCAGGATCACCTCGCCGACGATCTGGAGGTCGTGCGAGAGGAGCAGGTCCCAGACCTCGTGGATCGAGCCGGTCGTCGAGTTCTCGACCGGCAGGAGCGCGGCGCGGGCGCGGCCCTGGTGCACGGCCTCGAAGGCGGCGCGGAAGCTCGGGCACGGGGTGATGTGCGCGCCGTCGCCGAAGAGGCCGAGGATCGCCTCGTGCGAGTAGGCGCCCGGCTCGCCCTGGAAGGCGACCGGCTGCACGACGAGCGGCGGCGCGGGCGAGAGCGGGGGCGCCGGGCGGGGTGGCGGCGCGGGCGCGGGCGCGGTCTCGGGGGGCGCGCCCTGGGCTTCGCGCAGCGGGTCCTCGGGGGCCTCGAGGCGGGCGGCCGGGCCGGTCAGGGGCGGGATCGCCCAGTCGGGGCGGAGCACGCGCGAGCCGCGCAGGTAGGCGTGGCGGACCTCTTTGAGGGTCTTGTCGGTGTTCCAGTGGATGAGCACGCGGATGCAGCGCGGCACCGAGCTCGGGGCGTCGACCTCGTGGGTGCAGAGCATCGGCACCTCGACCCAGCCGAGGCGGCGCGCGGCACGGGCGGGGAAGGTCGAGCGCAGATCGGGCGTCGTCGAGAAGAGGATCGAGGCGAGCTCGTCGGGTGAGAAACCGTTCAGCTCCTGCAGGCGCACGAGCACGTCCTGGGTCGCGTCGAGGATCTGCTCGAGCGAGTCCTCTTCGACCGTGGTGGCTCCACGGATGCCGACGACGCGAGTCATGGGGTGTGGATAAGTGGGATCGGGCGAGCGCGCCAGAATTTCAAAACGTCACGTCTCGTTGCGCGACTCATGGGCGCCCGCACGCTTCGATGCTCGTGGCCGGAACACGCCCGCACGTGTCTGGCAGGGCGCGTCTCGTGCGGGCGCTTCATTCCGCTGCACGCATCCGGTCGGGGCGGATCGGTCCGCTCCGTTCAGATCGCCCGGTAGCCGGCAGCGCCCAGGACCTCCAACGAGCGCTCGCGGTCCTCGGCGGAGCCGACGCCGACGCGGATCGCCTCGCCTCCGGTCTCGCGGATGCGGAGGACCTCGACGTCGCGCACGTTGATCGCGTGGCGACCGAAGACGGCGAGCAGGTTGGCGAGCTCCATCGGGCGGTCGGGGATGGCGACGACGACGTCGAAGACGCGCGGCAGCATCGAGCGGCGCACGATCGGCAGCGCGTCGCGGGTGCGCTTGCCGCGCTCGGCCGAGGCGAGCAGCGCCTCGGGATCGTCGAGCTCGGCGGACAGCCGGAGCACGACGGCCTCGAGGTCGGCGAGCGCGGCGCGGACCTCGGCGCGGTTCTCGAGCACCATGTCGCGGCTCATGCGCGGGGAGCCGGAGGCGACGCGCGTGAGGTCGCGGAAGCCGCCGGCGGCGAGGAAGAGCAGGCGCTCGCGGTCGGGGTCGCCGTCGATCCAGAGGTTGAGCGCGGTGGCGAGCACCCAGGGCACGTGCGAGACGCGCGCCACCAGGCGGTCGTGCGCGCCGGGGTCGATGTGCACGGGGTGTGCGCCGAGCGCGGCGACGAGCGCGTCGATGGCGGCGAGGTCGGCGGGCGCCGTGCGGGCGCTGGGTGTGATGACCCAGACCGCGGACTGCAGGAGGCCGGCGTAGGCGTTCTGCACGCCCGGGGTCTCGCGGCCGGCCATCGGGTGGGTGCCGACGTAGTGCGGCAGGAGGGGCTCGAGCGCGGCGACGACCGGGCCCTTGACGCTGCCGATGTCGATCCAGCGCGAGGCGGGTGCGGCGAAGGGGGCGACCTCGCGGGCGAGCGGCTCGAGCGCGCGCACCGGGGCGGCGAGCACGCCGAGCTCGAGCTCCGAGACCCAGGGGCCGATGGCGGCGTGCACGCGGTCGGCGGCGCCCATGGCCAGGGCGGCCTCGAGCGCGCCCGGGTCGGGGTCGTAGGCGTGCACCTCGTGCGCGACGAGGCGCTCGCGCAGGCCGAGGGCCACCGAGCCGCCGAGGAGCCCCATGCCGAAGACGCCGACCGCGCGATGGGGGCGCTGGGTCAAGGCGTCGCCTTGACCAAACGGCGCGTCGAACGTATGCACCTCGGTCGCACCGGTGCCATTGTGAGGTCGAGCCGACGATGACGCAAGAGACACCCGAGGTCCGGGTCCACTACGCCAAGGGTTGGGCGATCACCATCCTCATCGGGGCGGGGTTGCTGCTGGCGATGGCCCCGTATGTGCGCACCTGGATGACCGGGGTCATCGGCGCGCTGAACCTGGTCGCCGGCATCCTGATGCTGACGCGACCGCTCTACGTGCTCGGCGACGGTGCGCTGCAGGTCAAGAACCTCCTCGGCATGACCATGCGCCGCTACAACTACAGCTCGCTGTCCCAGTTCGAGGTCGAGCCGGCCGGCGCCATCTGGCACACCGACTACGACGGCACGCGCCGCAAGGTGCGGATCTCGCGGCTGACGGTCGCGTCCGAGGATTGGAAGCGGCTCATCGACACCCTCGCGACGCGCGCCTTCGAGTAGAGCGCGCGCGCTGCGCCCAGACGACAGACATCAGAAGAGGAGACACCGCGCCATGGAGACCTTCGAGAACCTCGTCGACATGTTCGAGAAGAGCACGAAGAAGTACGCCGACCGGCCGCTCTTCGGGGTCAAGAAGGACGGCGCCTATCGCTGGATCACCTATCGCGAGATCGCCAAGGAGGTCGACGACTTCAGGAGCGGGCTCGCCGCGCTCGGCGTCGCGCCGGGCGACCGCGTCGCGGTGATCGCCGACAACCGGCCGGAGTGGGCGGTCGGGGCCTACGCCGTCTACGGGCTCGGCGCGCAGTACGTGCCGATGTACGAGGCGCAGCTTCCCAAGGAGTGGGAGTACATCCTGCGGGACTGCGGGGCCAAGGTGCTGCTCGTCGCCAACGCCAAGATCGCCGAGAAGACGCGGCCGATGCTGGGCAAGAACGGCGGCGTGCCGACGCTCGAGCACATCGTCGAGTTCGGCGGCCAGGGCGAGGACGGCTACCAGAGCGTGCTCGAGAAGGGGCGGAAGGAGCCCAAGCCGAGCGTGCAGCCCAAGGCCGAGGACGTCTGCGGCTTCATCTACACCTCGGGCACGACCGGCAACCCGAAAGGCGTCTTGCTGACGCACCGCAACATCACCTCGAACATCAACGCGGTGCACGAGATCTTCCCGATGTCCTGCGAGGACGTCTCGCTCTCGTTCCTGCCGTGGGCGCACAGCTTCGGCCAGACCTGCGAGCTGCACTGCATGCTCTCGTACGGGGCGTCGATGGGCCTGGCCGAGTCGGTGGCGACGATCATCGACAACCTCGCCGAGGTGCGACCGACCCTGCTCTTCTCGGTGCCGCGCATCTTCAACCGCATCTACGACGGCGTGAACAAGAAGATGATCGAGGCCGGCGGGCTCAAGCTCAAGCTCTTCAACAAGATGCTGGCGGTGGCCAAGGAGCGCAAGAACCTGGCGGCGCTCGGCAAGTCCAGCTTCTTCGTCAACCTGCAGTTCAAGGTCCTCGACAAGCTCGTCGCCTCGAAGGTGCGCGCGCGCTTCGGCGGGCGCCTCAAGTACGCGTTCTCCGGCGGCGCGGCGCTCTCGCGCGAGGTCGGCGAGTTCATCGACAACCTCGGCATCAACGTCTACGAGGGCTACGGCCTGACCGAGACGAGCCCGGTGGCGACGGCGAACTCGCCGCTCGGGCGCAAGATCGGATCGATCGGGCGCGCCATCCCGGGCGTGACGATCGAGATCGCGCCGGTCGACGTCGCGCCCGAGGGGCAGGGCGAGATCATCATCTACGGGCCCAACGTGATGAAGGGCTACCACAACCTGCCCGAGGAGACCGCGCAGGCGTTCAACGACAAGGGTGGCTTCCGCTCGGGCGACATGGGCCGCGTCGACGCGGACGGGTTCGTCTACATCACCGGGCGCGTCAAGGAGCAGTACAAGCTCGAGAACGGCAAGTACGTGGCGCCGGCGCCGCTCGAGGAGAAGCTGCGCCTGTCGCCGTTCATCGCCAACATCATGATCGACGGCACCAATCGGCCGTACAACGTCGCGGTGATCGTGCCCGACTTCGAGTCGCTCAAGAAGTGGGCGGGCGACTCCGGGATCGCGTTCTCCTCGAACGAGGAGCTCGTCGCCAAGCCCGAGGTGCAGAAGCTCTTCCGCGCTGAGGTCGAGAAGTTCGGCAGTGAGTTCAAGGGGTTCGAGCGCCCGGAGAAGTTCGTGCTCGCGACCGAGGACTTCACGACCGACAACAACATGCTGACGCCGTCCCTGAAGGTGAAGCGGCGCAACGTGATGGCCAGGTACGGCGACGAGATCGCCCGTCTGTACTCGGCTTGATGGCGATCCCCGAGCTCTGGAGCGACGAGGACGCCAAGGCGGAGGAGGCGCTGGCGCGCGCGGCGCGCGAGTCCGACCTGCTCTCGGCGTTGGTGGCGGTCGAGGGGCTCGACGAGCGTCGCGCGATGGGGATCGCGGAAGTGATCGCCGAATGGTCGGTGCAGGTGCGCCTCGAGCGCGACGGCGGGGCCAGCCCCCGCGACGCGTTGGCGACGGTGCTCGCGCAGCGCGAGGGGTTCATCGGCGACACCGAGGACTACTTCGCGCCGGACAACAGCAGGATCTCCTGCGCGCTCGAGCGGCGGCGCGCGCAGCCGATCGTGCTCTCGGCGATCTGGATCCTCGTGGGGCAGGGCGCGGGGATCGAGGTCGTCGGGGTCGGGTTGCCGGGCCACTTCGTCGTCGGCGTGGATGGGCTGGTGGTCGACCCGTTCACCGGGGGACGCTTCCTGTCGATCGAACAGTGCCGTGAGCTGGCGGCGCGCGCGTTGCCGGGGCGCCCATTCGACAACGCGTGGCTCGCGCCCGTGCCGGTCGGGGCGATCGCGGCGCGCGTGCTGCGCAACCTCTCGCACGCGCTCAGGCGCAAGGGCGACGAGGCGGGCGTCTATCGCGCGACGCGGCTCCTGTCGGTGCTCGAGCCCGACGACGGACCGATCTGGGTCGAGCTGGCGCGGCAGACCGAGGCGCACGGGGCCTGGCCCGAGGCGCTGGCGCTGTATCGGCACATCGCGCGGCGCTTCGCCGATCGCCGCGAGGGGCAGATCGGCGAGATGAAGGCGCTCGAGCTCGAGTCGCGCACGCGCATCCTCAATTGACGTTCCCACGGGCGTGCCGTCCACCACAGAGGATGGAAAACGCCCGTGGGGACGTTGTCGTATCGCTCACGACCCTGCGCCCTCCGCCGCCCTCTTCGGGCTCGACCGAGCCCTCGGGGCGTCTACGGAGCTCCGGGCCGCGAGCTGCCGTTTCCTACTGACGGGCCACGACCGTCACCGGGTCGGCGCGGCGGGGCGCTCGAGCTCGCTCAGGCGGGCGACGAGGGCCTCGGCCAGGGCCTGGCGCACGCCGTCGGCGAAGGCCTTGTCGAGCTGGGCGGCGTTGATGCGGCCGCGGTGCATGCGCACCTTCACGTCGCCGACCATGGCGTGCGAAAACGGCACGCTGCCGAGCGCGGTCGGCTCGGGGCGCAGCGAGAAGAGCACGGCCTCGCCGCGGAAGCTGCCGGCGCTGTAGCTCTTCTGATCGTCGGCCAGGCGCGGGGGCACGAGCTCGTCGGTGCGCACGACGATGAGGAAGCGGAGCGAGAGGAGCCAGCTGAAGGCGTAGGTGATCGGGCGCGTGAGGCGATCGGGCTCGTCGCCGTCGGGGTAGCGCGCGTTGGGGGGATAGCGGCCGGTCTCGAGCAGGCTCGTGGTGAAGACGAGCCAGTCGGCCTGCCCGTAGGCGACGAGCGGGGGCGGATCGAGGAAGGCGCGCGGGTTGTCGAGCTGGGCCTGATCGATGACCCAGGTGTCGCAGCCTGCGTCGCGGTGAGGTGGGATCACCAGGTCGCAGATCGCCAGCGGGCCGGGGTCACGCATCGTCGGCCACTCGGCGGGCGGCAGCGCGCGCATGATCTCGCGCACGCGGGCGACGCGGTGGAGCTGGGCGGTGGCGAGCTCGCGGTGCTCGGCGAGGTAGTCGCGCACCGGCTCGCCGCAAGCGGTGGTGAGCGCGGCGGCGAGCGCGAGGATCAGGAGGGAGCGAGGCGTCATGGTCGGGGTCCTGCGGAGGATCGCGAGGTGGGTCGATTGTAACCGCAAACGAAGCAAGGGCGATGATCTGGCCGGGAGGTGCCGATGGACCAGGCGAGGCCGACGCGCTGCCGCGTGGCCCTGTCATGGCGGACCTCCCGCGAACCCCAGCACAACCCAGTCACCAGCGAGGGATATCCGATGCTCGATCGTGTGTGTAGCAAGTGTGGCAAGGCCTGGGGTTCGGACTTCAACTTCTGTCCGCGTGACGGCGCGACCCTGGTCGCGAGCGCGGAGCCCGAGCCCGCTCCTGTCGCGGTGAAGCCGGCGGTGAGCGCGCTGGCGTCGAAGCCAGCGGTGAGCGCGGTGGTGGCGAAGCCTGCGGTGAGCGCGCTGGCGGCAAAGCCTGCGGTGAGCGCGGTGGCGTCGAAGCCAGCGGTGAGCGCGGTGGCGTCGAAGCCCGCGGTGAGCGCGGTGGCGTCGAAGCCTGCGGTGAGCGCGGTGGCGTCGAGTCCAGTGGCGAGCGCGCCGTCGTCGTTCAAGCCGACGCGCCTGGTCCCGCAGGGGGCGCGGCCGGCGCCCGAGCGTGGCAAGGGATCGACCGCGCGGCAGGCGCGGCCGGGGCAGGGCGCGCGCGTCGTCGCGGCGAGCCCGCCGAGCGCGATCGTCACGCGCCACGAGGAGGCGGTCGCCGGGCTGCCGGTGCAGGCGCGCAAGGCGCACCACACCTGGACCTTCGACAAGCGGCCGACCTCGGCGCTCGAGCCGGTGGCCGACCTCGCGCCGAAGACCAAGGGCCCGCCCACCCAACGCGTCAGGAAGATCGCGTCCAAGCCCGTGGTGGCGCCGGTGACGCCGGTCGCGGAGGCGCCGCGGGAGCTCGCGCCGCGCATGCCGGCGGAAGCGAAGCCGGTGCGGCTCACGAGCGAGCGCGAGCGCGGGTCGAGCGCGGTGCGCGACGCGGTGCGCGCGCTCGAGCCGAAGGTCGTCGTGGCGCCGGAGATCGTCGAGGCGCCGGCCGAGCCGAGCATCGTCATCGCGCCGGAGCTCTTCGAGGAGCCGATCGTGGCCGCGGTCGCGGTCGCGCCGCCGCCCCTGCCCGAGGCGTCGCACGACGAGCCGCTCGCTCCGCAGCGCAGGGCGCCGGCCGAGATCGCGCGCGGCGGCGCGAGGGTGAACGTGCGCACGACGGTGACCGCGCTGAGCGCCGCGCCGGTGCTGGAGGTGCCGCGCGAGGTGCGCGCGGTGGCGGAGGTGCACGTGCACGCGGGTGAGGTCGGCGGCGATCACGACGTCGAGCCGGTGCCGGCCCGGCGTGCGACCGGCGGTTTCTCGGACACGGCGTGGTTCAAGCGACCGCTCGAGCTCGGCGCGGTCGATCCGGAGACCGGTGCGGTCTCGTTCACGGCGTCGACCTACGTGCGCGACCCGGCGCTGCCGCGCACGGTGCGTCGGCGTTTCTCGCTGCGCAAGGCGGTCGAGCTCTCCGCCTGAGGGTTGGCGGCGGCGACGTCTCCCCGGCGTCGTTCCGTGCAACGTAGTCGGGACGCTGGACGGATCTCAGGAAAGCAGGAAGCGAGGAGGGCAGGAGGCAGACTTCCTGCGTTCCTTTCTTCCTGGGTTCCTCAGCTGTCAGCCCCTCCTCCGGGACTGCGATCGGCGTCCTCCGCCGAGAGACCCTGTCAGCGCAGGCCGAGGGCCTCGTGGGCGGCGCGCAGGAGCGCGGCCGCGGTGTAGGGCTTCCACAGGAAGGGCGCTCCGCACGCCGCGCTGAGCTCGGCGTCGGGGAGGCTCGAAGTCAGGAGCGTGGCCGTCTTCGGCGCGCGCAGGCGAGCGTGGGCGACGACGTCGTAGCCGCTGGCCTGCCCCGGCATGTTGATGTCGGTGACGATCAGATCGAGCGTGTGGTCGGAGAGATCGATGAGGCGGATCGCCGCGTCGCCATCGCACGCCTCCAGGACCTGGTAGCCGGCGCGCCCGAGGATGCGCGTCGCGGCGCGCCGCAGCGCCGGGTCGTCGTCGACGACGAGCGCACGTCTTACAGGCTCTCTGCGCGCCAGGTGGTCGGCGCTGACGACGGGGTATACGTCGTCGTCGAGCTCGAGCTCAAAGAGAGGGGCGTAGCGGTCGAGTCTTGTCATTTCGATTCTCGCTCTCTCAGATCGATACATGAGACCCCCTTCCCCAAGGGTGTCGCACGATCCCATGCATGAGGTGTGACAGTCGAAACAGCGGGTCCCGACTCGGGATTCGGGTACCCGACGCCCGCGGAGACAACGGCGTCCCGTGCGCCCCGAATCGGTTACGCGCATGACATCGCGCTCAAGAAACGCGCGCATCCGACCGATGCAACGAACGTGGTAGCCAGCGACCCGTTCGTGACACGCAGGGTCGTCGTCGATCCGCAGCTCGTCGCCACCCGCGTGAACCGCGCGCGGCGCCCGAGCTCCGTGACGACGGCGGTCCGCGCCCCGTCCGAAGGCGCCGCCCGCGCGCCCGTGCCCTGCGAGCCGCCCGCGCCGCCCTCGCCTTGGGTGCCGCCCGTGTCGCCGCCGGCTCGCGCGGACCATGACGACTACGATCACTTCGACGACGACGACTTCGATCCGTGGGGGGCGCGGCGCGCGCGCTGGACGCGGCGCGTGATCGCGATCGGTGTCGTGGCCGGGGCGCTCTGGATGCTGGCGTCGCTCTCGTCTTCGCCCGCGGAGATCCTGCCCGCGCCGGTGACGCTGGAAGCGCGTGGGCTCACGCGGGTCGGGCTCGCGCCGGTGGGTCCGCAGCTCGTCGCCGAGCCGAGCGCGGCGCCCGCCGAGGTCGAGGCGACGCCCGCCCGGCGTGTCAGGCGCAAGGCGGCGCCGCGCGAATCCGCCGAGACGGTGCGCGTCTTCGCGGCCCCGGCGGCCGCCATTCCGAAGACCGAGGTCGTGTCCGCGCCCACGGTCAAGTACCGCGATCTGCCCGCCGAAGATCGCAGCCCCGACGGGCGCGCGCGCCCCAACGTGCTCCTGTGGACCGTGCCCGGCGGTGCGGCGGTGACCGTCAACGGGCGCTTCATCGGGCGCACGCCGGTCAACGTGAGCTGGGACCTCGGAGCGGAGCCGGAGATCGAGCTCGCGCTCGCCGGGTATGAGACCCACATGATGACGCTGCCGCCCGGGTCCTCGAGCGGGATCGTGCGCGTGGAGCTGAGCCCTCAGGGCGACACCGTCGAGGTGGAGGAGGAGTTCCCCGATCCCCTGGTGAGCGACGACGCCATGCCGGAGCCCACCCTCCGCTGAGCGGTCCGGGGGGCGCCCGAGCGGTGCGCGTTACAGGCGTGAGTCGGTCTCGGGTTGCACGCGCGGCGGGAGCGCGCTTGTATGGTGGGCGTATGGGGGGCGCACTCCGAGCTTGGAAGCGGGCGAGCATCTCGTTGCTCGGATGGGTGGTGGGGTCCGCCGCGTGCGCGTCGAGCGACGAGCGCATCGACGAGCGCCGCTACCCCGAGGACTTCACGTTCCGATGGCAGGTGCCGACGCGGCTCACCGTGCAGGAGGAGAACGAGCTGCCGGCCGGCACGATCATCATCTCCTACGATGCCGAGCTGGTGCGCGACGGCGAGGGCGAGCAGCTGCGCTTCCGGCACGTCGACGGCGAGGTCGAGCGCGTCGGTGACCTGGTCGTCGACTACGACAATCGGCTCGATGACCAGGTGCGCACGGCGCACGCGCTCGGCGATCTCACCGACATGATCATCGCCCCCGACGGGCAGGTGGTCGGCTGCGTGGGGAGCCCGCGGCTGCGGCGGCGTGCTTCGAGCTACCTCGTCACGCTCGAAAAGGTGAGACGTGTGGCCTACGAGGTGCAGATCCGCGACGCGGCCGAGGCGGCGGTCGAGCGTGCGACCTGCGTCGAGCGCTGGCAGTCGTGGGTCAGCGCGTGGATCGGCTTCGAGGCGCTGCCGGGGCTGCCCGATCAGTGGACGGGCGATCGCGAGGTGCCGGTCGGCGAGGAGCCGCGGATCAAGGTGTTCGACGAGCACGTCGGCTGGCTCAAGCAGGGGGGCGTGCGCATCAAGCGGCGTCAGGAGATCGCCGGCGCGGCGCTGCAGGGCGAGCTGGCGGCGTTGGCCAAGGCGCTGACCGACGAGCGCAAGACGCCGATCGTCGCCGACCGGCTGACGATCCAGGCGGCGACCTGGCTCGCGACCGCGGACATCGATCCGCGCACGCTGAGGCCGATGCGGATCGAGTGGATCAAGACGCTGCGTTATGCGCTCGACGGGTTCTCGGATCAGCGCGTGACGCGACGCAAGTGGACCTTCACGTACGAATGAGGCGCGTGTCGGCGCCGAGCGCGGCGAGCGCGTCGTGAAAGGACGGGAAGCTCGTGGCGATCGTCTCGGCGCCGCGGATCTCGGTGCCGGGCGGCGCGACGAGGGCGAGCAGGCTCGCGCACATCGCGATGCGGTGGTCGCCGTCGGCGTCGACCTGCCCGGGGCTCAGCGGGCGCTCGGGATCGCCGTGCACGGTGAGACCGTCATCGTGCTCGACGGCGTCGACGCCGAAGCTCCTGAGCATGGCCACGGTCTTGGCGATGCGATCGGATTCCTTGACGCGCAGCTCCCTGGCGTCGCGGATCTCGGTCGCGCCGCGGGCGCGGGCGGCCAGGGTGGCGAGGAGCGGCAGCTCGTCGATGGCGCGCACCGAGAGCGCGCCCGCGATGCGCGTGCCGACGAGCGCGGCATGGCGGACGTGCAGGTCGGCGGCGGGCTCGTGGTTGTGCTCGCGCGGGGCGGTGTGGGCGACGTGCGCACCCATCAGCGCGAGCGCGTCGAGGAAGCCGGTGCGCGTAGGGTTGACGCCGACGTCCTCGACGACGACGTCGCTGCCCGGCACGAGCAGGGCGGCGCCGAGCAGGAAGGCGGCGCTCGAGAGGTCGCCGGGCACGTGGATCGGGCGCGCGGCGAGGCGCTTGCCGGAGCGCAGCCAGGCGAGCATGCGCTCGCTGTGGTCGCGCGAGAGCTCGGGCTCGGTGACGGTGGTCTCGCCGTCGGCGTAGAGGCCGGCGAGCATGATGGCGCTCTTGATCTGGGCCGAGGCGATCGGCGAGTCGTAGTGGATGGCGGTGAGCGGGCGGCGGCCGCGTACGGTGAGCGGCGGGTAGTCGTCGTCGCGGGCGGCGAGGACCTCGAGGCCCATCCGGCGCAGCGGCGCGAGCACGCGCTTCATCGGGCGGCGCGAGAGTGAGTGGTCGCCGACGAGCGTCGCCTCGAAGGGCTGGCCGGCGAGGATGCCGAGGAGCAGCCGCATGGTCGTGCCGGAGTTGCCGCAGTCGAGCGGCTCGCGCGGAGGGCTGAGGCCCTCGAGCCCGACGCCGTGCACGGTGGCGCGGCCGTCGCCGTGGCGAACGATGGAGACGCCGAGCTGGCCGAGCACGCGCGCGGAGGAGCGGTTGTCCTCGCCGTCGGAGAGGCCGGTGACGGCCACGTCGCCGTCGCAGAGCGCGCCGATGAGGAGCGAGCGGTGGCCGATGCTCTTGTCGCCGGGCACGCGCACACGGCCTGTGAGCGGCGCGGGTCGGGGAGGGGCGGGTGGGCTGACCATGCGGCGGAGGACAAACCATGGCGCGGGCGCGGTCAAGGCAAAGCGCAACAATGTGATTTCGTCGGGTGAGGTGTGCTGATAGGATCGATGCGTGGCTAAGAAGGGCGCATGGACCGATGCGAGCGCGGGGGGCGAGGGAGCGGCGGCGGGGCCATTCGCGAAGCTCCAGGCCCTGCGTGGGGCGCTGCCTGCGAGCGCAGCGTCGGAGGCGACGGGCGCTTCGCCCGCATCGGGTGCGTCGGGCGCGTCGGGCGCGTCGGTAGCACCGACGAAGAAGGGGCCCGCGCGCGCGGTGGTGCGGCTCGAGCGCAAGGGGCGGGGCGGCAAGGACGCGACGATCGTCGCCGGGCTCGGGCTGCCGGCCGCCGAGCTCGAGGCGTGGCTCAAGGCGCTCAAGGGACAGCTCGGCTGCGGTGGCGGCATCGAAGGCGACGAGCTCGTGCTGCAGGGAGACCTGCGAAAGCGGGTGGGGCCGCTGCTCGAGGCCCGCGGCGTGCGCAAGGTGATCCTCGGTGGATAGGTGAAAGTCGTTGATTCAGCTTGATTATTCGAACGAGCCCACCGCGCTGCACGGGGTGGATCAGATCGTGGTCATCGGCACCAAGGCGGCGCTCGCGCGGCCGGAGGTGCTGGCCGAGCTGCCCGCGGGGCTGGCGCCGACCTGGGGATCGATGCTGGAGGCGCTGAGCCCGGGCGACAACCTGGCGGCGACGTCGACGTGGATCGCGCGCGGCGAGGGCGACGCCGAAGGCAAGGCGGCGACGCGCGTGAGCGTGGTCGCGGTCTCGGAGCGGGTCTCGCGGCACAACGCGCCGGGGCGGCCGGACGTCGTGGCGAACGCGCTCAAGGGGCGCTTCACCAAGGGGCGGGGCGCGGTGCTGGTGGCGCTCGAGCGGGCCGAGGAGCTGGCCGCGGTCGGGGTGGCGGTCGCGCGCGCGTTCCCGCTCTACAGCAAGAAGAAGCGGAGCGACGGCGAGGTGAGCGTGGTCGTGAGCTTCCTCGCCGAGGGCGGCGCGCGACCGCACGATTCGGAGATCGCGCGCGTCAGGGCGATCGCCAGGGCGGTGCGCGAGGCGGCGCGGCTGACCGACATGCCGGCGGCGGAGCTCTCGACCGAGGCGTTCGTCGCCGAGGCGCGTGCGCTGGCGGGCGAGCTCGGGCTCGAGGTGACGGTGCTCGACAAGGAGGCGCTGGCCGAGCGCGGCCTGGGTGGCCTCGTCGCGGTGGGGCAGGCGGCGCGGCGTGGGCCGGCGTTGGTGCACCTGCGCTGGCCGGGGCGGGGCGGCGAGGGCGCGGACAAGGTCGCCTGGGTCGGCAAGGGCATTGTCTATGACACCGGCGGGCTCTCGCTCAAGGGCAAGCTGGACATGCCGGGCATGAAGGTCGACATGGGCGGCGCGGCGGCGGTGCTGGAGGCGCTGCGGGTGGCGGCCGAGCTCGGGGCCGAGGCGCGCATCGACGCGATCCTGTGCCTGGCGGAGAACAGCGTCGGGCCGGACGCGCTGCGACCCGACGACGTGATCACGCTCTACTCGGGCAAGACCGTCGAGGTGAACAACACCGACGCGGAGGGGCGGCTCGTGCTGGCGGACGGCGTGGCTTACGCGGTGAAGGACTGCGGGGCGAACGTGGTCGTCGACCTGGCGACCCTGACCGGGGCGCAGCTCATGGCGACCGGCAAGCTGCACGCAGCGATCGTCTCGAACGACGAGGGGCTCGAGGCGCGCGCGCTCGCGGCGGGGCGGCGCTCGGGCGATCTGGTCTTCGCGCTGCCGTACGCGCCGGAGCTCTTCCGGGGTGAGTTCCACAGCCAGGTCGCCGACCTGCGCAACTCGGTCAAGGACCGCATGAACGCGCAGTCCTCATGCGCGGCGCAGTTCGTCGCCGAGTCGCTGCCGCCGGCCGATGCGGTGCGCTGGCTGCACGTCGACATGGCCGGCCCGGTGACCGTGCGCGATCGGGCGACCGGGTTCGGCGTGGCGCTCCTGGCAGAGCTGTTTCTGCGTCAACCATCGACTTAGCGGCGATGCTGCTTGCGTGTCGTCGGGGATTGGGCTAAAGCCCCGCGCCCAACGCGCGAGCGGCGCCGCCGGTGCGCTCGCGTCCATCGAACCGGTCGAACGGGAAAGACGAACGTGGCCAACACCAGGAACATCACCGATAGCGGCGAGCGCAAGGCCAAGAAGCGCGCGCTTCGCACGGCCCTCAAGGCCGAGTTCGCCAAGCTGACGAAGGAAGCGAAGCGACGCTTCCGCAACGGCGAGATCAAGGGCCTGCGCAAGTTCATCGCGGAACAGAAGTCCGCCTGAACCGTGATCAGGGGGCGTCGGGATCGACGCCCATCTCCTTCAGGCGCGCCGCCAGGCGCTCGGCGCGCTCCGACTCCCGCCGGGCCTGCTCGCGCGCCTCTGCGGCTTGTTCGCGCGCCTCGGCCGCCTGCTCGCGCGCTTCGGCTGCCTGTTCGCGCGCCTCGGCTGCCTGCTCGCGCGCTTCGGCTGCCTGTTCGCGCGCCTCGGCTGCCTGTTCGCGCGCCTCGGAGAGGAGGATGAAGCGCTCGCCGCTCGGGGCGTAGACCTTCAGCTCCTCGTCTTCGCGCGCGAAGCGGATGCCCAGGGTGGGCGAGGTCCAACCGTCGAGGCTCTGGGCCTCGGACTCGATGCCTTCGGGGCCGAACAGGAGCGCCCAGCCGGTGTTCGCGTCAGGGTCGACGACGATGAACTCGCGGGCGCCGTGACGCGCGTAGAAGGCGGCCTTGCGCATCATCTCGCGCATGCTGTTGCTCGGCGAGAGCACCTCGATCACGACCTCGGGCGGCTTGCCTTCGACCCAGCTCTTGTAGCTGCCGCGGTAGCCCTTGGGGCGGTCGAGCGCGACCAGCACGTCGGGGCCGATGCGGATGTCGGGGCGGCCCTGGACCGGGTACCAGAGCAGATCACCGGCGACGAAGTCCGACCGGATGGCGTCTAGGTTCTCCTTGAGGAGCACGATCCACTGGAACTGCAGGGTGTTGTCCGACATCGGCTCGCCATCGGAGTCGGGGTAGACGATCTCTGCGCCCGCGTGTGCAGCGGCGGGCCTCTCGTCGGGGAGCGGCTTGGTCGCGACCATGGGGTGAGGGTAGTCGAGCGCGGCGCGCGGGACAAGGCGGCGGTCTCGGTTCAGCCGCGCACGAGCTTGAAGACGACGAGCACGATCGCCAGCCCGCCGACGAGGCTCGTGGCGCCGTAGGCGATCGCGTTGCCGACGGCGCCGGCGCGCGCGAGCAGCACGAGCTCGACGGCGAAGGTGGAGAACGTCGTGAGCGCGCCGCAAAAGCCGGTGCCGACGAGGACCTGCAGGTCGTCGGAGAGCGCGCGCCCGTTGAGGGCGAGCGCGGCCAGGAGCGCGAGGATCGCCGTGCCGAGCGCGTTGACCGCGAGGGTGGCCCACGGGAACTCACCGCGCGCCGCCGAGGAGGCGAGCCAGAGCGCGACCGCTGCGCGCAGGGTCGCGCCGAGTGCGCCGCCGAGAGCGACCCAACCGAAGTGGCTCCAGGTCATGGGGTTGCGCCGCCGGGGCGGGCGTGGCCGTGTGCTAGGTGACTGGTGTCAATTGCTGCGCCGCGCGTCTGCGGCGTCGCCGCACCCCCTCCTCGCTGCGGAGTACGGTACGTACACCTCGCTCGTCGGGGGCGCGGCTCCTTGCATCCATCACGGCTCGCTATTCGACACCAGCCACCTGGACGGCTTCCGGGGGTGCGTTGCATGCGACGTTCTTCCTCGGTATGGTCACGGCCAAGGGCGCCGGTTCGCAAGTTCCTCCATTGTCGTTTCCATCACAAGGCCAGTCGCAGGGCCGCTGGCGCCCGGGACATATACGACGATCGCACACGGCGGCGAGGTCCGGCGGGCGCGATCTCGGCTCTCGATCAACGATCCAGCTTCCCCCCGAAGCGAGCAAGGAGTGCCTTAGATGAAGCGATACATGTCGTTGTTGGCCGTACCTCTCATGGCGTTGTCCGCGTGCGGCGACGATGGGGACAACGGCGGGACGGACACCACCACGCCCGACGGGACCGCCGACGGCGAGACGACCAACACCCCAGGGACGAGCCAGCTCACCGGCGTCAACACCAACGTCACCGTGACCACGCCGGAGCGCAACGCCAACTGCGACGACTCCGAGGTCGACAACGGCAGCCACGGCGCCAAGTATCCGTGGGGTGGTCTCACCACCGCTGATGACAAGACCTACACCTGCAACAAGTGCCCGGCCGGTCTCGCCGACTTCCAGGGCATGTGGCGCGCGCACGGTTTCGGAGCTGACGAGACGACGCCCGACTACTCCAAGGGCGGCGACGCCGACAACGACAACGCCGAGATCCTGTATATCGACGGCAATACCTGGTACTCGAAGTTCCATGTTCACTCGGAGGGCCAGACCGTCGAGACGCGCGGCTGGTTCGTGTGCACCCAGCAGCCCGAGCACCCCAACGAGCACCTGTTCTGGGTGACCGTGCAGGCGACACCCGAGGGCACGCTGGGCGCCAACTCCGGCGACATCAACGAGAGCGACGTCATCCTCTCGTCGGGCACCGACAAGAAGCTCATCGCCTGGTACGACGACGTCGGCGGCAACACCTCGGCGCAGATCGGCTACTGCAAGATCGGCACGACCTCGGGCGGGCAGACCTGCAACAACCCGTTCGAGTGATCTGCACCGCGCGGGTGCACGAAGAGGCCGGGCCGGATGGCTCGGCCTTTTTCGTTTCGGACGCGGGTCGCGGACAACGCTTGCCATCGGGCGCGCGATGATTATTGTCCGCGCCCACGGTGGCCCGATCGCGGGCCCGAGGAGCACGAGATGTTCGACCCCGAAAAGGAGCGCCTCAAGGACCTCCGTCAGCGCGTCGAGGCGTTGAGGAGGCATCTTTGACGTCGACCACATGACCGCCCGCCTGTCGGAGCTCGAAGCGCTCCTGGCCGACGGGGACTTGTGGAACGACGCCGAGCGGGCGCAGTCGCTGCTCAAGGAGCAGAAGGAGCTCGAGGGCAAGCGCGACAAGCTCGCGGTGCCGGAAAAGCTCGTCGTCGACGCGGCGGAGCTGATCGAGATCGCCGAGATGGAGGGCGACCAGAGCGTGCAGCCCGACATCGCGGGCGTGCTGGACGAGGCCGAGCGCATGCTCGACCAGATGGAGTTCCAGCGCATGCTCTCGGGTGAGCGCGACAACGCCCCGGCGATCATCACGATCAACGCGGGCGCGGGCGGCACCGAGAGCCAGGACTGGGCGCAGATGCTCCTGCGCATGTACCTGCGCTACTGCGAGCGCCAGGGCTTCCGCATCGAGGAGCTCGATCGGCAAGACGCCGAGGACGCGGGCATCAAGTCGGTCACGCTGGAGGTGACCGGCGAGTACGCCTACGGGCTCTTGAAGTCGGAGTCCGGCGTGCATCGCCTGGTGCGGATCTCGCCGTTCGATTCCAACGCGCGACGGCAGACCTCGTTCGCGGCGGTCTTCGTGTACCCCGACATCGAGGAGGACATCGCGATCGAGGTCAAGGAGAGCGACCTCAAGGTCGACACCTTCCGCGCGTCGGGCGCCGGCGGGCAGCACGTCAACAAGGTGAGCTCGGCGGTGCGCATGACGCACATCCCGACCGGGATCGTGGTGGCGTGCCAGGCGGAGCGGAGCCAGCACAAGAACCGCGACAAGGCGCTCAAGATGTTGAAGGCGCGCCTCTACGACCTGGAGATGCAGGCGCGCACCGCCGACAAGCAGGCGATCGAGGACGCCAAGCAGGACATCAGCTTCGGCTCGCAGATCCGCAACTACGTCATGCACCCCTATCAGCTCGTGAAGGACCTGCGGACCGAGCACGAGACCTCGAACGTGCAGGCGGTGATGGACGGCGAGCTCGACGCTTTCATCAAGGCGTTCCTCCTGGCGCAGCCGGGGGTGGCGGCGGCCTGATCGCCGCGGTCGAGGCCGCGGGCCGGCGTGGCGTCGGACGCAGGTCCTCGCGGATCCAGCCCTCGACGAGGGCGAGCGCCTCGGCGTCGGGCAGGACCGTGCCGAGCGGCGGCATCTGCGAGGCCGGCCAGCGGGAGCGCATGCGCGTGAGCACGGCGCTGTGGGTCGGGAGGGCGGGCGCGAGGCGGCGCGACTCGGCGGGCGGTACGCCGGGTACGAGGTAGCGACCCGGCACGTCGACCATGGTGTCGAGCACGCGCTGGCTCCCGTGCTGATCGGCCGGCGCGACCGCGAGCACGAGCCCGAGCGTTGCGAGCGGGCCGCGCTCGTTGTGACAGCCGCCGCAGTTGGCGCCGAGGTAGCCGAGCACCGCGCGCTCGCGGGGGGTGGAGGCGGCGATGCGCGGCGGGGTCGCGACGAGCGCGGCCGGCACAGGGGCGACGAGGCCGCGCGCGGCGAGGCGCGAGAGCGTGAGCGCGCCCGGGGGGAGCGGCTCGGCGTGCGGGGCGAGCGGGTCGCGGTCGTCGGAGAGCTGGAGCGCGTTGAAGCCGAGCACGGGCGACGGGCCGGCGTCGTGGCAGGCGAGGCAGTCGTTGGCGCCCGGGATCGCGTGGTGGCGACCCGGGGCGAGCTCGACGAGGGTGGTCACGCCCTCGGGCGGCGCGAGCGTCGCCGCGGTGCCGTCATCGCTCCAGACGTAGCTCGCGAAGACCCAGTCGTCTTCGGTGGCGCGCCAGCTCATGCGCGTCTCGACGCGCCTGCCGGAAAAGGAGAACTCCTTCCAGAGGCGGGTGCCGATCGGGAAGCGCCAGGCCGTCGGATCGCTCGCGTCGATCGCCGCGCCCGGCGGCAGGCGGATCCAGCGCGCCTTGGCCGCGCCGTCGGACCAGAGCGGGTACTGCGGCGAGAACGGCAGGACCTCCGGTGCGAGGGTGCGCGTGCCGGGGGTGAAGAGGCCGGTCTCGTCGAGGCGCTGGGGTGCCTGCGGTGGGTCGGTCGGGGTGGCGTTGGCGCCGCGATCGGGCGCGAGCACGAGCGCCGCGAACGCGGTGAGCGCCGTGGCGGTGAGGCGGGAGTGGGTGCGCATCGCTCAACGCTGGGCCGGGGTGGGCGGGGGGCTCGTCGGCTCGAGCGGCTGCGGCACGCGGTTGACGATCGGCGGCAGCGAACGGAGGTAGGCGAAGATCGCGCCGAGGTCCGCGTCGCTGGCGTTGCGGTACATCTTCCAGGGCATCGGCGGCAGGATCGGGCGGCCGCGGCCGTGATGGCGGCCGTTGCGGATCGTGTCGACGAACATCTTCTCGGTCCAGTCGCCGAGCCCGGTCTCGCGGTCGGGGGTGAGGTTGGCCGCGAAGCTGACGCCCCAGGGACCGGCGAAGGCGGTGTTGGTGGCGGCGCCGCTCCAGACCCAGGACGGGTTCGGCGCGGGGGCGGGCGGCATCTGGAGGGCCTCGGGGTGACCCGAGAGGGTGCGGGTGTAGTCGGGCTCGGGACCGTCGGGGGTCATGACCGTCCACGGGGTGTGACAGTCGTTGCACCCCATGATCGTGACGAGGTACTTGCCGCGCGCGACGAGGTCCGAGGCGGGCGCGGCGGTCGGGCGCGGGTCGGCGGTGAGGGCGCTGGGGGCATCGAGGGCGATGGCGGCACCGAGCATGAGCGCGGCGGCGGTGAGCAGAGTCTTCATCGGGGGCTCCTGGGTGGTTGCCGCCCCAGCGTAGGGACCTCGGCGCGAGCGCGTTCCTGAACTGTCGCTGGCGGAACCGTAAAAGAACCGTAAGATGGCGAGCGTGACCCTTGCGCCCGCCATCAGCGAGGAGCTCGCCGCGTTCCTGCAGTCGGGGCTGTCGATCGCGATCGGCACGCGCGACGCCGGCCTCGCGCCGGAGGGGGCGCGGGTGTGGTCGGTCACGGTCGAGCCCGAGCGGGTGCACCTCGAGGCGTTCGTGTTCGCGCCTTCGGCGGGGCCGACGCTGGCGAACCTGGCGGCGTGCCCGCAGATGGCGATCGTCTTCGATCGCCCGCACGACAACCATGCGTGCCAGGTCAAGGGCACCTTCGTCGGGTGGCGCGCGGCGCGCGACGATGAGCGGGACGAGCTGGAGCGGCAGTTCGCCGGCTTCTGCGAGTCGGTGGCGCGCCTCGGGATCCCGGGCGAGCTCTTCGCCGAGAGCGCGCAGCGGTGGCCGGCGTTGGCGCTGCGCATGCGGATCACCGACGTCTTCAGGCAGAACCCGGGGCCGGGGGCAGGGGAGCGCCTGACATGAGCGGCGCGCCGCTGACGCTGGAGAGCCTGGCGCCGTGCTTCCAGGGGCTGATCCCCGCGTGGCTCTTCACGTGCTCGCGCGACGGGATCCCCAACGCGTCGATCCTGAGTCACGTCGACTACGTCGACGCGCGACACGTGGCGCTCTCGTTCCAGTTCTTCAACAAGAGCCGGCGCAACATCGCCGAGAACCCGCTGGCGGTGGTGCGGGTCTACGACCCGGACACGATGCGCGCGTATCGCATGCAGCTCCGCTACATGCACTCGGAACAGAGCGGACCGCTCTTCGAGTCGATGCGCCTGCGTGTCGAGGCGATCGCGTCGTACAGCGGCCTCAAGGGGATATTCAAGCTGATCGCCGCCGACGTCTACGAGGTGCTGTCGGTGACGCCGACCGAGGACGAGAGCGGCGTCGCCGCGCTGGAGACCCGGCGCGCGCAGGCCGCGACGGTGCCCTTCACGATGAAGGCGCTGGCGGAGCTGTCCGAGCGGGTTCAGCGCGCCGATGACCTGGAGTGTCTGCTCGAGTCGATCCTCGAGGCGATCGAGACGCTCTTCGGCTTCAGGCACTCGCTGATCGCGTTGGCGATCGAGCGCCAGGACAGGCTCGTCATCCTCGCCAGCCGGGGCTATGCCCAGGGAGGGGTCGGCGCCGAGGTCGGGTTCGGCGAGGGGATCATCGGCATGGTCGCGGAGGCGAAGAAGCCGCTGCGGGTCTCCGGTCTCCTGCGGCAGATGCTCTATGCCGCCGCGGTCAGGGAGCGTGCGCTCGAGCTCGGGCTCTGTAAGGAGGAACACCGGATCCGACTGCCGGGGTTGGCGCGGCCGCAGAGTCAGCTCGGGATCCCGCTCCTGGCCAAGGGCGAGCTCATCGGCGTCCTGTGCATCGAGAGCGAGACGCCATATCGCTTCCACGAAGAGGACAAGACCTACCTCGAGGTGCTCGGCGGATATCTGGCGATCGCGATCCAGAACGCGCTCTTGCAGGAGCGCGGCGATGCGGACGGCGCCGAGGGCGAGGCGATGAGCGTGGCGCCGGCGGCGCGGGAGTCGACGGCGGATCCGGCGGCGCACGGTCAGGCGCGGCGCGAGGTCGCGTTCTATCGGCAGGACGAGGTGATCCTCGTCGACGACGAATATCTGGTGCGCAGCCTGCCGGCGAAGATCCTGTGGAAGCTCCTGCGCGAGCACGCCGGGCAAGGGCGGCGCGAGTTCACCAACCGGCTCTTGCGCCTGGACAAGACGCTCGCCCTGCCCGAGGTCAAGGACAACCTCGAGAGTCGCCTGATCCTGCTCAGGCGGCGGCTGGCCGAGCGCTGTCCCGAGATCCGCTTGCAGCCGTCGGGGCGTGGGCGCTTCACGCTCGAGCTCGCGTGCGAGGTCGTGCTCGTCGAGCGGCCCTGACCCGAGCGGTCCTGCGCGGCGGCGCGCCGATCAGGGTGTCGCGCGCAGCGCCTCGGGGGTGAGGAAGCCGCCGTCGGGCAGCGCAGGGCGCGGGTGCTCGGGGATGCGGCGCGCGTCGACGACGAAGTAGTCGGGCGCGAGCCCGCGCTGCTGCAGCGTCGGCCACAGCGACTCGAGGGTGGCCAGGCCGACGGCGCCGCGCGCGACCATGTCGGCGGCGCTGCGCAGGATCGAGTGCGGTTGGCGGCGCAGGGTCACGACGAGCTGGTGTGCGACGGCGGCGACGCCCTCGGCGTCGATGTGGCCGTCCTCGTAGAGGCGCAGCGCGGTCTGGAAGGCGTCGTGGCAGGGCACGATGCGCGCGCCGAAGGCGGCGAAGAGCTCGGGGTCGCGGCGCACCTCGAGGTTGATGTAGATCGTCCGGACGAGCTCGCGTTCGGGCATGTCGGCGGCGAGCGCGGCGACGAAGTCGGCGTCCTCGCGCCGCACGTGGTGTTGGAGCAGGGTGCGGGTCAGCGGCTCGCCGCGCAGGCGGCCGGCGACGATGTCGCCGTAGAGCGAGTAGATCAGCGCGTCGGACTCGGAGTCGTCGCCGAAGAGCGTCTCTTCGACCTCCCAGGGCAGCTCCTTGCGGTTGAGCAGGAGCGCCGAGAGCTTGTAGCCGATCTGCTCGCGCACCTTGCCGAGCTGGCCGCGCGCGACGAGGGTCGCGTGATCCTTGAAGGTGATGCCGTCGTGCTCGACGCCGTCGAGCAGCATCTTGCGTTGGATGACCGTGCGCAGCTGCGGCGGTGAGGCGGACACGAAGTAGATCGGGTTGGCGAGGGTGAGGCCGGGAGGGGCGACGCCGCGCCGCAGCGCGCGGAGCAGCGCCGAGGTGCCGGCGACGTTGCGCTTGTCGACGGCGAACTCGAAGGGCACGAGCAGGAGCGCGCGCACGGAGTGGATCTCGGTCGCGAGGTAGGTCTTGTCGATGTCCCAGACGTAGATGCGCCCGCGCCAGCCCGCGGGGAAGACGCGGTCGTTGCTGCGGTCGAGCGGGTAGGTGTAGGGCGGCCTGGGCTTGCGGGAGAGGAGACGCTCGAGCATCACCACCCTCGGCTGCGCGCCGCCACCGAGAGCGCGGTGTCGATGACCGAGCCTTCGACCGGGCGTGGCGCGTCGATGGGGATCTCGCTGTGCTCGTAGCGGTTGGCGCGCGACATGAGCTTGACCAGCACGTCGGCCGGCTTGTGCTCCTCGAAGAGGATCGCGTTGACGGCGCGGGTGATCGGCATGTCGACGCCGAGGCGGGCGGCGTGCATCGAGGCGGCGTAGGTGGTGTTGACGCCCTCGGCGACCTTGATGGTGTCGGCCTGCGCCTCGGCGAGCGTCATGCCGGCGGCGAGCTTGCGCCCGAGGGTGTTGTTGCGCGACAGCGGCGAGCCGCAGGTGGCGATGAGGTCGCCGAGGCCGGCGAGGCCGAGCGCGGTCATGCGGTCGGCGCCGAGCGCCTCGCCGAAGCGCGAGATCTCGGCGAGGCCGCGCGTGAGCAACATCGCCAGCGAGTTCTGGCCGTAGCCCATGCCGGTGCACACGCCGGCGGCGATGGCGACGATGTTCTTGAGCGCGCCCATCACCTCGACGCCGGTGAGATCGTGGTTGCCGTAGACGCGCAGCGTGGGCCCGGCGAGGAGCAGCCCCGCCTTCTCGACGACCTCCTCCATCGGGCTCGCGACGACGGTGGCCGTCGGGTGGTTGTCCATGACCTCGTCGGCGAGGTTGGGGCCGGAGATGGCGCCGATCTTGCGGCAGCAGGTCTCCTCGCGCAGGATCTGCGACATGCGCGTGAGGTGCTCGGCCTCGAAGCCCTTGGTCGCCGAGATCAGGATCTGATCGCCGCTGACGCAGTCGCCGAGCTCGTAGGCGATGGCGCGGAAGTTGGCCGACGGGATGGCGACGACGATCAGCTCGGCGAAGGCGGCGGCGGCGGCGAGGTCGCTCGTCGCCTCGACCGCGGGGTGGATCGGGCGGTCCTTGAGGTAGCGCGTGTTGGTGTGGGCGGTGTTGATCTCCTGCACGCGCTCGTCGTTGCGCATCCACAGCTTGACCCTGGCGCCGGCGACCGCCATCAGGTGCGCGAGCGCCGTGCCCCACGAGCCGCCGCCGATGACGGTCGCCTGCTTCGACGGCGTCGTCATCACGCGACCTCCTTCTTGAGCACGGGCTCGAGCTCCTTTTCGAGCCCGTAGCCGCGCAGGCGATTGGAGTAGTAGTAGAGCAGCTTCATGTCCTCCGAGAAGACGCGATCGCCGCGGCGCACGATCACCGGTCGGGCGTGATAGGTGCCGAAGTGGCGCAGCGCCGTCTGCACGATCGCCGCGGCGTCGCCGCTCTCGACGACGCCCTCCTCGAGGTGCAGGAGGCCGGCGGTGTCGCGCTCGCGCAGCGCCTGCCAGACGCGCATGACGCGCTCGACCAGGGCGGTGGCCGAGGTGCCGGCGCCCTCGTCGCCGGCGCGGATGAGGCGATACATGTCGAGGCCCTTGTGGCGGTGCTTGAGCATCTCCCAGAGCGTGAAGGCGACGAGCTGCGTCGACACGATCACGTTGTGCTTGAGGAACTCGCGCGCGACGGCCTCGCCGGCTTCGGCCGTGTAGACGCGGTCGCGCTGCGGCACGTGCACCGGCACGCCCTGGCGATCGGTGACGTAGCGGCGGATGTCGATGGTGCGCCCGTGGCGATCGAGGGACTCGCCGGACTCCGGGTCGACGCGGTTGCCGAACGGGTCGACCGGGTCGCCGACGTGCACGGTGATGCGCGCGTCGAGGTTGACCAGGTTCTGGGTGAAGTTGAGGATCTTGCGGGCGCGCGTCGATTCGTCATCGAGGATGATGTAGCGGGCCTTGCCCTCGCGCTGCAGGTGATCCTCGATGAGCGTCTCGGCCTCGAGCACCAGGTGGTAGTTGAGCGTGCAGGGCACGATGTAGATATTCGGTTTCTCTTTTCTCTTCGAGAGGTTGTTGGTGTAGGCGCGCAGCCCCGCGGAGAGCAGGCCGAGCTTGAGCCGCTGCTCGACCCTGCCGGAGCGTACGCGCGTGCCGGCGGGGAAGAAGAGGTTGGGCTGGCCGAGCTCGAGCGAGACGGTGGCGTACTCCTTGAGCACGTCCTTGTAGAGAGGCGCGGTCTTCTGGCGGTCGACGCGGTAGGCGCCGAGGTTGCGCATGAAGAGCGACATCACCGGGTTCGAGAAGAGGTTGAGCCCGGCGCCGTACGTGAAGGGCGGCAGGCCCATCGCGTAGATCGCCCAGCCGATGACCGGCGAGTCGAGGTTGGAGACGTGCGTCGGCGTGAGGATCACCGTGCCGAGCTCGTTCATGCGCTTGAGGCCGGCGATGTTGCCCTCGATGCGGATCGTCTCGCCGATGTCGGGCACGCCGCGCTGCAAGAGGCGCTTGGGGCTCATGGCGTTGAGCAGCACCGGCAGCGCGCGCGGCAGCACGCGGGTGGCGACGCCGTAGAGGACCGGCGAGAAGTTGCCGCGGATCTCGTCGGTGAAGCGCTCGAGCACCGCCTTGAGGATCTCCTTGACCTCGCCCTCGGAGGCGCGGCCGAGGCGGTTCTTGATCCCGTCCCAGAAGGCGACGTCCTCGGCCCAGGTCGGGCTCTGGCGGTCGACCTCGAGCCGCTTCTTCTCGTGGTAGAGCGTGTCGTTGACGAGCACGTCGAGCGGCATGCCGTCGGGGAGCTGGGCCTGCATGAGGCAGGCTTCGAGCACGCGGCTGCGCACCTCGACGATGGCTGCGTCCCGTAGCGTGTTCTGCATGGTTTGTCCGGGCCGCGCGCGCCTGGCTGCGCGGCCGCAGCAGCGTACACCGTGGTCCGGGCGTCGAAAAGGCCGCCGCGGAGGTTCAGGCCGGGCTGAACTTGGCGCGCCAGGCGGCCTCGATCACCAACGCTGCGCGCTCGAGCGGGAGGCGCCCGACGTTGACGACGAGGTCGTAGAGCTGCACGTCGCGCGGGTCGCGCCCGAAGCCGGCGCGCAGGAAGGCGATGCGGTCGTCGTCGGTGCGCTGGATCTCGTAGCGCGCCTGCGACTCGGTCCAGCCGCGGCGGGCGACGAGGCCGGCCACGCGCTGCTCGAGCGGTGCGATCACGCGCACGTGCAGGGCCTCCTCGGGCGCGAGGATCACCTGGGCGCCGCGCCCGACGATCACCGCCGCGCCCTGGGCGCCGATCGCGCGCACGACGCGTACCAGCTCGCGGTGGTAGACGTCGTCGCTGGGCGCGCCCGACGGGGTCCACATCTCGACGAAGCGCTCGATGCCGGTGCGCCGGTGCTCGTCGAGCGCCTCGACCAGCCTGAGCGGGGCCTGCGTGTGCTGCGCGAGCAGGTGCAGGAGCTCGGTGTCCCAGCAGGTGTAGCCCAGCTTGTCGGCGACCATGCGCGCGAGCTGCTCGCCGAGCGCGCCGTACTCGCGCGAGATCGTGATCGGTGCGCGCGTGGTCGTGGCGGCCGCGGTCGCCGCGGCGCCACCGGTGGCCTCCTGGCTCGCGAGGTAGCGGCGGACCTGCGCCTCGACGAGCTGCTCGATGCCTCGTGGTGATCTGTCCACGTGTCCTCCGTTGGTCCTGGTCCTTCGTGTCTGCCCGGGGTCGTCCGGAGTATGCACGGAACGGCGGCGCTCGGCATCGATCGGGTCGCGCCGCCCGGCGACGGAAAACTGGCCCGTGCCGGCGACTTGCGGGATGAAGTGGGTGGAGGGATCCCTGACCCAGTCCTGGTACCATATCGTCGTGCTCGGCACCGACCTCGCCGGGGTCGTCTTCGCCGCCCTGGCGGCGCGCATGGGCTATCGCGTGCTGGTCGTCGGCCAGGGCGAGCGCGCACAGTCCTACAAGCACGCCGGCTTCTGGTTCATGCGCCGCAGCGAGCACCTGCTGGGCTTCTCCACGTCTCCCGCGGTGCAGCGCGCCATGGGCGAGCTCTCGCTCGGCATGGAGATGAAGAACCGCCCGCAGCCGCTCGAGCCGTCGTTCCAGGTCGCGATGCCGGGCCTGCGCCTCGACGTCGGCGGGGCGCGGCGCCTGTGGGAGCGCGATCTCGAGCGCGAGCTGCCGGGGGCGCTGCCGCTCTTCGACGGCTTCGACGCCGAGATGGCCGAGCTCACGCGTCGCTCGAATCCGCTGCTCGGCGGCGGCGCGCGACCGCCGGCGACCGTGCGCGCGCCCGGGATCGGCGAGCCCCCGCCGGAGCCGGACCCGATCCACCTGCCGCCGCGCGGGCTGCGCGAGCGGGCGGCTTTTCGCCGCGCCGCCCAGGACGTGCCGCCGCATCTGGTCGACGGCCCCTTCGACGTGCTCGCGGGGATCCACGACGCGCGCATGCGCGCGGTGATCGAGGCGCCGCTCGTGCACCTCTCGGGGCTCCTGGGGCAGCCGCTGGCGCCGCTGACGGTGGCGCGCCTGTGGACGCACCTGCGCGCCGGGCTCTACCGCTTCCCCGGCGGGCTCGACGGGCTCAAGCAGGTCTTTCTGCGCAAGGTGCGCGACCAGTCGAGCGACTATCGCCCCGACGCGTACGCCAAGGGATTCGTGTTCAAGCGCGGGCGCATCGCCGCGGTACAGCTCGCGTCGCGCGGCGAGGCGATCGGTTGCGAGCTCGTCGTCGGCAACGTCGACCCGCGCAAGGTGCTGGCGCTGGTGCCGCGCGACGAGCGCGACGACGCCTGGCACGCCGCGATCGCGGCGCTGCAGCCGGCGGCGTGGCGGCTGGTCGTCAACCTGGGGGTCGACCCCAGGGTCCTGCCGCAGGGCATGGCGCCCGAGCTGGTGTGGGTCGACGATCCGCACGATCCGCTGCGCGACGACAACGCCCTGTGGGTCTCGCGCCCGGGGATCGGCCCGCACGCCGGCGGTGACGGGCGCCCGGGGCCGGGGGTGCTGCAGGTGAGCGCGCTGGTCGAGGCGCGCGCCGCGACGCCGACCCTGGGCGGGGTGCAGCGGGTGGTGGGGCGGGCGTTGAGCGCGGTGCGGCGGCTCATCCCGTGGCTCGACGAGCACACCAGGGTGATCGACGTGCCCGCCTTGATCGCGCCGCCGGCGGCGCGCGAGGGGGAGGGGGAGCCGAGCGCGCGCGAGGCGGTGGTCGATCTCGACGCGCTGGTGCCGATCTTCGGCAGCGCGTTGCCGGACACGCTGGGCGCGAGTGCGTTCGCGCCGGAGACGGCGTACAAGAACCTCCTGCTCGCCGGCGACCAGCTCTTCGCGGGTCTCGGCTTCGAAGGCACGTGCCTTGCCGCGCTGCAGGCGCTACACCTGGCGCGCGAGCGCGTGAAGCTCAAGACCGGGTTGCGCGGAGAGCGCGGCCTGGTGTGAGCGCGACGGCACGCTGGACTGACAACACGACGAGACGACGAGGCGGTGGTTGACGTGATCTCGATGAGGTTCCTGGCCCTCACGGCGATGCTGACGGCGAGCGCGCCGCTGCGCGCGGAGGAGCCCGGCGAGGCGCCGGTGGCGTGGAGCTGGGAGGCGCTCGTGACGCACCTCGAGCGGCACCACCCGCTGATGCAGGCGGCGCGCGCGGGGCTCGCGCAGCTCGAGGCCAAGCTCGGGCAGGCGGAGTGGGCGATCTTCCCTTCGTTCCGGCTCGAGGCGGCGGCGACGATCACGCCGAAGGTGACCGGCGACGCGCTGGACTCGGACTCGGACTGGGGGGTGATCGGCTTCTTCGGAAGGACCAAGCTGGAGATGGTGCAGCCGCTGTGGACCTTCGGGAAGATCGGGGCGCTGCAGCGCGCGGCGGGCGCGGGCGTGGACGTCGGCAAGGCGGCGGTCGAGGTGGCGCGCTGGGAGCTGCGCACACGCGCGGCGGAGGCGTGGCTCGGGCGGCTCCTGGGGCGGCACCTCGACGAGATCCTGGTCGACGGCAAGGGCTGGATCGACAAGGCCGAGCGCCGCATGGAGCGCCTGCGCGCGGAGGACAGCCCCGAGTACGACCAGCTCGAGCACCTGCGCCTCAAGACGCGCTCGGCGGAGTTCTACGAGCTGCAGGCGCAGAACCTGCTCTTGATGACGCAGGCGAGCCAGGGGCTGCGCATCCTGCTCGAGAAGCCGGCCGGCGGGCCCGAGATCGAGATCGCCGACAAGGCGCTCACGCCCTACGAGTTCCCGGTGCTGACGGCCGACGAATACGTCGCCATCGCCGAAGCGAGCGACCCGGTGATCGCCATCGCGCGGCACGGCGCGCGCGCGCAAGCGGCGCTGGCCGACGCGAAGGCGGCCGAGGCGTGGCCGGACATCTTCTTCGCGGGGCAGCTCGCGCTGGCCGAGTCGACCGTCATCGACGAGCAGCCGTCGATCTTCGCGCACGACCCCTATCACCGGCAGACCCTGGGCGGCGTGCTCGGGCTGCGCTGGAAGCTCGACATCCCGCAGCGCGTGCTGCAGACCGACGAGGCGCGGGCGCGCGCGCGGCGGGCGCAGGCCGAGGCCGAGGTGCAGGCCGATCTGCAGGAGTTCAAGGTGCGCCAGCTCGTGCAGGAGCTGACCAACAAGCGCGAGCTGATCCGGATCTTCCAGGACTCGCAGAAGTCCGCCCAGGGTTGGCTCACCGCGACCTGGGACACCTACGACGCGGGTTTCGGCAGCTTCCGCGACGTGATGGACGCGCTCGTGCAATTCTACGAGAAGAAGTTCGGTTACCTGAGGCTGGTCTTCGAGCACAACCTCCTGACCTGGCGGCTGAGCCAGGCCATCGGCACGGATATCCGCATGCTCACCGCCGCGCCGCCGGCCGACGCGCCCGGTTCGCCCGACCCCGACAGATGATGGCATGGTGAATGCGCGCGCCGCCGCCGACGTCGGTGGCGCTGGTTCGACGCACCGACGCGCACGCGCTCGGTCGCAGGCAAGGAGCTCTCGATGGTTGTCGGTCTTCGTCTCTCGCTCGTCGCGCTGGCCTCGCTGCTGGTGGTCGCCCCCGTCCTGGCCGCGGTGCCGAGCCCGCCGAGCCCCAAGGTGCGCATCGACGCGATCTACGGGCACGTCAAGGAGGCCGCCGCCACCGCCGCGACGCAGGACGAGCTGACGCAGAAGGTCACCGCCGAGTTCGACGCGCTGCTCGACTATCAGGCGTTCTCGGCGCGCACGCTCAAGGTGTCGTGGGGATCGCTGTCGCCCGAGCAGAAGGCGACCTTCATCGACCGCTTCAAGAAGCTGGTGATCCGCACCTACGCCAAGAAGTTCGAGCCCAAGGTCGAGTTCTCGGTCGAGTACCGCGGCGAGGTCGCCTTCGACAACGACGACAAGACCCAGGCCACCGTCAAGACCACGGTGCGCGGCAAGAAGGACGTCGCCGCCGACGTCGACTACCTGATGGCCTGGGCCGAAAAGGACGGCAAGAAGACCTGGCTCGCCTACGACATCATCGTCGACGAGGTCTCGATGGCGCTCAACTGGCGCGGTCAGTTCGAGAAGATCATCGCCAAGGAGGGCTTCGATTCCCTCATCGCGAAGATCGAGAAGAAGGTCTCAAATACGCCCTGACCGAATCAGGCCAGAGTCTACTGGCACTTCCGGGTGCCGAGCAGCGCGTTGACCTGATCGAGCTTCTCGATGACGACCGGGTCCTTGGGATCGATGAGCTGCGCTTCCTTGAGGGTCGTGATCGCGCCCTGGCAGTCGCGCTGGCGCACGAGGTTGTCGGCGGTCAGGAGCAGCGTCGGCTTGGCGTCCTGGAGCTTGTGCAGCTCGTCCTGCGCCTCGGTGTAGTACACGCTGGCGTCGTCGATCTCGCGCAGGATCCGCGCCGCCTCGCCGCGCTTGAGCGCGTCGCGCAGGCGGCGCGCCTCTTCCAGGCGGGCCTTGTGCTTCTCCATCATCTGGATGTGGTTGAGCGAGCGCAGCGCCTCGGCGTTGGCCGGGTCGAGCTCGAGCACGGCGTTGAAGCGCCCGGTCGCGAGGTCCCAGCGCCGATCCTTCATGTAGTCGCGGCCGACCTGCAGGATCGCCTGGATCTCCTTGTGGCGCTTCTCGAGCTCCTGGGCCCGCTTGCGCGCGATCTCCTCGGCGCTGGGCGCGGGCGGCGTCGGGGCGCCGGCGCTCGTTGCGGGCGCGGTCGCCGCGGCGCCGGGCGGCGGCTCGTCCGCGCCGCCGAAGATCTCGTCCTTGAACGCGACCAGCACGATTGTCGCGATGAGCGCGACGAAGCCGATCACCAGCGTCCACAGGACCCACGAGGACCCGGAGCGCTTCGGCGCCTCCATGCTCCAGGCCTCTTCGAGCGTCGGCGGCTTCTTGTCCGCGCTGAGCCGCTCTTCGACGGGCAGCGGCGCCGAGACCGACCGCTCGCGCCGCGCCTCGCGCGCGGGCTCCCGCTCGCGGACCTGCTCACGCACGCGCTCGCGCTCACGTGGCGACGGGGACTTGCCGATGTTGGTCGCCTCCTGGTCGGGGATCTCGACCAGGAACTCGACGTTGCCCAGGCGCAGGATGTCGCGGTGGTGCAGGGTCGCGACCTCGATGCGCTCGTCGTTGACGAAGGTGCCGTTGGAGGACTTGAGGTCCTCGATCGTCAGCGCGCCGGAGCGCTCGACCGAGAGCTTGGTGTGGATGCGCGAGACCGACGGATCGATGATCGTCAGCGTGCAGTCCTTGCCGCGGCCGATCAGGTTGACCTTGCGCTGCACGCGGAAGACCTGGTTGGTGAAGGCGAGGTTGCGCCCGGTGAGGCGGCACCAGGTGCGCTCCTCCTCGGGGCTCGCCTCGGTGTCGGACTCGATGTGCAGGTAGTAGTCGCCGACCTTGATCTGCGCCGAGCGCTGGATCTGATAGACCTCGTGGATGCGCCGGCCGTTGACGAAGACGCCGTTGGACGAGGCGAGGTCCTCGATGTAGCAGCGCCCGTCGACGGTGTAGAGGCGCGCGTGACGGCGCGAGACGTTGTCGGACGGCAGGATGATGTCCGAGGTGTGGGAGCGGCCGATGAAGAACTCGCCCTCCTCGAACGAGTACTCGTCGGCGATGCCGCCGTGCTTGTCCTCGATGATCAGCGTGAACATCCGCCGCTACCTTCCCCCTCTCCCTCCGTGTCGCGTGCGTTCAGCGTTTGCCGGGCGCCTTGAGCCCGAAGCCGTCCTTGGTGCTCTCGCAGTCTTGTACCTTGTCGACCCGCACGGTGCCATCGGCCTGCGTCCTGAGTGAGACCACGACGTCGACCGCCTCGCCGACGAAAAGCGCGCCGCGCCCGGCGCTCGCCGGCACGTGGCCGACCTCGAGCAGGAGCGCGAGGCGTCGCAGCGCGCGATCGGGCTGCGGCTCGGGGCTCAGCGCGATGACGGGCTTGCCCAGGGCCAGGCAGGCCTCGACCCAGGCCGCGGCCGTCCCCGCGTCGAGCCGCTCGAAGAGCACGAGATCCGGCTCGAGCCCGACGAGGTCGGCCCCGACGCCCAGGCTGCGTGAGGAAAGGCGCGCCTGGTTCCCGTGGGCCAGCGCGACCTCGCTGCGATCGCCGACCGCGACGACCCGCCGATCGAGACCGATCTCGGAGCAGATCGCCGACGCCAGCGCCGAGCGCGGCCAGCCCGGGACCCCGCAGACGAGCACGTTGCGCCCGTCGGCGATCGCCAGCGTGAGCGCGTGCGCGTGCGCCTGGTCGATGAGCCCCTCCGCCACGAGGTCGGGCAGGAGCGGCACCTCGGCCGCCGCGCGCCGCCACACCACCAGCGGCTCCGGGCCGAGCCCGGCGCCGACCACGCGCACCACCGAGCCGTCGGGCAGCGTGACCTCCTCGCCGCCGACGATCTCCTCGGACTCGGGGATCCCCGCGAGGTTCATCAGCGTGCGCCGATATGAGCCGGCCGTCGCGAAGAGGCGCCCATTCGGCTCGTGCACACCCGCGCCGCGGTCGATGTAGACCGACTTGGGGCCGTTCATGTAGACCGCGAGCACCGTCGGGTCGGCCAGCGTGTCGGTCAGGGGCCCGAGGCCGACGAGCTCGCTCACGACGTCGGTCACCAGCGCCTCGCGCTCGGTCTCCTGCGCGATCTGCTGCGCGCCGATCGCCGCGTCGACCGCCTCCGCCGCGATGAGCTCGGCCTGCTCCACCGGGACCTTGTCGTGCGTCGCCTCGATGCGCTCGACGACCACCTGGATCGCGTGGTTCCACTCGGCCCACGGATCGGCCGTCGCCACGTCGCTCGTCGTCTCGGGCTCGGCGGGCGGCGGCGGCGGCGCCTGCGCGGCCTTCTTGAGGACCGCCGGCACCGCGACGCTCATCGTCGGCGGCTCCTCGGAGAACTTCGCCTGACGCGCGGCGGCGGCCTTGGGCGGCGCGGCCGGCTCACGCGGCTTGGCCTGGCCCGCGGCGCGCTGCGGCGCACCCGGCGCGGTCTCCTTGCGCGTCGCGACCGGCACGGGCGCCGGCACCGGCGGTGCGTCCTTGCGCGCGACCGGGGCCGCGGCAGCGCGCGGCGGGGGCGGCAGCTCCTCCTCGTCCGGCATCGCCATGATGGCGCGCGTGCGATCCTCCTCCTCGTCCTCGGGCGGCGGCGTCGGCGGCGCATGACGGGCCGGGGCGCGCCGCGGCTCGTCCATCGGGGGCGCGCCGGCGTCCATGCCCATGTCCGGGATCGGCGCCTCGACCGCGGCGGTCGGACCGCGCGAGCTGCGCGGGCCCGCCTCGGGGGTGGCGCTGGCGGTGTAGGGCGCGGTCATGCGCTGCGAGGCGTGCTGCTCGGCCGGGCGCGACAGGCGGATCACGAAGTCGCCGATGTAGACCTTGTCCTCGTAGGTGAGGAGCTCGGGCGCGGTGATGCGGCGACCGTTGACGTAGGTGCCGTTGGTCGAGCGCAGGTCGACGATGACGACCTTGTCGTGCTTGTCGACCAGGCGCGCGTGACGCTTGGAGATGTTGGAGCGCGGCAACACGATGTCGCTGCCGGTGGCACGGCCGATCGTGACCTCCTCCTTCTCGAAGATGAGTTGACGCTCTTCTCCGTTCTTCTCACGGATCGTCAACGCCAACATCTCCTCGCTCCTTTGGCCCGAACGAGCCCTCCAAGTCGGCTGTTTGTCCGACGAGGGGCGGGTCTTGTCAACTCGCCCCCGGCTCCGGGGAGGCGTGGTCCCAGGCGGCGACGAGGCCCCGCGCGCGCACGGCCGGGTCGGGCGCGCCGAGCACGCCGCCGAGGGCGGCCACGCCCGCCGCACCCGCGTGTCGCAAGCCCGCGACGAGGTCGGGCACGATGCCGCCGAGCGCGTAGACCGACAGCGCGAGACCGGCGACGGCGCGCGCGAAGCCGGCGACGCCGAGGGCCTCGGCGGCGAGCGGTTTGGAGTGTGGCGCTGCCACCGGCGAGAGCAGCGCGTAGTGGGCGCCCGCGTCCTCGGCGGCGAGGAGGCCCGGACGATCGTGGCACGAGCGGCCGACGAGGAGCGTCGGCCAGGTCGCGCGCACGACGGCCGCGGGCAGGCCGTGCTCGGGCAGGTGCACCCCGTCGGCGCCGGCGGCGAGCGCGAGGTCGACGCGGGTCGAGACCAGGACCGGCGCACCGTGGGCGCGGCAGAGCGCGATGAGCTCGGCGAGGTGGGACAGGCGCGCGCGGGCCTCGGCCTCGCCGCGGTCGATCACCATCACGCGGCCGCGCGGCAGGGCGGCGAGGACCTCGTTCAGCGCCGGGAGGAGGCGCGCCCCGAGCGTCGGCCGGTCGGCGACGAGGCACAGGGTGGGCCGGGACCCGTGCTCAGCCAATGAGGCCTTCGAGCGGGCTCGACGCGGTGGCGTAGAGCTTCATCGGGATGCGGCCGGCGCGGAAGGCGAGGCGCCCGGCGTCGACCGCCTGGCGCATGGCGTGGGCCATGAGCACCGGCTCCCTGGCGCCGGCGACGGCGGTGTTCATCAAGACCGCGTCGCAGCCGAGCTCCATCGCGCGGGCCGCGTCCGAGGCGGTGCCGACGCCGGCGTCGACGATGACCGGCACACCCATCGGCGCCATCGCCTCGACGATGAGGCGGATGGAGACCGGGTTGCGGATCCCGAGCCCACTGCCGATCGGCGCGCCCAGCGGCATCACCGCCGCGCAGCCGGCGTCGGCGAGCTTCTTACAGGCGATGAGATCGTCGGTGAGGTAGGGGAGCACGGTGAAGCCCTCGGCGATGAGGATCTTCGCGGCCTCGAGCGTCGCCTGGTTGTCGGGGAAGAGCGTCTTCGGGTCGGCGATGACCTCGATCTTGACGAGGTCGCCCATGCCGACCTCGCGCGCGAGCAGCGCCGTGCGCACCGCGTCGTCGACCGTCGTGCAGCCGGCGGTGTTCGGCAGGAGCGTGTAGCGCGCGAGGTCGACCTGCGCCCAGATCGAGTCCTCGGCGTTCCGGTCGAGGTTGACGCGTCGCACGGCGACCGTGACGATCTCGGCGCCGGTCGCCGCCAGCGCCTGGCGCGCCACCTCGGCCGAGGGGTACTTGCCGGTGCCGATGAGGAGGCGCGAGCGGTAGGTCTTGGCGCCCAGCCTGAGGGCGTCGTCACGGGTGGGGTCCTGGTCTTGCATCAGCCGCCTCCGACGAAGTGCACGATCTCGACGACGTCGCCTTCGGCCAACGCGGCCTCGGGCCATTGGGCGCGGCGCACGAGCTTGCGGTTGACCTCGACCGCGACCCGCTCGTGACCGAGGCCGAGCGCCTCGACCAGCGTCGCCACCGTCGCGTTGTCGGCGACGTCCCTCTCTTCGCCATTGACCTCGAGCCGCATGGGCACCTCTTCGGCACCTCCATACCACCGGGCGGGGCGCCGGCGAAGCGCAATCTCGACACGGGTGCGGCCCGATCCAACACCTGCTATGAAGAGCCGGTGAAGCCGGTCGAGGATCTCGGGAATTGGGCGCTCAAGCGGGTGGAGAACACCGGCTCGACCGCGCTCCTGGCCTGGGAGGGGCTCGTGCAGATCTTCCGCCCGCCCTTCCGCTGGCGCGTCTATCTGCAGCAGCTCGAGTTCGTCGGCGTCGGCTCGCTCTTGATCGTGCTCCTGACCGGCGCCTTCACCGGCATGGTCTTCGCCGTGCAGTCGGCCTACGCCTTCAGCCTGTTCAACGCCGAGGGCTACGTCGGCACCACCGTCGCGCTGGCGCTCACGCGCGAGCTCGCCCCGGTCCTGACCGGGCTCATGGTCACCGGGCGCGTCGGCTCGTCCATCGCCACCGAGATCGGCACCATGGGCGTCACCGAGCAGATCGACGCCCTGCGCTCGATGGCCGTCAACCCGGTGCAATACCTCGTCTCGCCACGCATCTTCGCGGCGCTGACGATGATGCCCGTGCTGACGCTGCTCTTCTCGCTGGTCGGCATCGTAGGCGCCTGGCTCGTCGCCGTGGTCGGCCTCGGCCTCGACGAGGGCGTCTTCAAGCGCCGCATCGTCGACGTCATGGTGCCCTGGGACGTGTGGAGCGGGCTCATCAAGGGGGCGGTCTTCGGGCTCGTCATCACCGCCATCGCCTGCCACGCCGGCTACAGCGCCTCGGGCGGGGCGCGCGGCGTCGGCATGGCGACGACCAAGGCCGTCGTCTACTCGTCGGTCGCCATCCTGATGGCCGACTACCTCATGACGGTCCTGATGTTCTGACGAGGACTGCAGCGTGCGAGCGGGTGTCGAATTGCGCCGGCGATCGGGAGGCGGTAACGAGGTGTTGATGGCAGGTGTGCGCAAGACGCGGCGGCGACCCGGCGGGGCTTCATGCTGAAGGCCAAGACGCCGCTGCTCGTCGGCCTGATGGTGCTCGCCGCCATCGGCGCGTTCATCTTCACGTTCGGCACGCTCGATCGCGGCATGGACATGGACGAGGCCTACACCGTCTACGCGCGCTTCGACGATGCCTCCGGTCTCGCGCCCGGCTCGCGCATCACGCTGGCCGGCATCGAGGTCGGCGTGCTCGGCACGCCCGAGCTCGCCCCCGACGACCCGACGATGGCGCGCGTGCCGCTCATCATCCGCAAGGACGTCGTCCTCAAGAAGGGGATCTGGAGCGAGGCGAAGAAGACCTGGGTCAACGGAGCCGCGGCGATCCGCCGCCAGTCGAGCCTCATCGGCGACTACGACGTCGCGCTCTCGCCGGGCCTCGACGGCGAGGTGATCCCGCCGGGCGGCGAGATCCCCAACGTCACCGGCGAGGTCGGCCTGCCAGCGGTGATCAAGACCCTCGAGGACTCGTCGGCGGTGATCTTCCCGGCGCTCGAGCGCATCAGCGACGACATCGAGTCGATCACCGGCTCGCTGCGCGAGGCGATCGGCGACGAGGAGGGCACGAAGACGCTCGAGAAGATCCGCGGCGACGTCGAGAAGACCACCGACAACGTGCAGAAGCTCACCGCCGAGATGCGCAACTTCCTGTCGCAGCGCATCTACCCGCGCGGCGACAACCTCGAGCGCATCCTCGAGAACCTCGAGCGCACCTCGAGCGAGCTCGCGCGCGCGTCGGTCAGCTCGACCGAGCGCCTCGACCAGATCCTCGAGCGCGTCGAGCGCGTGACGGTCTCCATCGGCAAGTTCGTCGACGAGCAGACCGCCGCGCCCGAGGACGCCAAGGACGGCACCATCGCCAAGACGCTGGCCGGGCTCGACAAGAGCATGGCCCTCATCGAGGGCAGCCTCGAGAACATCCGCGCCGTCACCGAGAACCTCGAGCAGGGGCGCGGCACCGTCGGGCGCCTGCTCACCGACGACAAGCTCATCAACGACATCGAGCGCGTCATCGGTGACGTCGAGGGCTTCACCTCGACCTTCTCGCGCACGCAGATCAAGGTGCAGTTCCGCGCCGACTACTACGTCGGCCGTAGCGCCTACAAGTCGACGGTCGACTTCGCGCTGCACCCCGGGCCAGACAAGTACTACCTCTTCCAGCTCATCGACGATCCGATCGGCAAGGCGACGCGACGCCTGCGCGTCACCACCAGCAACGACCCGCGCCTGCCGCCCGTCCTGGTCGAGGAGATCAGCGAGACCAGCGGCGACTTCAAGTTCTCGGCGCAGTTCGCCAAGCGCTTCCACTTCCTGACCTTCCGCTACGGCATCACGGAGTCGACCGGCGGCCTGGGCATCGACGCCGACCTGCTCGACGACGCCCTGAGCTTCAAGCTCGACGCCTTCGAGTTCGGGCGCGACGAATATCCGCGCCTGCGCCTCATGGCGCAGTGGGAGTTCCTGAGCCACTTCTTCCTGTCGGCCGGCATCGACGACATGCTCAACGCGCCGGCGCGCGACTGGTTCGTCGGCCTGGGGATCCGCTTCGTCGACGAGGACATCAAGGGCGTCCTGCCGTTCACCCCGTCGCCGTAGCCAGACGCGGTGAGATCGGTTAGGTGCAAGGGTATGAAGCGCCTGATCGCCACGCTGCCGACGACCCTGCTCATGACCACCGTGCTCGCCGCGTGCGGCAAGAAGGAGCCGGCGCCCACGCCGCCCACCGCGCCGCCCCCCGCCGCCGAGGACGTCGCCGCCCCGAGCGCCGCCGACGCGTCGGAGCCCGGCGCGCCCGACGCGGCGCCCGACCCCGCCTGTCTCGCGCAGGAGACGGCGCGCGTGCTCGGCTCGATCGACCCGGACTTCGCGCGCCTCGACGGCGGCAAGGTCGTGCTCTGCGGCGCGACCCGCGAGACGCGCCACTGCGTGAGCCTCGATCTCGAGAGCGGCCAGCGCACCGCCAGCGAGCTCTCCGAGGACGACCTCGCGCACCTGCCGGCCTTCCCGCCCGGTCTCGACGAGGGGCTGGTCCGCGACGAGGCCCGCCCGGTGCTCAAGCTCTGCTCGGCCGAGGACGCGCGCTGCAAGGACCTGCACGTCGGCGAGGTGCTGGCCGCGCACTTCGACAAGGACAAGCGCCGGGTCGTCGTCACGTCCTTCGACAGCGGCAAGCTCAGCGCCGAGCTCTACGACGCGGCGACGCTCGCCGCGGTGAAGTCCCTGCCGATCGCCGAGCGCGCGGTGCCCGACTGCAGCTACGCCGCCTTCGTCGGCCAGCGCCTCCTCCTCTCGAGCGGCGCCTGCACCGGGGGCGGCAAGGCCTGGCTCGTCGACCCCGAGAGCGGCGAGACCGTCGCCGCCATCGGCGACGGCGACGTCTTCGTGCGCGACGGCCAGTTCACCCAGGTGCAGGGCGACCTGTGGGCCTTCCGCGCCGCCTCGGGCAAGGCGGTCTACCTGCACGACGTCAGGAGCGGCGCGCGCGTCGCGACGGTCGACCTCGACCAGGCCGCCGACAACACCGCGTCCAAGGACGACGCGGCCTTCGTGCTCTCCGCGGGCGGGGCGCTGGTCCTCGTCGAGGCGCGCCCGCTCGTCGGCACCGTCTATACGATCGATGTCAAGGACGGCTCGGTCACGCGGCGCCATGTGCCGCGGCCGTGTCCGTGACCAGGCCAGGTCGCGACTCTGAGCACAGCGCCCACAAGTTGTGACTGGACTCGCGCCGGCTGCGCCGGTTGGCCCTTCGGCCCGTGACGCTTCGATGCGAGGCGGGGCGGCGGCCCTCATCGCCTCGCGCTCCACCCCTCCCGAGTCGGCTTCACTCCCTCGCAGTACACCTCCCCACACTCGATGGCCGCTGGTCGCCAACTTGGCGGGGAGCTCCAATGAGCGGCGACGTCTCGCACCTCACCCAGCGCGAAGCGCCCCCGACTCATCCTGCTTTGCGTTTCGCGGTAACGCCCGAGCGTCGTGCGCACTCCATCGGGTATGCATACGCCCACTCATACCCGCCATGTCCCCAACGACGAGGTCCCACGCCTGCTCACCGGAGCGTACCAGCAGGTGCTGGCCGCGCTCGACCTCATGGGCTACCCCGTGACGAGCGATCACAACTTCGCAGAGACGGCTGGCCGCGCGGCGCGGGCCTGCCTGGAGCTGATGCGCCCCGTCGCCGTGATCGAGGCCGAGCTCACCGACATGCTCGAGCGCACCTTCCCGGCGCGTTACGATCAGATGGTGATCTCGAAAGACAACACCTGCTTCGGCATGTGCCCCCACCACCTCCTGCCCGTCATCTATCGCATCTCGGTGGCGTACCTGCCCGCGTCACGCGTGCTGGGGATCTCGAAGCTCTCGCGCATGGTCCAACTTCTGGCCCGTCGTCCCGTGCTGCAGGAGGACCTCACCCACGAGCTCGCCATGACGCTGAGTGAGCGCCTGCAGACACGCGGCTCGGCCGCATACGTCGAGGGGCTGCACCTGTGCATGGCGGCCCGCGGCGCCGAGGCGCACGAGGCGCGCGTCGTGACGAGCGCTATGCTCGGGGCGTTTCGTGACTATCCCTCCACCCGGCAGGAGTTCCTCGACCTGTGTGTTCGAACCCAGGCGAGCCTGCTTTGAGGGTTCGCAGGAAAAGCGCGCATGCCTGTAACGCCCGTCCCCGTCGCGCGCTCTGATGGTCATGGACCCGCTGCCCCGATCGAAGTCACCGAACGAGCCCGCCGAAGCGTCCGAACGCCCCGATCTGCGCGTCGTCCGCGCTCCGCCCGAGCCGACCCCCAGCGACGAGGCGATCGTCGCCCTGGTGCTGGCGGGCGACGTCGAGCCGTTCGGGGTGCTCATGCGGCGCCACAACCAACGCCTCTTTCGGGTCACCCGCGCCATCTTGAAGCACGACGCGGAGGCCGAGGACGCGGTCCAGCAAGCCTATCTGTCCGCCTTCATGCACCTCGCGCAGTTCGCCGGCGGCTCCAGGTTCGCGACCTGGCTCACGCGCATCGCGCTGAACGAAGCGCACGCTCGGGCACGGCGCCGCGCGCGCCGGGCCGAGGTCGAGCTCGAAGCGGGAGGTGAGGTCGCCATGATCCCACGCGACGAGACTCCCACGCCGGAAGAGCAGAGCGTCGGCCGCGAGCTGACGAGGCTGCTCGAGGACTCGATCGACGCGCTGCCCGAGATCTATCGCGTCGTCGTCATGCTGCGGGAGGTACAGGAGCTGAACACCGCCGAGACCGCCGCCTGCCTCGGGCTCAGCGAAGAGGCGGTGAGGGTGCGTCTGCATCGCGGAAAGGCGCTCCTCCGCGAGGCGATGACGGCACGCCTGGAGGCTGGCGCGCCTTCGGCGTTTGCGTTCCTGGGGGCGCGCTGCGACCACATCGTCGCGACGGTGCTGGAGCGCCTCCGTACCACCATGCGCAGCGCGCAGCACTGAACGAGGAGCACGCCATGGCGACCGAGGACACGACGCCAACGGGTCCGGACCTGGCCATCGGGGTCGAGCTCGACGCCATCCCGGAGGGTGGCTCGCTGCTGGGCCACGCCCACGGAGAGGCGGTCTTGCTGGTGCGAACCGGCGACGAGGTGTTCGCCATCGGGCCGAAGTGCAGCCACTACGGTGGACCGCTGGCCGAGGGGCTCGTCATCGGCTGCCAGGTGCGCTGCCCCTGGCATCATGCGCGCTTCGACCTGCGCACGGGCGACGCGGTGGAGGCGCCAGCGCTGGACGCGCTGCCGTGTTGGGAGGTGGAGCGCAGCGGCGCTCGCGTCCGGGTCGGTGTGCGGCGGCCCCGCGAAGAGGCCGCGCTCACCCGGCGCGAGCCGGAGAGCGTCGTCATCGTCGGGGCGGGTGCGGCGGGCAACGCCTGCGCCGAGATGCTGCGGCGGCAGGGATACGCCGGCCCCGTCACGATGTTCGACGCCGAGGAGAGCGCGCCGGTCGACCGCCCCAACCTGTCGAAGGACTACCTCGCCGGCACGGCGCCCGAGGCCTGGGTCACGCTGCGCGACGGCGCGTTCTTCGCCGCGCAGGGGATCGAGCTGGTGGTCGGCACGCGGGTGGTGGCGCTCGACACCGAGGCGCGCGAGGTCCGCCTGGCCGATGGTAGCACGCGTCGCTACGGGGCGCTCCTGCTCGCGACCGGCGCGGACCCGGTGCGGCTGCGCGTGCCCGGCGCCGACGGCGACCATGTCTTCAATCTGCGATCGCTCGCCGACAGCAGGGCGATCATCGCCCGCGCCGCAACCGCCAGGCGCGCCGTGGTCGTGGGAGCGAGCTTCATCGGGCTCGAGGTGGCGGCGTCGCTCCGCACGCGCGGCCTCGAAGTGACGGTGGTGGCGCCCGAGGCGCGCCCCCTCGAGAGAGTGCTCGGCCCCGAGCTCGGCGACTTCCTGCGCGCGCTCCACGAGGAGCACGGCGTCGTCTTCCGGCTGGGGCACACGCTCGCGCGGATCGAGGCCGAGGCGGTGGTGCTCGATGACGGCGCGCGCCTGCCGGCGGACCTGGTGGTCGTCGGCGTGGGCGTGCGGCCTGCGCTGGAGCTCGCGGAGCGCGCCGGGCTCGCGCTCGACCGCGGGGTCATCGTGAACGAGCGTCTCGAGACCAGCGCGCCGGGTGTGTTCGCCGCAGGCGACATCGCGCGCTGGCCGGATGAACATGCCGAAGGAGGCCTCCGCATCGAGCACTGGGTCGTGGCACAGCGACAGGGGCAGCTCGTGGCCCGCAACATGCTCGGTGCTGGTGAGCGTTTCCACGCCGCGCCGTTCTTCTGGAGCCAGCACCATGACGTCGTGATCGCGTACGTCGGCCATGCGGCGAGCTGGGATCGCGTCGAGCTCATCGGCAGCCTCGCGGCGGGCGATTGCATGCTCGTGTATCACCAGGGGACGAGGATCGCGGCGGTCGCGACCCTCTTCCGCGACGGCGAAAGCCTCGCCGCCGAGGACCTGCTGGAGCGCGGTGATCAGGCCGGGCTCGCCGCCCTCGTCGCGCGCGCTCGCGCGTGAACCGTGCGCTCGGCGTGCCGCGGCTCGCAGGCGTGCCGCCGCGGAGCCTCAGAGCTGACGAGGCCGGCGTGCGAGGCCGCACGTGTCGGCTGGGTGTGATCCCCCGGCGCGCGCCTCCTCGCACGGTCCCGCCGGACGCCGTCGCAGCGCGAGCGACGGCATGCGTGATGCACCTGTGGTGAAGCGGGCTCACGGCCCGGAGGTGCAGGATGTATCGGCGTGCGGCGGTCGGGTGGATCGGGGTCGCGACGGCGCTGATCTCGGGGTGTGAGAGCGACTCCGGCGAGGGCGTCGACCTGCCGACCTTCGGCGAGATCGGGGTCGAGTCGGCGCCCGGGGTGGTGACCGGGACCTGGAGCGGGTCGGGGGTCGTCGTGGAGTTCATGGCGGTCTCGCTCTCGGAGGCGGAGTCGTTTGCGACCTTCCAGCTCCAAGGCGCCGAGGGTGGGCTCGCGGTCGACGTCGCCAGCGGCGAGGTCGCGACGATCACCTGGCAGGGCGTCGCGATCGACGGCTACGGCGAGCTGACGCCCGAGGAAGCGAGCGCGCTCGACGACCTCCTCGGCGGTGCGCTCTGGGACGCGCTGGCGACCGTGCCGATCGAGCTCGCCTGCCGCGAGGACACCTCGGACCTGGCGTCGACGGCGGCGCTGGTCCTGCCGCTGCAGATGGCGCTCAAGTACCGGCGAGGCGACCGCGAGCGCTGGCTGCGCGGGCTCGCCGCGATCGCGAGCGCTGGCTGCGCGCGCTCGCCGCGGCCTCGAGCTGCGGCCACGTGCAGGTCGATCCGACCGAGCCGGACGAGCGCCCGGCGGCGACGGTGCTCAACATGAGCAACGACTCGTTGGTCCCGGTCGTCTACGGGTTCTTCCCGTTCGACGAGGAGGGCGCCGCCGATCTCGCGGATCCGGGGATCCTCGCGCCGCTGCTCCTGCCGTCGCCGACGCCCGCGCCGATCGGGCCGTGCAAGTCGCTGTGCCGCGGGGCGTGCGGCGCCGACTGTACGCGCCGGAACTGCACGGTCACGCGTGAGTGGCGCTGTGTGCAGGCCGCCGACGGCAGCGGCAACACCGGCCGCAAGGAGGAGTGGAGCGTCTTCAACTGCGGCGTGCACCCGGGTTGCGTGTGGCACGACCAGTGCTTCGACGACTGCAACGCCGCGCACGGCTGCGGGTCGTGGCGCGCCGCGCTCTGCCGCCACAACCCCCATGACGGCTGCGACGTCACGGCAAGTGAGACCTACGGCTACCTCGAGTGCGTGAAGTGGGCGCACGGCTGGGGGACCTTCACCCACCGCCAGGACTTCGCCTATCCCGTGCCGTACAGCGACGTCTACGACGCGCTCGAGTGTCCCACCTCCACCGTCGTCGACCAGCTCCCCGACTTCAACATCTGCAGCGTCTCGATCAACATCACCGGGACCTACACCGACTCGCATGGGGAGACGCGCGACGACGACGAGCTCCTGATGATCGGCAACTGGCACAACGATCCGGATCAAGGCGGCAAGCCGGTCTACTTCGGCGGCATGAGCGGCAACAACTTCATCGCCGAGCTCGCGGCGGTGACCTACGCCAACGGGAGCAGCAGCGGTCGGATCTCGCTGGCGATCACCTTCGACGAGAAGGCGGGCACCGTCGCCGCGTTCAGCGCCTCGCGCTACTGGCAAGAGCCCTACGGCTACGCGTTCTCGGGCAAGAACGTGGCGGCCGAGAACCCCGCCGCGCCGTTCGCCGACGACCGCTTCATCGGCGGCGCCTATGACCCTGCCACCGCCGGGCCGATGGTCGACTCGGTCAAGCACACGCACGAGGACTACGTCGGGCCTGGCCCCTACGCGGGCAAGGACACCTACACCCTCGGCAGCTACACGGTGAAGAGCGTGACCATCTCCTGTGTCGTGAGCGACGAGCGCTGAGCGGATGCGCCGCGCGTGGACCGCGAAGGCGAACCGCCACGCACGGCGAGCGCGCTTGACTCGGCGCCGCCCGCCCGCCGAGATCACGAGAGCAAGGCGCCCGCAGGGGGCGTCGGCGAGCAGCGGGAAGCGGAGAGCCGGGCGCATGACGACGACAGGACAGCTCGCGAGGTTGCTCGCGGTCATGTGGCTCATCGGCGTGGCGACGCCCGCCGCGCGCGCCCATGGCGCGTTTCCGACCAGCAGCGCCATCGCCTTCGGACCAGGGACCGGAGACATCCTCCTCGGCACGAACTTCGGCGGCGTGCTGGTGAGGCGTGACGGCGGGCTCTCGATCATCTGCGAGTCGGCCGTGACCGGGCTCACGCAGTCGCTCGGCGGCTGGGCCTGGCTCGACTCGGGGATCGTGCTCGGCGTGGTCACCGACGCCGGCCTCTCGCGCGGGGTCTTCGCCTCCGACCCGAGCGCGTGTGTCTACGGCACGGTGAGCGGAACGGAGGCCTACCTCATGCGGGACCTCGCCGCCGATCCGGACGACGGCGACGGCTACTACGCGACCGGGGCGGACGACGCGCGCGTGGTGCTCTTGCACGGGCGGGCCGGCCAGGCGGCGAACAGCTTGTGGGAGGGTCCGGCGGGGCCCGCGATCGACGCGGCCACGGTGCGTGCCGGCGGCGGCCACGCCTACGCGGTGATCTCACGGGCGGGCGAGGCGACGTTGGTGCACCACGACGGCGTGCAGGTGACGAGCACGACCCACATGCTCGACGACGGCGTGATCCTGCGCGTGCTCGGCGTGTCGTCGAGCGCGCCGACGACGCTCTGGCTCACGCGCTCCGGCGATCAGGGCGACGAGCTCCTCATGAGCGAGGACGCGGGCCTCACGCTGACGCCGATCACGGTCGTCGCGGGGCGCGTCGGCGGCTTCGCGATGCGCGACGAGGTCGTCTGGGTGCAGAGCCTCGAGCGCGGCGTGTATCGCTCGGACGACGGCGGTCGCAGCTTCGCGCCGCTGCCCGATGGGCCGCTCGGGAGCTGCCTCGCGGTCGGCCCGGACGGGCGCCTCTTCGCGTGCGGCGTGCCGTGGCGCGACGGCTTCGCGCTCGGCGTGAGCGAAGACGGCCGCACGTTCTCGGCCGTGCTCACGTTCTTCGACGCGATCGAGGGCCCGATCCAGTGCGCGCAGGCGCCCGAGACGACGGCGCTCTGCGCCGAGGAGCTCGACTTCCTGCGCGACTACTACGGCTTCGTGTACGTGCCGCCGGCAGCCGAGGGCGACGCGAGCGACGGGGAGACCGGCGCGCCCGAGTCAGTGGAGTCGGTCGAGCCGAGCGCCGGCGCCGAGGTCGCGGAGCCGGTCGCCGACCCCGGCGCGGGCGACGGCTGTCGCGCTGGAGCGGCCTCGTGGCTGGCGGCCTGGGCGCTGATCGTCGCGCTGATCGCGGCGGGTCTCACTCGAAGACGAGGCGATATTGCAAGGTGGTGTGCGGCACGCGGATGCCGTCGACCGTGACGGTGTGCGCGCCGGCGGGCACCGCGACGTCTTCGAAGCGCCAGCTCGGCGCGCCGCACGGGATCACCAGCTCGGCCCAGGTGCTGGCGTCGCCGCGATCGCCGCGCAGAACGGCGCGCGCGCGGTGCAGCGGGCAGGGCCCCTCGTCGGGCGGGTACTGGCCGTCGACCGTGATGGTGCCGCTGACGGTGACGGCGCGCACGTCGAGGTCGAGCCCGTGCGTGTCGGCCGTGACGTCGATGCGGTCGGCGACCCGCACCTGGGGCGGCAGGCGCGAGCCGCCCGCGCTCGCCACGATCGCGTCGTAGGCGCCGAGCGGCAGGCGCAGCGCGTAGTCGCCGCGGGTCTCGCACGGCAGCAGCACCGACCAGGCCGAGCGCAGCGGGGCGTCGAGCGGCCTGAAGGCGATCCCCAGCCCGTCGGGGTGCGCGTCGCAGAGGTCGGCGAGCGGTGCGCCGTTGAGCGTGAGCGTGCCGCGCAGCTCCGCGGTGCGGAGGTCGAGCACGATCGGCTCGGCCGAGGGCAGCGTGACGAGGGCGTTCAGATCGAACACGATCGGATCCTCGACGAACGGCAGGCGCGCCTGGCTCAGGTGAGCGCGGTAGGTGCCCGGCGGGAGGGCGAGCACGACGCGGCCGGCGCTGGTGCACGGCAGGCGGGTGTAGCTGCCGGAGGCGTGCGCGTCGTCGGCGATCAGCACGAGCGTGGCGAGCGTGGTGGTGCAGCCGTCGGTCGGCCAGGGGCCGCCGTCGAGGGTGAGCGTGACCTGCGCCGGCACGGTGGCGACGTCGAGCGCGAGCGGTGCGGCCGCGGGCACGCTCACCGCGTCCGCGACGCGGGCCCAGCCAGGCAGGTTCGAGCCCTCGCCGCCGACGTGGACCTCGTAGTCGCCGTGCGGCAGGGTGGCGGCGAAGCTCCAGTCGGTGTCGCAGGGGATCTGCACGTACTGCGTGGTGCCGTCGTGTCGATCGACGAAGCGCAGCTGCGCCGCGCGCGTATGGCAGTCGACGGTCGCGGGGGTCGCGCCGTCGAGGGTGAGGGTGCCGCTGACGGTCGCGGTGCGCACGTCGAAGATGGTGTCGTCGGGCGCGGGGCGGTAGGCGGCGCGCGCGAGGCTCTGGTCCTCGGGCAGGCTCGTCCGGCCGGGCCACGCGCCGACGGAGACCGCGTAGCTGCGATCGCGGTGCAGCAAGACGTCCTCGAACGCGAGCAGCGGTGCGCACCGGAGATAGGCGGTCACCTGGGCCGGCGCGTCGGTCTCGCGGAAGTCGATCGCGACCTCGTCGGCGCCGTCGCACGCCGGGTAGACGATGGGCGGGGCGCCGTTCTGGGTGATGACGCCGTCGAGCGAGACGACGGCGACCTCGAGCGCCAGGTCGGTCCGGTCGTGCTCGATGTCGATCCGCGGCAGCACGCTCAGGGTCCCGAGCATGCTCGAGGGCGGCGTGGCGCCGATCGTGAGCGTCATCGGCATGAAAATGTCCACCGCATAGGCGTGTGGCGCCGGCAGTCGCGTCGTGAACGCGCGGCTCGCTCCCGAACACGGCAGCTGCACCTCGTGCACCTGATCGTGCGCGTCCAGCGCGATGAAGCGCAGGGTGGCGCAGCGGAGCTCGCCCTCGACCGCGAGCGTGCCCGCCACGAGCGCCGTGTGGATGTCGATGTGCAGGTCGTGCGCGGGGTCGACGGGGCACTCGCCGCTCGTGCAGGTCGGGGTGCTCGTGTCCTCGGGCTCCGCGAGGTCGGCCGTATCGTCGGCATCGTGCTCGGGTGTGTGGTCGGTGTCGGTCGCGTCGTTCCGGTCGGTCGCGTCGGTTGCGTCCGTCGGGTCGGTGTCGATCGCGACGTCCTCGACGGTGTCGTGCGCCTCGACGAGATCGGAGTCGGGTCGGGTGTCGGGCTCGGTGGCGACGTCGGACTCGACCTCGGCGTCGGGGGTGTCCTGGGTGACTCCGTCCGCGGTGTCACACGCGAAGGACCCGAGCGTCGCGGCCAGGGTGGCGGCTGCGACGACGAGGCGGGGATGAGGGCAGGGACGGGACACGGCACGACCTCCGACGGGTGCGTCGCTCATGGCGCATGACGCGGGAGCGGTTGGGTACCGCGTGAGGGCGCGCGGATGAAGCTTCGGCACGATGACCTCGGAGGTCAGCGCGGCGTGTTCCAAGGCATGCACGTGGCGACCGGCCGGCACCCGTCACGGCACTGCACGGCGGCGCCTTCGCCTGCGAGCTGCACGCGCGTCGAGGTGGGCGGTCCCGTCGTAGGCCTGGATGAGCGGATCGGCGGAGACCAGCACGAGCCCATCGATCCGTGCCTGCGCGATGAGCAGCCGATCGAAGGGATCGAGATGATGCATCGGGAGACGTGCGACCTCGTCGACGTGGGCCATCTCCACGGGCCAAGGGGTGAAGCCTTCCTCGGCGACCGCCTCGGCCACGGTGCCCTCGAGCTCGAGCTTACCCAGCGCGCGCTTGATGACGATCTCCCACCCCACGATCGCGCTGATGTACACCTCGTTGCTCGGGTCGTGGATCGCCCGACGCGCCTCGTCGCCGAGCTCGGGCGCGTCGCTCCGCCACCACAGGAAGACGTGCGTATCCAGGAGCAGCCTCACTCGTCCTCCGCGAGACCGAACGCGCGAGCGATGGCGTCCGGCAAGGGCGCGTCGAAGTCGGTCGCGATCCGGATCCGCCCCTTGGCGCGGCCGGGACGTCGCTCGGGTCTCGCTCCGGCGAAGGGCACCAGGCGCGCCATCGGTGAGCCGGCCTTGGCGATGATGATCTCTTCGCCTGCGGCCGCGCGCTCGACCAGCTCCGAGAGGTGGGTCTTCGCCTCGTAGAGATTCACCTGGGTCATCGTGCCTCCATCGTGCAGCGCCGCAGTCTAGCGCATGACCAATCTGTGGGTCTACGCATGGGTCCCGCCCTGACTCTGACCGCAGGTGGGCAGGCAGGCCAGCGTCGTGTCGTGGAGACCCCTCGGCCGTGCGTCAGCGGCGGTCGAGCCTCGCGTATGCGGCGTAGGCCTCGTCGAGGGCGCTCACGATCGCGTCGCGCTCGTGCACGAGGTCGAGGATCAGGGCCCGGTGGCGGCCGGAGATCCATTGGAAGAAGCGCCTGGCTTCGCGCAGCGCGCGCGAGCGCTCGCTGAAGTAGCGGATCGCGTAGAGGCCGCACGGTGGCATCACCAACCACACGACGAGCGGTCCGGGCCAACCGAGGATCAGGGCCGACGCGATCGTCCACGCGACGTGCCAGACGAGGTAGACGAGCACGGCGCCGAGGAGCTTGACCGTCGCCGCGAGCGGCCCCGACGGGTTCACCTTGCGCGCGAGCAGCGACGAGAGCGCAAACGGCAGCGCGTAAAACCCGAGCCCCGCCAGCGCCACCGGGACGCCGATGACGAGGGCGAGCATCTGGACGACGACGAAGCGCGCCACCCCGCTCGCGCGGTACTCGGGCGTCAGCCGCTCGGGCGGTACGCCGAGCGCGCGCAGGTCGCTGTCGAAGCGGCGGATGCGACGGCGCAGCGCGGCGACGCGCTCGGGCTCGTGGCGCTCGAGCACGCGCGCGGCCTGGGCGTAGGCGCGCACCCGCGCGACCGGGTCGCGCTCGCGCCCGTCGTCGGCGGGGCGGATCGCGGCGGCGAGCTCGAGCAGGGGCAGATCGTCCCAGCGCTCGAGGTTGAGGGTCACCTCGCGCAGCCCTTCATCGATGCGTGCGGTGAGCGTGCGCACGGCCGCGCGCGGGTCGTGCTGGTAGGCGTCACGCAGGTCGTCCGCGCCGAGCGGCGCGCCGATCTCGGTCGCGACCTCGCTGCGAAAGACCGCCTTGTCGCGGTAGGTGATCCCGAGCGGCACCACGCGCACCCCGAGCGCCCAGCCGCGGTCGGCCTCGGCGCCGAGGACCAGGCGGGCGGCCCCGGTCTTGAGCGGCATCAGCTCGGGCTCGTCGTGGCTCACCCCCTCGGGGAAGAGGCAGATCGCCTCGCCGGCGGCGAGGCTCTCGCCGACGGCGGCGAACATGCCGCGGTTGCCGTCCATGCCGAGCTCGTCGACCTGGCGATAGACCGGCAGCGCGCGCACGCGCCGCAAGAGCGCGCCGATGATCGGGCGGCCGAAGAGCGGGGCCTTGGCCAGGAAGCGCACCTTGCGCCGGGTCGTGCGCGTCACGATCAGCGGGTCGATGATGCCATTGGGGTGATTGGCGACGATGACGACCGGGCCGTCCGCGGGGATGGCGAGGTCGCCCACGCGGCGCCGCCGGAAGAACAGCTCGGCGCAGAGACCGAAGAAGCCGATGATCGCTCGGTACATCGTTTGGTGCAGCGTACCGCAACTCGGCGACCGGGGCTGCCCCTGCCAACGGATGATCATCGAATGGCGATCACCGGGCGGCCACAAGGGATGCGCTGACAACTTAGTAGGTCCGAACCGGTCCCGCCCCTTTCGTTTCGATCACTTCCAACTATCTGATCGCTTTCGCGATTTCGAGGTGATCTAAGGTTGGGATGGCACCACGGACAGCATCGCG
>WYBB01000057.1 GCA_011526585.1 Deltaproteobacteria bacterium
AGGAACGGAGGAAGGCAGGAGAGAAGCGCCACGCTCGAGATCCTCCTGCTCGCACGCCTACCGCGTCGAGCCCTTCCTCGTTTCCTCACTTCCTGCTTTCCTCAGCCGTTGCCAGGATCTTCGAGGCGTCACGCCAGCGGCGTAGCCATCCCAACGCACGCTGCTAGCGTGGGTTGGCGGCGCGGAATTCGGCGATCGCTTCGAGCAGGCGCGTCTCTTCGTCGGGTTGGCGCACGGGCTCGACCGCTTCGGCCCAGGGGCCGCGCCAGTACCAGTGCCAGAGGGAGCGGTCGACGGGCTGGCTCGCGAAGACGCGCACCTCGGTCTCGTGGCGGCGCAGGTCGACCATGACGAAGTCGTCGTAGACGAGCACCGGGTGTGAGAGCGCGAGCTGTACGAGGCGGCGCTGGTAGAGGGTCGAGCGCGGCGCGACGTAGACCCAGCCGTCGCTCAGGCCGAGGCGCTCGGGCGGCGGGGTCTTGAGCGACTGCACCAGCACGTCGCGGTCGAGGGTGATCGGGAAGCGGGGCTCGTAGCCGCGCATGCGCGGGAGCGCGGGGTCGATCATCACGCCGGTCCTGCGGGTGGTGAGCGCCTTGACCTCCTTGGCGAAGCGGATCATCTCGCGGCTGGAGATGTAGCTCTCGAGGACCGGCCGGGTGTGCTCGACGAACCAGAGCGAGCCGCCGACAGCGCGGCCGCGCGGCACGAGGTCGACGAAGCGCCAGGCGAGGTTGCCCGTGATCAGCAGCGTCGGCACGACGACGGCGAGGCCGAGCGCGAGGCGGCGGTGGCGCGGCCAGCGCTCGGCGAGCCAGGGGCGCGCGCGGTCGATGAGTGTGACGAGCACGTGGGCGACGGCGATGGCGCAGAAGGGGACCAGCGTCCAGCCCCAGTACTCGTGGATCACCGCGGTGCCGCGGAAGATGTAATAGTGGAGGAGGCCGGCGACGCCGAAGGTCAGCGCGAGCAGGTCGCGGCGCACGAGGCGGCCGCGCACGGACTGCCAGAGGCGGTGGAAGAACCAGCCGAAGGCGACGAGGAGGACGGGCAGGGTGAACATCAAGATCGGCACGACCTTGATGTGGTTCAGCATCATGGCGCGGCCGGCGACCTGGCGCGCCTCGAAGACGCCGTGCAGCTCGGAGATCGAGCCGACCACGGCGGCGACGAGCAGGAAATGGCCGACGAAGAGCGCGAGCACGAAGAAGCAGTAGCCGCCGAGCAGCGCGAGATCGGGCAGCATCGCGCGCAGGCGGTTCGGGGAGCCGCGGTGGCGGCGCAGGATGACGAAGAACCAGTGGATGGCGAGGACCAGCGCGCAGTAGTACGCCGGCCAGTCCCACATCGCGGCCCAGAAGAAACAGAAGAGCATGAGCGCGTAGGGCACGAGCCAGGCGCGACGTGCGGGCGATGAGGGGGCGGCGGCGGGAGCGGCAGAGGGCAGGGGCAGGCGCCGGGCGATGAAGCGCAGGTAGAAGAGCGCCCACAAGCAGGTCCAGAAGATGAAGCCGCTCTCGTGGTTGGACATGTTGAGGTAGATCGCGTTCGTCGGCAGCAGCACGTACACGGCGCCGGCGACGAGCGCGATGCGTTCGTCGTAGAGCAGGCGCACGACGAGGATCAGCGCGATGAGCGCGAGCACCGCGAAGAGCGCCGGCACGCCGCGGATGGTGCCGGGGTGGTCACCGAAGAGCGCGACCGCGGCGGTGTTGTGCAGGTGCATGCCGAGCGGGTGGTGCGTGTAGCCGTCGCGCACCGTCGGGGGCGTGCGCCCGGTGTAGTACTGCACCGGGAAGAGCGTGCCCCAGCGCAGCGTGTTGCGCGCGGACTGCAGGTAGGCCGAGCTGTTCCAGCCGTTGTGGCCGAGCACGAAGTCGTCGCCCGCGCCCATGAAGGCGAGGAAGGCCTGGCTCATGACGAGCGCGGCGAAGAGGCCGACGAACCAGCGGCGCGGCAACGAGGGGCGCGCCGGCGGGGGCGGGGCCGGGTCAGCGAGGGGCGCGGGCTCCATCACTCGTCGTCTTCGCGGAGCTCCCAGGGCTCGTCGTCGGAGACGCCCTCCTTCTGGCGGCGGGCGATCTCCTCGCGCACCGCGATCATGTCGAGCTCGCGCGTCGCCTGCAGCACCTGGTCGAGGGCGCGCGCCGGCATGGCGCCCGCCTCCTGGTAGACCCCGATGCCCTCGCGGAAGATCACCAGGGTCGGGATCGAGGTGATGCCGAAGTGGCCGGCGATCTCGCGCTCGGCCTCGGTGTCGACCTTGCCGAAGACGAAGTCGGGGTGCTCCTCGGAGGCGCGCTCGAAGACCGGCGCGAAGGTCCTGCACGGGCCGCACCAGGCGGCCCAGAAGTCGAGCACGACCATGGGGTTGCTGGTGATGACCGACTCGATGTTGGTCTTGGTGATCTGGATCGTTGCCATGTCGTTCCTCCGGGCGGCCACGAGGGCCGCCCCTACATCGGGCTGGTCACGAGGGCCGCCCTACATCGGGCGGCCACGAGGGCCGCCCCTACATCGGGCTGGTCACGAGGGCCGCCCCTACAGTTTTTCTCTCAGGATGGAGGCGACGCGCTCCGGGTTGGCGCGGCCGCCGGTGGCCTTCATCACCTGGCCGACGAAGAAGCCGAAGAGCTGGGGCTTGCCGCCGCGGTAGCGGGCGACCTGCTCGGGGTTCTGCGCGATCACCTCGTCGGCGGCGGCGATGATCGGGGCGTCGTCGGAGATCTGGGCGAGGCCGAGGCGCTCGACCAGCGCCGCCGGGTCGCCGCCGCTTTTGACGAGCTCGGCGAAGACCTGCTTGGCCGCGGTCATCGAGACCACGCCGTCGTCGACCAGGCGCGCGAGACCGGCCAGGGCTGCGGGCTCGAGCGGCAGGGCTGCGAGCTCGCGATCCTTGAGCTCGCGCAGGAGCTCGTTGATGACCCACTTGGCGATCGAGGCCGGCGCGGGGTAGGCGGCGACGGCGGCCTCGAAGAAGTCGGCCAGCGCGTGGGTCTCGGCGAGCAGCTCGGCGTCGTCCTCGGCGAGGCCGAGGCGGGCCTCGAAGTCCTCGAAGCGCGCGCGCAGGGTCGGGTCGGCGGCGAAGCGGCGCTCGCGGAGCTCGGCGCGGGTGAGCTTGTCGGGGCGGGTCGTGTCCGCGGGCTTGGGGCGTGGCGCGGGCGAGGTCGGGGCCGGCGCCTCGGCGCGCTCGGAGCGCGCGACGAGGTTGGCCCACGAGTCGCGGAGGCCGACGACCTTGTTGAAGACGCGGCGGCCGTCGCGGTGATCGACCGGGTCGGTGAAGAAGTAGCCGAGGCGCTCGAACTGCACGTGCGAGCCGGCGGGCAGGTCGGCGAGCGCGGGCTCGAGCTTCGCGCTCGTGACGACCTTGGAGCGCGGGTTCAGGAAGGTGAGGAAGTCGGCGTCCTCGCGGTCGGGCGCGGGCACCGAGAAGAGGCGGTCGTAGAGGCGCACCTCGGCGTCGATGGCGTGCGCGGCGGAGACCCAGTGGATCGTGCCCTTGACCTTCTTCTTGTCGGCGCCGGCGCCGCCGTGGCGGGTGTCCTGGTCGTGGCTGCAATAGAGGCGCACGACCTGGCCCTGGGCGTCCTTGTCGACGCGCTCGCAGCGGATCACGTAGCCGTAGCGCAGGCGCACCTCGGCGCCGGGGGAAAGGCGGAAGAAGTCCTTGGGCGGGTCCTCCATGAAGTCGTCGCGCTCGATGTAGATCGTGCGCGAGAGCGGCACGCGGCGGCTGCCCTCCTTGGGGATGTCCTGCGGCCAGTAGGGCGCGTCGAGGTGATCGACGCGGTCTTCGGGCCAGGTCTCGATGACGACCTCGAGCGGGTCGATGACCGCCATCACGCGGGGAGCGACGGGGTTGAGGTCCTCGCGCATGCAGTACTCGAGCTTGCCGATGTCGACGGTCGAGTTGGTGCGCGCGACGCCGATCATCTCGGCGAAGGCGCGGATCGCATCGGGGCGTACGCCGCGGCGGCGCAGCCCGGCGATGGTCGGCATGCGCGGGTCGTCCCAGCCGTCGACGTGGCCGTCCTTGACGAGCTGGAGGAGCTTGCGCTTGGACATGACGGTGTAGTCGAGCGCGAGGCGGGCGAACTCGTACTGGTGGGGGCGCGGCTCGGCGAGGCCGACGGCGTCGAGGAACCAGTCGTAGAGCTCGCGGTTGTTCTCGAACTCGAGGGTGCAGATCGAGTGGGTGATGCCCTCGATGGCGTCGGAGAGGCCGTGCGCCCAGTCGTACATCGGGTAGATGCACCAGCGGTCGCCGGTGCGGTGGTGGTGCGCCTTGATGATGCGGTACATCAGCGGGTCGCGCATCAGCATGTTGGGCGAGGCGAGGTCGATCCGGGCGCGCAGGACGTGCTCGCCCTCGTCGAACTCGCCGGCCTTCATGCGGCGAAGGAGGTCGAGGTTCTCGGCGACAGAGCGGTTGCGGTAGGGCGACTCGCGGCCGGGCTCGTTGAGGGTGCCGCGGTTTTTCCGCAGCTCGTCGCGCGGGACCGAGTCGACGTAGGCGAGGCCCTTTTCGACGAGGAGCTCGGCCCAGGCGTAGAGCTGGTCGAAGTAGTCCGAGGCGTAGAAGGGCTCGAGTCCGCCGTCGGCGGCGGGCTTGCCGGTCCACTCGAAGCCGAGCCAGCGCACGTCGGCGGCGATCGAGTCGACGTACTCGGTCTCTTCCTTGGTGGGGTTGGTGTCGTCCATGCGCAGATGGCACTTGCCGTTGAAGCGCTGGGCGAGGCCGAAGTTCAAGCAGATCGACTTGGCGTGGCCGATGTGCAGGTAGCCGTTGGGCTCGGGCGGGAAGCGCGTGACGACGTGCTGGTAGCGACCCGCGGCGAGGTGCTCGGCGACGATGTCGCGGATGAAGTTGGCGCTGGTCGGGCGGTCGCTCTCGGTGCTCATGGGGCAGCCTTGGCGTGCGTCAGGAGGGGGCGGGGACGAGGTGGGCGTTGATCGCCTCGAAGAGGCGGGCGAAGCGATCGACCATCGCGGGCGGCAAGGGCGAGCCGGCGCGGCGCATGGCGGTCTCGGCGACGAGCAGGCGGTCGAGGGTCTCGCCGCTGCCCTCGAGGCCCTTGTGGGTGCGCTCGACGAGGCCGCCGTCGGGGCCGAGCTCGTCCTCGGAGAGCGGGGGCGAGAGCTTGTGCGCCTCGGTGACGAGCGAGAGCCAGAGCGCCGGCTCGATGAGGTCCTCGATCGTCGCGCCCGCGGGGGCGGCCTGGCCGGGTAGCGGCGGGGGCGCGCCGTCGGCGATGAAGCTCGTCAGCGGCACGACGCCGATCCCGGACAAGAGCGCGCTCTTGCCGAGGCGCGCGAGCGGGGCGAGCTCGGCGGGGGCGCCCTCGTGCAGGAAGACGAGGCGGCGCTCGGGATGCGCGGTCATGAGCGCGTAGGGGATGAGGTCGGTCACGCCGCCGAGCGGCACGATCGACAGGCTCGGGTCGAGGGTGGGGCGGTTCCGGCGCTGGGTCTCGATCGCCATGTGGCGAAGCCAGAGGAGCTCGGCCGCGTCGCGAACGACCAGCGCGGCGCGCCTGCCGTCGGGCAGGATGCGCTCGGCGAGCGAGGAGCCGATGGCGGTGCGCAGCGGCAGCAGTGTCGTCTGGTCGACGACCGAGAGATCCGAGGAGATGGTCGTGCCGCGCGTCGGGTGCAGCGTCACGGCGCGCGCGCGCTCGAGGCGCTTGATGTCGAGCATGAAGGGCGAGTGGGTCGTGTAGAGGACCTGGTGGTTCGGGCCGAGGCGATCCTCGATGAAGCGCAGGAAGTCGACCTGGATCCCGGCGTGCAAGGACAGGCCCGGCTCGTCGAGCAGGATCACCAGCGGTCCCGGGTAGTCGCCGAGCTGGCAGAGGCGCACCATGAAGCTGAAGAACCAGGCGAAGCCGCGGCTGCGCTCGTCGAGCGGGAGCGAGGCGCGGCGCTTGCGGTTGCCGATGCGGATCCGGAGGACCGGGGTGCCGCGCGGGAAGTCGGGGTCGTTCTGGCTGGCGTTGGCGACGTCGATGTGGACCTCGAGGTCCTTGTCGCCGCTCCAGTAGGCGACGAGCTCGTCGGTGATGGCGGCGGCGGCGTTCTCGACCTTGGCCTTGAGGTCCTCGTAGGTCTGCTTGTGCGGGTCGAGCTCGATCGCCTCGACGCCGGCGAGCTCGAGCAGCGCGAGCACGGTGGAGACGCCGGGGGCGTTCTTCAACGCGGGATCGAGGAGCTGCGTGAGCGCGATGGCGCCCGGCATGACATCGTCGTCACCGAAGGAGATGAAGCGCGGCAGGCGCGCCTGCAGGACCTCGGCCCAGATGCGGGCGCCGAGCGGGTGGTGCTCGAACTGACGCGCGACCTGGAGGATGGTCTGGGCGCCGGCGCTCTTCTTCTCGAACGGGGTCAGCGCGGCGACGAGCTGCTTGAAGCTCTCGGCCCCGAGGGCGGCGGCGCGCGCGGGCTCGTCGAGATCCTGACGCTTGGACACGATCTGCCGGATGATCTGGCCCTCGGAGACCGGCAGCTCGGCGATGAGCTGGCTCTTGTAGTCGCGCTTGACCACGACGGTGTTGCTTCGCAAGATCCCGCGGCCGAAGCGCTTTTCGACCTCGTGTGTCTCCTGCTCGTCGAGGGCGAAGCGTGCGGCGACGACCAGGTCGGGCGAGCGGGCGTGGCGGCGGCGATACGCTCCGAGCTGGGTGCGCGGGTAGTCGAGGGTGATGTCGAAGCGCGACCCGTCGGCGGCGTTGATGCGGCGCAGCGCTTCGAGGAAGGCGGTCTTGCCCGACTCGTTACGGCCGATGAAGGCGGTGACGTCGGGCTCGACGGCGACCTCGCCCGAGTCCTCGATACAGCGGTATTTCGTCACGCGCACATGGGTCAGCTTCAAGGCACCCGCTCCCGCATGAATCCGGCGGGGCGATGCGCGCCCGCCGGGCGTGGTCATAGCGAATGGCGAAGCGGACGGCTACTGTCGTGTTCCCGCGGGCATTGGCAGCGGCCTACCCTGAGATGGAGCCGTCGGCGAAGGATCGTCAAGGACCGTCGCCTCCGGCCTGTCCGTCAGCAGGCGATCGAGGGCCTCGAGGAGCCCCCCGCGCAAGTTCTGGACGAGCCGCCGACGTTCGCATTCGCCCATGCGCACTTCGGTCTCGAGCCCCCCCGTCGCAGGCGGCGAGCGGCTGCATCGAGACGGCGACGCGAACCCCAAGAATGGGATGGTGGATGCGGAGTCTGCAAGGTCGCGAACCATGCGCATCTGTATGGGTGCCGCCTCGCAGGGACCGCGGCTGCGGTTCTCTTCGGGGAACGTTTCGGCCGGGCGACCGCAGCGCGGCTCTTCAATGCACAGCGCCGACGCGCTAGAGTCCGCAACGGTGTCGCGTCGGCCGCGTCCAGGAGAGCATCATGTCCGTCCAGGGAACCCTCGAGCCAACCGCTACTTCGGCGCGCGTCCTCGTCGTCGCGCTCGCCTCCGGGTGGTTCGCGGCGGCCGCGTGCATCGGTGACGCACGGCGCTCCGGCGGCGACACGACGGCGGACGTCGCCGAAGAGGTCCTCGTCCCCGAGACGCTCGTCGACACCGCGAGCGAGACGGACGACGGGCCGGAGGTCAGCGAGCCCGTCGAGGTGGTCGACGCGACCGAGACCGTCGACCCGCTCGACGTGGTCGAGACGACGGAGGTCGAGGAGGTCGGCGACACGCAGCCGGAGACGATGGAGGAGATCGTCGGGGACGCGTTCGAGGTCGACGACGGCGAGATCGCCGAGACGATCGAGGACGTCTTCGAGGCCGAGGTGACGGACGCGGAGGTGGTCGAGATCGTCGACGTCGAGATCGTCGAGGCCGAGATCGTCGCCGACGCGATCGAGGTCGAGGCCACGCCCGAGTGCGGCGGCAACGCCGACTGCTCCGATCGCGAAGGCGCCGACGAGTGCACGCAATGGACCTGCAGGGCCGGCACGTGCGTGCTGGCGCCGAACAACGAGGGCGGCCCCTGTAACGACCGCGACGCCTGCACCACGGGCGACAAATGCCGGGCGGGCGAGTGCGTGGCGAGCGGCGCCGTCAGCTGCCCGGCGGACGCGGGGTCTTTCGGGTGCAAGATCCCGGTCTGCGATCCGCTCGTGGGCTGCACGTTCATCGCGGCCACCCCGGACGTGAGCTGCAACAACGGCACCGGCGCCATCCCGGGCACGTGCATGCTCGGCGGGTTCCAAGGCGGGGACCATTGCGACGGGCAAGGGGCGTGCATCGACGCGAGCGCGCCGACGCCCGCGACGATCGGGGCGCCTCAGCTCGAGGGCGAGTGGTTCCTGGCCTACACGACATTCGGCCGCTACGCCGCGCTCGCGTCCGGCCGCGGCGTGGCCACGATGACGAAGGCGACGCAGGAGTTCGCGCTCGGCGAGGTACACGACTTCGGCATCATCCCCTTCCAGGACGATGACGCCGGCTTTCTCTGCGGTCTCGCCGATGGCACGTTGGAGGCCCGCTTCCCGGCGGGACGCCTCACCGGACACCAGGTCGACCGGAACCTGGCGGTGCTGAGCGACCACGGCAGCGACGGGCTGGCGCTCCTCGTGCGCGCGGACGACGGCGACGCGGCGGACGTCGACGGCAGCTACGCGTATTTCCAGACGAGCGTCGTCTTCGGCCGCTCGACGCCGTCGACCTGGCGCGGTGACGTCGTGTTCGCGGACGGGTGCATGCAGAGCGGTACGATCGCCAGCGATCCGGATGATTCTGTCGGGTACGGCTTCCTGCCGACCGAGGCGAGCTGTTTCGTGCAGTCCCCGCTCAGCGGCGAGGAGTCCCTCTACCAGCTGCAGGTCGGCGTCCGGGCGGTCACCAACGACCCGAACATCTACCCGATCTACTACCGCGGCGCCGTCATGAAGGGGGGTGACGTCGTGGTGCTGGTGAAGGAGACGGGGGAGGGATCGCTCGAGCCCGAGTACGGCCTCACGATCCTCGTACGCGATGACGTCACGACATTTTCGCAGCCCCAGATGGTCGGCTCGTGGCGCTACAACCTGCACGCGAAGATCCGCACCGAGGCGCCGCGGCGCGACGTGGGCTCGGTCGTTTGGAGCCTCGTGAACACGTTCAGCGGCGGGTCGTTCGGCACGCTCGACGGCACGGTCATCCAGTCGAGCGGCTGGGGAGCGATCAACTTCGGGACCTCCCACTTTTCGCAGCGCGTCTCCCTGCCGACCGGGGCGATCTACCAGACCGGCGTCGTCGCGCCCTCCGGGAAGTTCGCCGTCGGGTGGCTCGTGGAGCAGCCGACGAACGGCACACAGCCGAGCGTGCTCTTCGACACGCCCAGCGGCGGCTCGATGTTGTTGATGCTACGCCCCTGATTCCTCGCCTGGTGGGAGCGCTTCGCCGTCCACTCGGACCTGTGGTCATCCAGGCCAGTCGAGATCGAAGAGGGGTTCGAAGAGCGCGGCCGCGAAGTCCTGGGTGGATGCGCTTGCGCTCGACCATCGGCGGTGGCGGCAGGTGACCCGACCCGAGTCTCAGTCCTGCAGGCGCCAGGCGAGGGTCTCGCCGGCGCGGTGGGGCACGAGCTCGGCGGCGGGGCCGAAGGGCAGGGTCAAGGGGATCGGGGTCGGGGCGCGCTCGAGGGTGAGGGTGTCGGCGTTGCGCGGCAGGCGGTAGAAGTCCGCGCCGTGGTGGCTGGCGAAGGGCTCGAGGCGGTCGAGCGCGCCGTGGCGGTCGAAGATCTCGGCGTAGTGCAGGACGGTGTGGTGGCCGGTGTAGACGCCGGCGGGGCAGCAGCCGGACTCCTTGGCGGCGCGGGCGTGCGGCGCGGAGTCGCTGCCGAGGAAGAAGCGCGGGTGGCCCGAGATCGCGACGTCGAGGAGGGCGTCGCGGTCGGTGCGGGTCTTGGGCACCGGCAGGCAGTAGAGGTGGGGGCGCAGGCCGCCCTTGAAGAGGTCGCTGCGCTCGACCTCGAGGTGGTGCGCGGTGATCGTCGCGGCGACGTGGGGGCCGGCGGCTTGCACGAAGGCGACGCCGGCGCGGGTGGTGACGTGCTCGAGCACGATCCGTAGATCGGGGTGGCGGTGGCAGAGCGGGGCGAGCAGGTCGGTGACGAAGCGGGCCTCGCGCTCGAAGACGTCGATGGCGGGATCGGTGACCTCGCCGTGGAGCTGGAGCACGAGGTCGTGCTCGACCATGGCGGCCAACACCGGGTCGAGTCGGCCGAGATCGGTCACGCCGGCGGCGGAGTGGGTGGTGGCGCCGGCCGGGTAGAGCTTGGCGGCGACGAGGCCGGCGACGCGGGCGCGGGCGATCTCGTCGGGGGTCGTGTGATCGGTGAGGTAGAGGCTGACGAGCGGGGTGAAGGCGGGGTTCGCGGCGGCGGCGCGCAGGCGCTCGGCGTAGGCGAGCGCGGCGGTGGTCGTCGTCAGCGGCGGCACCAGGTTGGGCATCGCGACCGCGCGCCCGAAGACCGCGGCGACGGGAGGCACGGTGGCGGCGAGCAGGGCGCCGTCGCGGAAGTGCACGTGCCAGTCGTCGGGGCGCGTGAGCGTGAGCAGGGTCATTGCGCGCTGGCGGCGGGCGCGATCCCGGAGGCGTCGAGCATCGCGCCGAGCTCGCCGACGACGACGTAGAGCCAGCCGGTCGACTCGACCCGGGACCAGACGGCGAGGCGCTCGCCGTCGAGCTCGAGGTGGCCGTTGGACTGGGTCCTGGCGGCGTCGAGGATCGCCGCGGCGGCTGCGCCGAGGCCTTCCTTCGGGTCGGCGAAGTCGGGGTTCTTGTACTGCTCGGCGTCGCGCGCCGTCTCCTTCTGCGAGGCGCGCACGAGGACCTTGTCCGCGTCGTCGACGAGGAAGGCCTCGCCGACCTTGGCGAGGCGCGGCGATTCGAGCAGCGTGTCGATGAAGTAGGGGAAGGTCAGGTCGATGGCGGCGACGCCGAGGGTCTTCTGGGTCTGCGGGTGAACGATCGCCTGCGACGCGGTGATGAGGAGGCCGAGGCCGGACTCGTCGACGCCGGCCGAGTCCCAGACCGGCAAGACGGCGTCACGCCCGTCGACGTACCAGTCCTGCTTGCGCGGGTCGTAGGCGACGCCCTCCTCGCCGGAGTCGTACTCCCAGACGCCGGGCCAGCCGCTGACGATGCCGCTCTCGGTGCCGAGGTAGACCCAGACCAGCGGCACGCCCTCGTCACGCACGAGCTTGTCGATCGCCTCCGCGGACAGGCGCGGCGCCTCCTCGGAGTGCGAGAGCAGGCCGACGCGCTTCATCGTCGGCGCGAGACGCGCGAGCTGGCGCAGCTCGGGCGCGGCGGCGTCGCGGGTGAGCGGCGGGGTGAGCTGGAAGTCGACGACCTCGACGCTGGCCTTGATCTCGTAGATCTTCGAGTCGCGCAGGTCGCGCGGGCGTCTGGCGGGGTCCTCGAGATCCTCGGGCAGGACGAAGGCGATGCCGTCGGTCGGCGGCGTGGTGAGCGTGAGCTGGGCGGCGCTGACGAAGCCCGCGAGCAGCGACTCGTAATAGTAGAGGTGGCCGTCCATCTCGTGGGCCTGGTCGGAGACGATGCCGCCGAGCTCGATGAGCTGGCGCTCGCGAAGCCGCGCCGCCTGGCGCTGTTCTTCGAGGGCGACGGCGCCGCGCCACTGGATGAAGGCGGCGACGACGAAGACCGACATGACCAGGGCGAAGCCGAGGCCGAGCGCGAGCCCGCGGTTGCGGCCGACCCAGCGCTGCACGCGCTGGATGGCGTTGTCGGGTCGGGCGATGACCGACTCGTCGCGCAGGTAGCGGCGCAGATCGTCGGCGAACTCGCCGACGGTGGCGTAGCGGTCCTCGGGGTTCTTGGCGGTGGCCTTCTCGATGACCGCCTTGAGCTCGCGCGCGATCTTCTCCTTGGTGTTGAAGTGCACGAGCGGGGCGCGCTGGCCGGAGGCGGCCTTGACGACCGTCTCGAAGGAGCTCTCGGCGGTGATGGCGCGGCGCAGGGTGACGAGCTCGAAGAGGATGAGGCCGAGCGAGTATTGGTCGGAGGCGGCGTCGAGCTCCTCGGTGGCGCCGGAGGCCTGCTCGGGCGACATGTACGAGGGCGTGCCGACGAGCGAGCCGGCGCGCGTCTTCTCGACCGAGGCGCTGGCGGTGACGCGCTCGCGCTTGCCGATGGGGCGCGCGATCCCCCAGTCCATCACCAGGACCTCGCCGAAGCCGCCGACCATGATGTTGTCGGGCTTGAGGTCGCGGTGGATGACGCCGCGCTTGTGCGCGTAGTCGATGGCGTTGAGCACCGGCAGGAGAGTCTCGATGCGCGCCTTGAGCGAGTGGTCCTCGTCGGGGTGCCTGCCCTTCTGATAGAAGGCGCGCGCCTCGTCCATGTACTCCTTGAGCGTCTTGCCGCGCACGAACTTCATCGCGTACGACAGGCACCCGTGCTCGTCGCGCTCGACGCCGTAGATCGGCACGATCGACGGGTGGTCGAGCTGCGCGGTGATCTGGGCCTCGGCGAAGAAGCGCGTCGCGAAGGCCGGCTTGTGCACGAACTTCGGATCGATCTTCTTGATCGCGACCGTGCGCTTGAGGTCGGGGTCGCGGCCGATGAAGACCTCGCCCATCGCGCCCTTGCCGAGGAGCGCGACCTGGTGGTGGCGCTCGGTCAGGCGCGCGACCGGCACGTCGGGATCGGGCGGCGCCGTCAGCGAGATCTCGTGCTGCGTGAGGATGTCGCGCAGGGTGTCGGTGCTGATGAGCTCGCGGTCGTGCAGGTGCATGACGAAGGACTCGACGTCGTCGTCCGGCACGTAGCGGGGACCGAGGCGCGCCTGTTGCTCACGCACGAACTGATGATAGAGCGCCTCGATGTCCTTCTGGCGCTCGGGCGGGAAGAAGTCCTGCAGCTGACGTAGCTTCACAGGACCTCTAAGCCAGGGGTTCCATGTGCGCGAACGGGGCGTGGTGCGCGTTCATCGCCGGCATATTGGACCAGCCGGCGATCGCGCGCAACCGAGCGCGGGCAACGTGCTGGAGAGCGCCGCGTCGAGCGCCTGCGTCAGTAGGAAACGGCAGCTCGCGACCCGGAGCTCCGGAGACGGCCCGAGGGCTCGGTCGAGCCCGAAGAGGGCGGCGGAGGGCGCAGGGTCGCGAGCGATACGGCCACGTCCCCACGGGCGTTCCATCCTTCGTGGTGGGCGGCACGCCGGTGGGGACGTCAGAAGGGCGAGCCGTCGTTCTGGGCGGCCTGCGGCTTGGGGCGCTGCACGCTGAAGCTGCCCTCGAGGGTCGTGCCGTTGGCGAAGAGGCCTTCGAACTCGTAGTGCTCGAGGGTCGGGTCGGCGGGGTCGACCACGACCTCGACGGTAGTGATCTCGGCGGCGGTGTCGATGTCCCAGTCGAAGAGGCGCACGCCGCTGCAGCCGATGACCGTCGCGTCCGAGGGCTCGATGGTGGTGCGCACGCCGGGCTCGAGCTCTTCGAGCGGGGGCAGGTAGAGGCCGACGATCGCCATGCCCCAGCGGCTCTCGCCACCGCCGGCGAGCAGCTCGACCACGACGAGGTCCTTGCTCTGCACGCCCTGCGTCTCCGCCATGAGCGGGCTGTCCCAGCCGAGGCGGCCGAAGTCGCCGGAGAACTCGCCGCCGACGACGTCGAGCGGCTCGCCGTCGATGCGCGAGGCGTTCTCGGCGAGGACCTGGGCGCGCCACTGGTCGAGCACGCTCACGAGCGGCTGCGGCTCGATCGGGCGGTCGAGACCGCAGGCGACGAGGGGAGCGGCCAGGAGGGAGATGAGCAGCGTACGGGGAGTGGACATGGCGTGACCTCGGGGACGGATCGCGCCGACCTTAGCGCATCGCGATCGGCGATCAAAATCCGCGGTCGCACCATGTGATGGTATCCGTGGGCGCTGCGGTACAAGGCCGCGTCACGGCTCGCCTCCGGTCATCGGCACGAAGCGCACCGCGGCGATCTCCTTGCGCGTGATGCCGCCGTCGTGTGTCTTTTCGAGCAGCAGCAGGGTCTGACCCTCGAAGCCCTGCGGTCCGACCGGCACGACCAGGCGCCCGCCGGGCGCGAGCTGCTCGATGAGCGCCGGGGGGACTTCCTCGGGCGCGGCGGCGACGATGATCACGTCGAACGGCGCGCGATCGGGCGCGCCCTTCCAGCCGTCGGCGCAGCGGACCTCGACGCTCGCGTGGTCGAGGCGCGCGAGGCGGTCGCGCGCGCTGTCGGCGAGCGGGCAGAGGATCTCGATCGAGGTGACGTGCGCGACGAGGCGCGCGAGGATGGCCGCCTGGTAGCCGCTGCCGGTGCCGATGTCGAGCGCGCGATCGGTCGGGCGCGGGCGCACGAGCTCGGTCATCAGCGCGACGATGTACGGCTGGCTGATCGTCTGGCCGTGGCCGATCGGCAACGGGCGGTCGGCGTAGGCGAGCGCCGAGAGCTCGGCGGGCACGTAGGCGTGGCGCGGCTCCTGGCGCATGGCGTCGAGCACGCGCGGGTCGCGGATCCCGCGCGCGGCGATGTCGTCGTCGACCATGCGCCGGCGGTCGGCCTGGTGAGGGTCGGTGGCGGGCGGGGGAGCGGGAGCGGGAGGGGGAGCGGGAGGGGGAGCGGGAGCGGGAGCGGGAGCGGGAGGGGGAGAGGGACACGCGAGGAGCGTGAGCGAGATGAACAACGGCGCGAGCGGGGTGGGCATGCGTCCCTGTTTAGCGGAGGCGCGCGCGGGGTTCCACGTATTGACGCGGAGGGCGCTTGCCTCGAAGATGCCGGGCGTCTCGAAGGAGAGTCCATGGCCGCGAGCAAGAGCTGTCCGAGCTGTTCGAAGCAGTGGGCGGACACGTTCAGGTTCTGTCCGGAGGACGGGGCCTTGCTCGTCGCGAGCGACGCGGTGGATCCGAAGAAGACCGTGGCGGCGCGGCCGGCGGCCAACCCGTCGCGCCAGGCGGCACCGACCGTCGTGACACGCCCGCCCGCCGAGCGCCCGAGCGAGACGTCGCCGCGTCCGCGCCGCGATCCGCAGCGGCGCTTCATCAACCTCGAGCCGGTGGTCCCGACCAGGCCCGGGCTGGTCAAGAAGGCGCGCGCGCCGGCCGAGGGCGAGGCGCCGGAGACGAAGAAGAAGGCGCAGGTGGAGGGCGAGGACTTCTCCGAGACCGCGTGGTTCATGCGGCCCGACTATCGGGTCGACCCCGAGACCGGCAAGGTGACGGTGGACGCGGGCGCGTATCGGCGCGATGAATCGATCCCCGAGGAGGAGCGCAGGCGCTTCTCGCTCAGGCGCAAGAACGAGGAGTGAGACGTGAGCGGATACTTCCTGTGGACGGACCCGAGCGGGCGCCTGGAGCGGACGGAGATCGGCGAGCAGCCGCTGACGCTCGGATCGCGCGAACCCTGCGGCGTGCTGATCGACGACGCCGCGGTCGGGCCGATCCACGCGGCGATCGAGCGTGAGCAGAACGGCTGTCGCCTGCGGCGTCTCTCGCGCGTGCGCACCGTCACCATCAACAAGCGCCCCATCGAGGAGCAGCGGCTCTCGCACGGGGACGCGATCGGGCTCGGCACCTGGGAGGCGCGCTTCGTCTCCGCGGTCCCCGTCGCCTCGCGCATGCTGCGCCTGGTGATGACGCGCCTCGACGACGAGATCCGCGTCGAGCTGCCCATCGCCGGGTCGATCACCGTCATCGGGCGCCTCGAGGGCGACGTCCTGATCGACGACCCCGGGGTCTCGTCGCGCCACCTCGAGATCGAGAACTTCGGACCGGGGCTGCGCTTCGTGCGCGACCTCGGCTCGACCAACGGCACCGAGCTCGACGGCAAGATGCTCGGCCACGACCGGGTGCCGCTCGAGGACGGCAGCGTGCTCACGCTCGGGCGCGTGCGCATCGAGGTCAAGGACGGCGGCAAGACGCCCGACAGCTTGACGAGCGTGGTGCAGCGCACGGTGATCTTCGTGCCGGAGTCCGCCTCCGCCTGAACCCGGTGAAACCCGGTCGAGACGAGCCGGGCGGCCACGAGGGCCGCCCCTACGAAGCATGCGCGCCGGGTCGCCGACGAGCACGCCCGGCGAGCCGGGTCGCGCGACGCCCGGAGCCTCTCGAATGGCTTGCCGAACCGGGGCACCTCGCCTAGAGTCCCCGCCACTCGTTTCCCGGGGGAAGCGATGGCCGCCCACTTCGATGTGGGAGGCGGAGTCCGGAGACGGACCGAGGGCGTGACATGCTGTACAGCGAAAACGTCGCCTACCTAGAGGATGTCATCCGCGCCTATCTGGAAGATCCGGCCTCGGTCGACGCGAGCTGGCGGGCGTGGCTCGAGGGTCCCGGGCGCGTCTATCTCGACCACCACTTCCCGCCGGCCGGACCCTCGCAGAAGCCGGCGAGCATCTTCGCGCCGAAGAACGGGCACGGGCACACGGTCAGCGCCCCCGACGTCGACGTGCTCAAGGCGCAGGCGCGGATCTCGCAGCTCGTCAACGCGCACCGCGTGCGCGGACACCTGCGCGCGCAGCTCGATCCGCTCGGCTTCCTCGCGCCGGTGGCGCACCCGGAGCTCGAGCCGAGCTCCTGGGGGCTGACCCAGGCGGACTTCGACAAGGTCTTCGCGACCGCGCCGCTGCACGGGCCGCCGACGATGACGCTCTCGGCGCTGCTCGAGTGGCTGCGCGACACCTACTCGCGCACCATCGGCTGCGAGTTCATGTTCATCCACGACGTCGCGATCAAGCAGTGGTGCCAGGAGCGCTTCGAGCGCTCGCGCAACCGCTCCGAGTTCGATCGCGACACGCAGATCTTCCTGTACTCGCAGCTGTCCAAGGCCGAGCTCTTCGAGGACTTCATCCACACCAAGTTCCGCGGGGCCAAGCGCTTCTCGCTGCAAGGGGCCGAGTCGCTCTTGCCGATCCTCGCGCTCATCGTCGAGACCAGCGCCAAGAACGGCGTCGAGGAGATCGTCTTCGGCATGGCGCACCGCGGGCGCCTCAACGTGCTCGCCAACATCTTCGGCAAGGACCCGGCGCAGATCTTCGCCGAGTTCCAGGACAACAACCCCGAGGAGATGATCGGTCGCGGCGACGTGAAGTACCACCTCGGCTACGACACGACGCGCAAGACGCGCTTCGGCGACGAGGTGCGACTGAGCCTGACCTTCAACCCGAGCCACCTCGAGTTCATCAACCCGGTCGTCGAGGGCAAGGTGCGCGCCGCGCAGGACCGCCTCAACGCCGCGGGCGTCGACGGCAAGAGCAAGGTCATGCCGCTGCTCATCCACGGTGACGCCGCCTTCGCCGGGCAGGGCGTGGTGGCCGAGACCCTCAACATGGCCGGCCTGCACGGCTACGCGACCGGCGGCACCATCCACGTCATCGTCAACAACCAGATCGGCTTCACTACGGAGCCGCGCGACGCGCGCTCGGCGCACTACTGCACCGAGGTCGCCAAGATGATCCAGGCGCCGGTGATCCACGTCAACGGCGAGGATCCCGAGGCCGTCGCGCACGTCGCGCGCATCGCCTCGGACTTCCGGCAGACCTTCCGGCGCGACATCGTCATCGACCTCTACTGCTATCGCAAGTACGGCCACAACGAGGGCGACGAGCCGACCTTCACGCAGCCGCTGATGTACAAGCGCATCGCCGAGCAGCCGCCGGTGCACGAGAACTACCGCAAGGTGCTGATCAAGCGCGGCCACGTGACCGAGACCGAGGTGCTGGCGATCGACGAGACCGAGCGCAAGAAGCTCGAGCACAAGCTCGAGACCTCGCGCACGACCAAAAAGAAGGCGATCGAGCCGTTCTCCGGGCGCTGGTCGCGCTATCGCGGCGGGCCCGACGCCGGCGTGGAGCCGGCCGACACCGGCCTCGACGACGCCACCTACGAGACGGTCTTGCGCGGCATGGTCAGCGTGCCCGAGGGCTTCCACGTCAACCCGAAGGTGCAGCGCGTGCTCGACCGGCGGCTCGAGGCGCTCGACCCGAAGGTGCCGATCGACTGGGGACTCGGCGAGATGCTCGCCTACGGGTCGCTGGTGCTCGAGGGCGCGCCGGTCCGGATCTCCGGCCAGGACGTCACGCGCGGCACCTTCAGCCATCGCCACGCCGGCCTCTTCGACTTCGAGACCGGCGCGGCCTACTTCCCGCTCCAGCACCTGTCACCGACGCAGGCGCGCTTCTCGCTGTACAACTCGCTCCTGTCCGAGGCGGCGGTGCTCGGCTTCGAGTACGGCTACGCGCTCGAGGCGCCCGAGGCGCTGGTCGTGTGGGAGGCGCAGTTCGGCGACTTCGCCAACGGCGCGCAGGTGATCATCGATCAGTTCATCTGCGCGAGCGAGGACAAGTGGAATCGCCTCTCGGCGGTGACCTTGCTCCTGCCGCACGGCTTCGAGGGGCAGGGTCCCGAGCACAGCTCGGCGCGTCTCGAGCGCTGGCTCCAGCTCTGCGCCGAGGACAACATGCAGGTGGTCAACCTGACGACGCCGGCGCAGATCTTCCACGCGCTCCGCCGCCAGGTCGTGCGCCCCTGGCGCAAGCCGCTGATCGTGATGTCGCCGAAGTCGCTCTTGCGCCACAAGCAGGCGGTCTCGTATCGGCCGGAGTTCACCGGCGGCCGCTTCCAGCGTGTCATCGGCGAGAAGCTGCTCGGCGACCTGGCGGCGGTCGAGCGCGCGGTCGTGTGCTCGGGCAAGGTCTACTACGACCTCGTCGAGCGACGTGAGCAGCTCGGCGACACCAGGACGGCGATCCTGCGGCTCGAGCAGATCTATCCGTTCCCGGCGCCGCAGCTCCTCGAGGCGATCGCCGAGCTCCGGGGCGGCCAGCCGCTCGACGAGATCGTCTGGTGTCAGGAGGAGCCGGCCAACATGGGCGCGCTCAACTACCTGCACCCGATCCTCACGCGCCTCTTCGGCGGCGCCGAGGGGCGTGCGTTGCCGGTGCGCTGGGCGGCCCGCCCCGAGAGCGCGTCGCCGGCGACCGGCTCGCCCAAGGCGCATCAGTGGGAGCAGGACGACCTGCTCAAGCGCACCTTCGCCCGCTGAGGCGGGTCCCTTCCTTTCCAACCATCGTCTGCCCGGAAGTTTTCATGGCCACGGATGTCAAGGTGCCCCCGGTCGGTGAGTCGATCACCGAGGCGATCGTCGTCGAGTGGCTGGTGCCGATCGGCGCGATGGTCAAGGTCGACCAGGAGCTGGTCGCGCTCGAGACCGACAAGATCACCGTCAACGTGCCTTCGCCGATCGCCGGCGTGATGGTCGAGCACGTCGCCAAGGTGAACGACACGGTCGAGATCGGCGCGGTGATCGCGCGCATCGACGAGAGCGGCAGCGCCGCAGTCGCCAAGCCGAGCGCCGCTCCCGCGCCGGCGCCAGAACCTGATTCCGGGCGGCCACAAGGGCCGCCCCTGCGCGCGCAACAAGAGGCGCCCCAACGGTCGCAACAAGGGCCGGCCGCGGAGCACGTACTGATGCCCGCGGTGCGGCGGCTCGTCGAGGAGAACGGCCTCGACCCGGCGCAGATCCCGGCGAGCGGACCGGGCGGACGGCTCCTGAAGGAGGACGTGCTGCGTTACCTCGCCGATCGCAACAGCGCGCCGGTCCTCGCCAAGGCACCGGCGACGACGACGGGGCGGGCCCCGAGCGTGCCGCCCACGGGTGACGGCACCGGCCCCGAGGAGGTCGTGCCGATGTCGAAGCTGCGCCAGACGATCGCGCGTCGTCTGGTCGAAGCGCAGCAAACGGCGGCGATCCTCACGACCTTCAACGAGGTCGACATGAGCGCGGTCCTCGCGCTGCGCGCGACGTACAAGGATGCTTTCGAGAAGACCCACGGCGTCAAGCTGGGCTTCACCGGCTTCTTCGCCAAGGCGGTGATCGAGGCGCTCAAGGCGTTCCCGTCGGTCAACGCCGAGGTGCGCGACGACAGCATCGTCTACAAGCACTACTACAACATCGGCGTGGCGGTCGGCGGCGGCAAGGGCCTGGTCGTGCCGGTCGTGAAGAACGTCGATCAGATGTCGTTCGCCGAGTTCGAGAAGACGCTGGCCGAGCTCGCCGACAAGGCGAAGAGCAACACGCTCGCGCTCTCGGATCTGGCCGGCGGTACCTTCACGATCTCCAACGGCGGCGTCTACGGCTCGTTGCTCTCGACCCCGATCCTCAACCCGCCGCAGGTCGGCATCCTCGGGCTGCACAAGATCGAGGACCGTCCGGTGGCGGTCGCGGGCAAGGTCGAGGTGCGGCCGATGATGTACCTCGCGCTCTCGTACGACCACCGCTTGATCGACGGGCGCGAGGCGGTGAGCTTCCTGGTCAAGGTCAAGCAGTGCATCGAGGATCCGGCGCGCATGCTGCTCGAGATCTGAGCGCCGCGCGCGCGGGAGCGAGGGAAATCGATGAGTGAAATCGAACGCTTCGACGTGGTCGTCGTCGGCTCCGGGCCGGGCGGCTACGTGTGCGCGATCCGCGCGGCGCAGCTCGGGCTCAAGACCGCCTGCGTCGAGAAGGACGCGACGCTCGGCGGCACCTGCCTCAACGTCGGCTGCATCCCGTCCAAGGCGTTGCTCGAGAGCTCCGAGCGCTACGCGGCCGCCAGGCACTCGCTGGCCGAGCACGGCGTCAAGGTGAGCGAGGTCGGCTTCGACCTCGACGTGATGCACGAGCGGCGAAAGCGCATCGTGGCGCAGCTCACCGGCGGGGTCGAGCTGCTCTTCAAGAAGAACAAGATCACGCGCTTGAGCGGCATGGGCCGGATCGCCAGCGGCGAAGGCGGGCTGCACCGGGTCGTGGTCACCGGCGCCGACGGCGGCGAGCGCGTGGTCGAGACGAGCGCGGTGGTGATCGCGACCGGCTCGGTGCCGTCGAGCCTGCGCGGGGTGACGATCGATCACCAGCGCATCGTCGACTCGACCGGTGCGCTGGAGCTGCCGAAGGTGCCCGAGCACCTGGTGCTGATCGGCGCCGGGGTGATCGGGCTCGAGCTCGGCAGCGTGTGGGCGCGGCTCGGGGCGAAGGTGACGGTGCTCGAGTATCTCGAGCGCATCCTGCCGGGGGTCGACGGCGAGATCGCCAGGGCGGCCGAGCGCACCTTGAAGGCGCAGGGGCTGGACTTCGTGCTCGGTGCGCGCGTCACCGGCGCCGAGGTGCAGGGTGAGCGCGTGGTCGTGCGCTGGCTCGACAAGTCCGAGGCGGCCCACGAGATCGTCGGCGATCGCGTGCTGGTCGCGGTCGGGCGCAGACCGTTCACCGCCGGGCTCGGGCTCGAGGACGTCGGTGTGGCGTTGGACGAGCGCGGGCGCGTGGCGATCGACGACGCGTTCCAGACCAACGTCGCCGGGATCTTCGCGATCGGCGACGTGACGCGCGGCGCGATGCTGGCGCACAAGGCGGAAGACGAGGGGATCGCCGTCGCGGAGATCCTCGCCGGCGGCCACGGGCACGTGAACTACGACGCCATCCCGTCGATCGTGTACACGCACCCGGAGATCGCCGGCGTCGGCCGCACCGAGGAAGAGCTCGGCGAGGCGGGGGTGCCGTTCGTCAAGGGGCGCTTCAAGTACGGGCCGAACGGGCGGGCGCTGGCGCTCGGCGAGAGCGAGGGCATGGTCAAGATGCTCGCGCACGCCGAGACCGATCGCATCCTCGGCTGTCACATCATCGGCGCGCGCGCGGGTGATCTCATCGCCGAGGTCGCGGTCGCGATGGAGTTCGGCGCCTCGAGCGAGGACCTGGCGAGGAGCTGTCACGCGCACCCGACCTTGAGCGAGGTCGTGCGCGAGGCGGCGCTCGACTGCGCGCGGCGCGCGCTGCACAAATAGACAGGGACGCAATGACCTCAGGCCAGGCGGCCGACGGATCAGGTGGGTGAGAGCATGGCGTATGCGCCGATGTACGAGATGTGGAAGGTGACGGTCGGGGAGGCGATCTACGAGGTGCTCCTCGACCTCGGCCACGGCGAGGATTTCCCGCTCAAGTCGCACCCCTGGTTCTTCGGGATCCGGATCCCGATGACCAACAAGAACGCCGACGGGCTGCCCTCCGAAGAGGAGGAGGAGCGCCTCAACGCGGTCGAGAACCGGATCCGCGAGGTGACCAAGCAGCGCGACGGCCTCTACGTGGGGCGACGCCAGGGCCAGGGCAACCGCGACCTGCTCTTCTATTTCCCGCGGCGGCCGTCGGGGCTCGACGATCGCATCCGCGCCTCGATGGGCACCGAGCTCCTCTTCATCAGCCGCGAGGACGGTGGCTGGAAGGGCTACGAGCAGCTCCTGCCGGGGCCGCGTGAGTGGCGGTCGATCGAGGACGGGCGCATCATCGGCAAGCTGCTCGAGCAGAACTCCGATCCGAAGGCCGAGCACCGCGTGATGCACCGGGTCTCGACGACGATCACCAAGGGCGCCGAGGCGCTGGTCGAGCTGATGAAGAAGCTCGAGCTCGAGGACATCGACACCGTCGGCAAGAAGCCCGACCTGACGGTCGTCGGGATCCAGAAGACCACGCTCGACGTGGACAACATCATCAAGGTGAGCTTCGTGCTCGAGTCCAAGGCGCCCAAGGCCAAGGGCCGCTACCTCGGCTGGACCGCGGAGCCGACCGGCGACGGCGGCGGTGGGTCGCTGGCGGTCGACGACCTCGAGTTCGACATCGACGACATCGACATCGACGAAGAAGACGAGGGCTGATCAGGGGTCGTCGTGGTCGGCGACGCAAGCGGTCGCGCCGGGGTGGGCGCCTCCGCAACCAGTCCTCGCCGAGCCCGCTCGGGCGAGCGGCCTCGCCTGCGGAAAGGATTGCGGAGGCATCCCACCTCCGTCGCTCCCTCGGCGTGATCAGGGCAGCGCTTGTTCGAGCGTGGTGAGGTCGAGACCGGCGCGCGCGCAGGCGTCGTTCCAGGTCGCGGCGGTGGCGCCGTAGAGGTGGCTCGTGACCGCGGCGAGGCCGCGCTGGGTGACCGCGGCCTCGACGACGAGGCCGGCGAGCGGATAGACGATGCGCTCGGGGGTCTTGCGGAAGGCGGGGCCGAGGAGCTCGCGCAAGGGAGGGTGGCGGGCGCCGTCGAGGCGCGCGCGCCACTCGGTCAGGGGCACGCCGCCGTAGCCGCCGGCGACCCAGACCGCGAGGCCCTCGCCGAGGAGCGGGGTGCCGGGTGCGCCGAAGGCGTACCAGGCCAGGGCGTGGGTCGCCTCGTGCGCGACGAGATCGGCGATGCGCGCGACGTCGGCGCGCCCGATGATGTGCAGGGCGTGGGCGACCGGCACGGCGTGGCCGTCGGCGGCGTTGCCGGTGAGCGCCTGCTTGGAGCGCAGGTCGGGGTAGACGTAGAGCGTGAGGGTGGGGGTGGTGGCGGGGGGCAGGCCGAGGCGCTCGAGGGCGCGGGCGACGCCGCGCTCGGCTTCGACGATGAGCTCGCCCTCGTTGTCGGCGGCGCCGATCTCGGCGGGGAAGCGATAGCGCGCGTAGGTGCGCTCGAGGTCGCGCCAGGCGATGCGGCGCGCGGGCGGATCGAACGACGGGGCGAGCGCGCCGTCGGGGCCGCGCACCCAGCGGCCCGTGAGGCGTGGACCGAAGGCGTCGGCGACGACGAGCGGGGAGTCGCCGCGCGTGACGGCGTTGATCTCGGCGACGCCGGGTGTGCCGGTGCCGGCGTAGAGGAGGAGCTCGGGGTGCGAGGGCGCCTCGGTGCGCGCGGGCAGGACGGTGATCAGCTGGAGGTCGGGGCCGGCGAGGGTGTGCTCGCCGATGACGAGGCGATCGGGCCCGAGCGAAAAGGGCAGGCCCGGGGCGAGGCGGCGCACGAGCGCGTTGACGTGGGGACCGCCGTAGACGACGGGGTGGTCGGGCAGGTCGTCGGCGAGCGCGTCGTCGGTGACGAGCGGCGCGTCGGGGAAGAAGAGCTGGCGCACGAGCTCGACCTGGCCGCGCAGGTCACGGTCGGCGCGGGCGTCGCCGAGGGTGCCGAGCACGAAGGTCGGGGTGCCGCGCGCGAGGAAGGCGTTGGGGGTCGTGGGCGGCGGGTCGGCGGTCGGCGCGGCGGACTTGCCGCAGGCGATCGCGGAGGCGGCGGCGAGGGCGAGGGCGAACGCGGCGGCGTGGAGCGGGTGGATGGGGATCAAGCACGCGCTCCGGTCATGATGTAGCGGGCGGCGTCGACGTCGGGGATGAACGGTTCCCAGAAGCCGGGCACGCGGGAGAGGCGCGACCAGGCGGCGAGCGCGCGGCCGAAGCGCTCGGGGGTCTTGTAGGCATAGGCGCAGGCGACGACGCCGGCGATGGAGAGCACGAGCTTGCCCATCGGGGGCAGGGCCTCGTCGCCGATGCGCAGGAAGAGGGTGCGCTGCAGGGTCTCGAGGAAGAGCGCGGACATCTCCTTGGAGATCTCGAGGCGCGGGGGGCGATCGGCGTCGACGAGCCGGATGAAGGTGGTGGCCTTGTCGAGATCGGCGACGAGCAGCGGGCCGGCGTCGGGGTGGGTCAGGAGGAAGTCGAGGTGCTTCATCGGCGCGAGCAGGCGCTTGAGGAAGCCGGGCGGGAACTTCGGGGCGTGCTGCTGGCCGGAGACGACGCCGACGAGGCGCGGCAGGGTCATGTTCGGGGTGTTGCAGAGCTGGATGAGGGAGCGCTCGGTCTGGGCGAGCTCGGGCGCCAGCGCCGTGAGCTTGGGCGCGGCGACGAGCGGGAAGTCGAGCTCGGGGCCGTCGCGCCAGGTGCGCCAGGTCGATGAGCAGCCGGGGTCGGCGCCGATGCGCACGAAGTCCTCGCCGCGCACGGCGAGGCGCGGGAAGACCTGGCAGACGAGGGGCTTTTCGTCGCCGCCGAAGCGGGCGTGGATGCGGCAGAGGCGATCGGGGCCGAGGAAGACGCAGGCGCCGTTCTCGGTGCGGAGCGCGGCGCCCCCGCTCGGACCGGCCGCATCGATCGGATCAGGCACGCCGAGGGCGGCGGCGTGCGCGAGGATGCGGTCGCGCTCGACGTCGGCGATCTTGACGCGCCAGCCGGTGCAGCACGAGCCGCAGGCGTGGCAGGCGTGGCGGATCGGGCCGAGGGCGACGATGCGATCGGCGTTGGGGGGCGGCGCGGGAGGGGGCGGCTGGGTCGGGGCGGAGCTCATCCGAGAGGCCTCAGGAGCGCGCGCGGCCGCGCGAGGACTGTGAATAAGGGTGTCGTCATCGGCGGTGCCTCGACGTGCGATGCGGGCGGGCGTGACGATACACGGACGCTCGCCGGGTGGCACGTGCCTTGCGGAGAGGCTGGTCCATGGATGGCTCCGAGCACGCGCCGCACGAGGATTGCCGTGATAAGGTGGCCCGGTGTCCGGGACAGCGCGCTCGTCCCGGACAGCCGACCGAGGACACCCGCGATGAACGACCCGACGACGACGAAGGAGGCCCCGGCGCGTGCGATCCCGCTGCCGGTCCGCCTCGCCGACATGGAGGCGCTGGAGCAGCGCTATCTGTCGGCGAGCCCGGACGACCGCATGATCTTCCACCTGGGGCTCACCTACTTCACGCTGCTCAGCGACGAGGAGCGCTTCGCGCTCGAGCGCCGCTTCCCCAACGAGCTCATGGGCGAGCCGCGCTCGGTGGACTCGACCGAGGGCACGCGCGTGGCGTGGGATCTCAGGAGCCGCGAGCTGATCGTGTGCATGATGCAGTTCGGCGAGCGGGTGCTGAAAGCGCGCATGGACATGGTGCGCAAGGTGGCGCCCGACGAGGACGTGGCGGTGCTGGCGATGACGGCGACGGGCTCGTTCCTCGAGTTGGGGCGGCCGCTGCCGGACGGGTCGCGCCCCTACACCTATCGGGCGAGCGCGCGGCCGGGGGGCGGGCGGCGCAGCGACGGCATGGTGCGGCTCAAGGAGCCGATCCTGCTCGGCAACGCGGTGTGGCTGGCCGAGCGCTTCCGCACGAGCGAGCTCCTGATCGTCGCGGCGGGACCCGAGCTGCCGCCCGACGATGGCGTGACGCCCGGGCGCCCGAAGCTCTACGGGCCGACCGAGGACGAGGCCAAGCCGATCGCGGACGACCCGGTGCGGGTCGGGCTCACGCGCTTCCGGGTGCTGGTCGACGCGGCGCAGAACGCGGCCGAGGAGACGCGCACCGACCTGCACGAGCTGGCGGCGGACGTGGCGCGCGAGCTGCAGCAGCGGCTCGGGACCGACGGAGGCTATCTGCTCGAGGAGCTGGCGGCGTTCACGACCGGCAGCGGCGCGCGCTACGAGGTGTTGCAGCACGGGGCGATGGACGTGGTGCGGCGCGGGGCGGACGGCGAGGCGCTGGTGTGGATGTCCGACGCGAACGTCGGCGGGCAGACGGTGGTGATCGGGGCGCCGCTGGTGATCTTCTACAGCGGGGTTCACGGCGCCGGGAAGGTGGCGTTCGTGTTTCGGGTGGCTGTTGTCGAGCCACTCGAGGGAGGGGGCGCACCTGGACCGGGGTGATGTCGGCGGGCTATCCTGACGCCATGATCAGGTACACGTTGCTTTCGATGGTCATCGCGCTGGCGGCCGTGGCGGGACTGCCCGAACGCAGCGCGCGGGCGGCACAGCCCACTCCGGCCGAGCGGCTGCACGACGCGGCGGTGGCCGCGCACGAGGCCGGGCGCTTGCGGCAGGCGATCGAGCTGTGGCGCGACGCGCTCAAGCTCGAGCCGAACTGGAAGTACGCGTACAACCTGGCGAACACCTCCTACGAGGTCGAGGACGGCAAGGACGCGTGGGAGGCGCTGAGGCGGGTCGACCAGCTCGGGCCGCCCGACAAGTACCTCGGCCTGGTGGCGGAGCTGAGGAGCAAGGTGCGCGCGCTCCTGTATCGGGACCACGCGTGGCTGGTCCTGGTCGGCGTGCCGGCCGGGGCCGAGGTGCGGCGCGATGGCGAGCGCTGGGAGCCGCCGTACGACGCCTGGGTGAAGGCGGCGACGAGTGTCATCGAGGTGAAGGCCGAGGGGTTCGAGGCGCTGCGCGAGGAGGTCGCGCACCCGATCGGGGATCGGACCGAGCGGCGCATCGAGCTGGCGAAGGTCGTGGTCGCGCCCGAGGTGGTGCGCGGCTCTCTGCGGATCGAGGGCACGCCGGTCGGGGCGACGGTGACGGTGGGTGGGGCCGTGCTCGGGGTCCTGCCGCTCGGGCCGGTCGAGGTGGACGAGGGGCTCGTCGAGGTGCGGGTGAGCCACGTGGGGTTCGTCGACGCGGTGCGCTCGGTGCGTGTCGTGGGCGGGCAGGAGGCGCGCGAGGTGGTGACGCTCGAAGCGGCGCCGCCGGTCGTGACGAAGAGCGAGCTGACGACGGCGGGGTGGATCATGGTCGCCAGCGGCGCGGTGCTGGTCGGCGTCGGCGCGGGGTTCCACGCATGGGCCGACGACACGTACGACGAGGTGCGCGCGCTCAATCAGGACGCCGAGCGGGTGCGGGAGCTGGGCCTCGAAGGCTACCGCGAGCGCTACGAAGAGCTCGACGGGGCGGCGTCGGATCGGGCGCTGGTGAGTCAGTTGCTGTGGGTGGCCGGCGGAGCGGCGGTGGCGACCGGGGTGGTGTTGTTGCTGCTCGATGAGAGCGTCGCGCAGGACGAGGGCGCGGTGCACGTCGTGCCGGTCTCGGGCGGTGCGGTCGTGGTCGGGGGGGCGACGTTCTGATGATACGCGATGGCGGCAGGGGCGTGGCGGGGTGGGTCGTGGTGGTGCTCGGCGGGGTGGGCCTCGGCGGGTGCCTCGAGTCGGTGTCACCGCTGACGGAGGAGCAGCTCGCCGATATCTTCGGCGCGGGTGACGCGAGCGATGGCGCAGAGACGAGCGAAGACGGGACCGTGGGTGAGGTCGACGTGGCCGAGATCGACACGTCGACGCCCGCGGACGGCGACGAGGTCGCGGAGGAGGTCGACGCCGACGTGGGCGATCTGGGGCCGGACGGCGACGCCGATGGGGAGGTCGGTGATACCGAGGGTGATACCGCAGGTGATGCCGACGGTGACGTCGACGGTGACGCCGATGGCGGCGGCGAGTGTACGCGTGAGGAGGATCTGCTGAGCGCGGCGTGCCTGCCGGCCGTGCAGGCGATCCACCTGTTCGAGCCGGCGCGGGCGGGTGAGGCCATGGGGGCGCCGCTCGGCTGGGCGCGGGAGGGGCGACCCGGTGGCGCGAGCACGTGGGCGCGCAAGGACGAGCCGGTCGAGATCGCGCTGGTGAACGGGTCGCTCGAGGACGAGGCGCTGCTGGCGTATTTCGCGTTCGATGGCGCGCGAGAGAACGCGGCTGGGACGGGCTATGCGCTGAGCGAAGGGCCGCCGGTGGCGGACAAGTACCTGACGGGACAGACGGGCTACGGGCAGGCGCTGGAGGTCGCGCCGCGCTACGCGGGTGCGGCACAAGCCATTGGATCCAAATCGTTTTCGGTGATGGGCTGGTTCTACGTCGACCAGGCGGTGCCGAGCACGGCGGCGTACTGGCTCGTCGGCTTCACGCCCGAGCTCATGGAGGAGCCGGAGCTGGCGCTCGGGGTCGGTGACGGGCGCTGGGTGGCGCGGGTGGGCGGTGCGGACGTGGCGCTGAGCGCGCGCGCGGGCGGCTGGCAGCATCTGGCGCTGACGTGGGACGAGGAGGCGGGGCGGGCGATCGTCTATGTCGATGGGGTGGTCACGGCGGTCGAGACGCCGGTGGCGCTGCAGATCACGAGCGAGCGCTTCTTCGTCGGCGCGCTCTTCCCGCCGGAGGGTCAGGGCTTCGGGCCGCCGCCGCTCGGGGACGAGGTCGTCGTGATGGGGCGCGTGCTGGAGCCGAGCGAGGTGCGCGCGGTGGTGCAGCTGCGACGGCCGTTCGGGGCGCGCCTGATGCCGGAGGCGCAGGTGGACTTCGACGATCTGCGGGTCGCCTTGGGCGGGAGCGCGATGGTGGCGCGCGAGATCATCGGGCGGCGACCGCATGGCGACAGCGGCGCGGAGGTCGAGGACGTGCTCGGCGTGTGGCCGCTGGACGGGGGGAGCCTCGCGCCGCGTTGGGCGGCGAGCGGCTTCGAGGAGGTCAGCGAGGGGATCGTGCTCGAGGCCGAGGTCGGGGCGTTCGGCGACCCGGGGGGCGCGGTGCGCGCGGTGCAACCGGGGCCGGGGAGCCTGGCGGGCGGACGGCCGGCGTGGGGCGAGGCGCTGACGATCGAGCTGTGGATGAAGGTCGATGCGGCGGAAGCGGCGACGGCGTGCGCGGGCGACGACGACGGCGCGATCGTGCTGGTGGCGCAGGACGGTGATGGCGGGCTCGAGCAGGGGTGGGTCCTGCGGCTCTGCGAGGGACGGGTCGACTTCTCGACGAGCGTGGCGAGCGCGCGGGGTGCGACCTCGATCGCGGACGATCGGTGGCACCACGTGATGGCGAGCTACGATGGCAGCGCACACCGCGTGGTGATCGATGGGGTCGTCGATGCGCAGGTCGCGTCGAGCGGCACGCCGGCGGACGAGATGCGCGCGGTGATCGTGCTGCATCGGCCACCGCCGCCCGGAGAGGGGGGCGAGCCGCCGCGGGTGAGCGCGGTGGTGATCGACGATCTCGTGCTGCATCGTGTCGCGCGGCCGGTGGGCTATGCGTTCGGCAGGGCGTGGCCGCGCCTGCCGCACGTGCGCTTCCTGGCGAGCACGGCTGGTGGCGGTGGCGCTGGCGGTCACGCGCTGGGCGAGTATGCGCTGCGCGCGGGCAACGCCGAGGTGGTCGCGCCGGCGGTAAACGCGTGTGGCGCGCTCGTCTCGCGCTGTACGGGATATGTGGCGAGCTGGCGTTTCGATCGGGTCGTGCGCGGGGTGGTGCCGGATCTGGGGCAGGACGGATATCACCTCGGGCTCGGCGAGGGGGCGTGGTCGTGGGCCGCGGGGATCGACGGCGGCCTGGCACTCGGGTTCGATGGGGTGGCCTCGGAGCTGCGCATCGATCCGGCCGGGGCGTTCGGACTGGCTGCGTGGAACGTCGAGGTCGGCGTGCGGCCGGCGGCGACGACGGCGGAGCAGACGCTTATCGAGCGGCCGGGAACGGGCACGCCGCCGAGCGATGTGAGCCTGAACTTCGCGCTGCGCCTGGCGGCGGGAGGGACGGTGCAGCACCACATCCGACCGCTCGGGATGAGCGGGCAGATGGCGCAGAGCGCGGGCGCGGTGGGTGTCGGGCAGTGGGCGGCGATCGGCGGTGGTTATCGCGAGGATCCGCGCACCTTGAGCGTGAGCCTGGAGGGGGCGAGCGCGAGCGTGACGCCGGCGGGCGGGCCGAGCCCGGACACGGCGGGTGGGCCGTTCTTCATCGGGCGCGGAGGCAGGCCGGACATGCCGGGCTTCTTCGGTGGAGAGCTCGACGTGATCCGGGTGATGGATCGGGCGCTTGGAGTCGACGAGGCGCTCAAGTATCCGCCGCTGTCGTGGCGGCCCGAGTGAGCGGCACGTCGACGGTCTCGGCGTTGGCGCGCGCGCGGGGGCGCTCGGTGACGGCGAGCCACCAGGCACGGGCGCGGGCCTGCGACCAGGGGGGCTCGAAGACCAGGGTGGCGAGCGCGTCGTCGAGCGCTTCGGTGGTGGGGCGCGCGGCCGGGTCCTTGGCGAGGCAGCGCATGAGGATCTGCTCGAGCCCCGCGTGGACCGGGCGGCCGAGGCGTTTGCTCGGGGGCTCGGGGTCGGTGCTGACGTGGGCGAAGTGGATCTGGGCTTCGACGCGCCCGTGGAAGACCGCGGTGCCGGTCAGCATGAAGTAGGCGACGCAGCCGAGGGCGTAGACGTCGGCGCGTGCGTCGAGCGGGCCGGCGCCGGTGATCTGCTCGGGGGCCATGAAGCCGGGCGTGCCGGGGCGGGCGCCGGCGATGGTAAGGCGGTGGCGGTTTCGGCGGTCGCGTGGGTCGAGCGGGGCGTCGTCGAGCTCCTTGACGAGGCCGAAGTCGAGCACCTTGAGGAAGTCGTGGTCGCGGCCGAGGCGCGCGACGAAGAGGTTCTCGGGTTTGAGGTCGCGGTGCACGAGGCCGGCGTCGTGCGCCTCGATGAGGGAGTGGCAGGCGTGGCGGAGCAGGAAGGCGCAGCGCGCCTGGTCGAGCGGGCCGTAGCGCTCGACGAGCTGGTGCACGCTCATGCCGTCGAGGAGCTCCATGGCGTAGTAGAGCACGCCGTCGGCGGTGACGCCGAAGTCGTAGAGCTGCACGGTGTGAGGTGAGGTGAGGCGGGCGGTGACCTCGGCCTCCATCTTGAAGCGCTCGAGGATCTCGTGTTCGAGGGCGGGGTCTTCGAGGCGCTGGCGGCGGATGAGCTTGAGCGCGGCGGGGCGCGCGAGGGTGTCGTGCTCGGCGCGCCACACCTCGCCCATGCCGCCGATGCCGAGCCTGGCGACGAGGCGGTAGCGACCCATTGCGCGCGCGGGCGCGGGCTCGGGCGGCGACGACGACGGGGTGTCGGGCGCGGCAGTGACGCGAACGGCTGCGGCGGGGCGGGCGGTGAGCGCGGCCGTGAGCGCGGCGAGCACGGCGGCGACGGTGACGGCGATGGCGATGGCGGGCGGCGGTCGCACGAGGCCGAGCAGGTCGACGGCGATGACGAGCACGGGCAGCACGGCGGCCGTGCCCAGGGCCGTCAAGAGGGTCGGCCCGGGGGCACGCCCGGGTGAGAAGCGCGGCGTGGCCGCGATGACGAGGCAGGCGAGGTAGGGCAGGGCGAAGGGCCACCACTGGTCGGGCGCGAGCGCGATGAGGGTGAGCCAGAGCGCGGTCAGCGCGGTGACCAGGGTCGGTGGGACCCACGGCTTGCCGCGCGTGGCGGTCGTGGTCGTCGGCGGTGGAGTCGGGAGGGGAGGTGACGGGGGGGAAGGCGGTGGGGGAGGCGCGGGGCGCAGGGCGTGCGAGGTCGTCCGGAGGATCTGATCCGGCTTCATTTGATGATGGGGGGCGCGTCGCTGCGCCGCCCGGTCACGTTGGCGCGGGTGAGGGTCACGCGCAGATCGGTGGCGGTCGCGTCGAGCACGCGGTTCTCGGGGCGATAGCCGGGCTTCTTGATGAGCAGGCTGGCGGTGGAGCCCGCGGGCGGCAGCGGGACGTCGAGCGGGGTCGTGCCCAGCTCGCGACCGTCGAGCGAGACGAGCGCGCCGGTGGGGATGGAGGTGAGCGCGATCAGGCGCGGCGCCGGGGTGGGCTCGGGCGCTGAGGCAGGCGTGGGCTCGGGCGCGGGAGCCGGCTCGGGCGTGGGGGCAGGTGCGCTCGCGGGCTCGGGGGCCGGCTCGGGCGCGGAGGGCGGCGGCGTCGCGGTCTCGTGGGCTGGTGGCGCGGGCTCGAGCGCAGTGGCGCTGGCGGGCGCTGGCGCCGGGGCCGGCGCGGGGGCCGGCGGCGCGGTGGTCGACGCGGCGGTCACGGGATCGATAGGCGACACCACCTTGTCGTCGCCGGTGCGCGACGCGAGGAAGACGACGGCCAGCACGAGCACGGCGAGGATCCCGGCGTGCGGGAGATAGGCCCGCCAGCGCGCGGGCTCCGCCCGAGGGGTGGGCAACGCGGTGGCGCGCGCGGTATCGGCCAGGCCGCGACCGCTCTTCTCGCGCGAGGCGCCGCTGGAGACGTGGGACGCGCCCGAGGTCGGGGGCTTGCTCGGCCAGCGCACCGGTGACGGCGATGATCCATGAGGATCGCTCATCCCGAGGGCGGCCAGCATCTCATTGGCGAGCTGGAGCGCGGTCTCGGTGCGGTGCTCGCGCTTCTTCTCGAGCGCCCGCGCGATCGCGTTCTCCAGGGCCTCGGGCACCATGAGCCCCGGCACCAGCGCGCTCATGCGCGGAGGCACCGTCTCGAGGTGGGCCAGCATCTGCCGCATCGCGGTGTCGGCCGGCAGCGGGTGCATGCCGGTGAGGAGCTCGTAGGCGATGATGCCGAGCGCGTAGACGTCGCTGCGCGGGTCGACCTCGTCGCCGAGGACCTGCTCGGGAGACATGTAGCCCGGCGTGCCGCAGACCGCGCCGGTGCGGGTGATGCGCTCGATCCCATCGTAGGAGCGCATCATCGCGATGCCGAAGTCGAGCACCTTGACGAAGTCGCCGCGCAGGCTCGAGCTCTGCACGAGCACGACGTTGTCGGGCTTGAGGTCGCGATGCACGAGCCCACGCTCGTGGGCGTGATGCACCGCGTCGCAGACCTGCGTCAGGATGTTCACCGCGCGCACGGGCTCCATCGGGCCGTGCTCGATCTCGTCGCCGAGCCCGTGGCCGTTGAGCAGCTCCATCACGATGTAGAGGAGGCCGTCGTCGGTGCGCCCGAAGTCGAAGACCGTGATGACGTTGGGGTGATCGAGCCGCGTCGCGGCGCGCGCCTCGTGGAGGAAGCGTCGGACCGCCTCGGTGTCGGTGGCGAAGCTCGGGTGCAGGATCTTGACCGCCACCTCGCGATCCATCGAGTGCTGCTGGGCACGATAGACGACGCCCATGCCGCCCTTGCCGAGCACGGAGGTGAGGGTGAGCTTGTCATCGATCACGCGCCCGATGAGCGCCTGCTCGTTGGCGACGGCCAGCAGACGGCCGCCGTCGTCGGGGCAGGTGTCGCTCGCGACGCGCTTGACCTGATGGCACCGCTCGCAGATTTTCTCTTCGGGTTCCATGGACCTCTTGGATCTTCGTCGAATCATAGTCCGACCTGCGCGGCCAGAGCAACGTCGACGCGGTTGAGCGAGCACTGGAGACCGCCCCGGCATGCGCGATCGACCCACCTACCGAACCGACCAGCGATCGGCGCTGACCGCCACTGCGCCGCGCGATGCGCGCCTCGGCCTGGTGGTCATGGCGAGCCCGGTGGCGAGCGCGCTCGGGCGCGTCCTGGCGATCCCGGCGAGCGGCGAGGCGGTCGTGATCCAGCGCGTCGCCGAGGGGCACGACGAAGACGACTGGATGTCGCGCGAGCACGCATCGGTCTGGCGCGACGGCGAGCGCGTGAGCTTGCGCGACGGCGCCGACACCAGCGCCGAAGGCTGGCGGACCTCGGCCAATGGCACCTACGTCTCGTCACCTCTCGGGTCGGCCGAGCCTGCGCGACTGCGCCCGCTCGAGACCAAGGCCGAGGGGGAGGTCACGCTCGCTCCGGGCTCGCTCGTCCGGACCGGCCGCACTTTGTGGCGCCTCGTGAACGACCCGGCGCCGAGCCCGCCCGACTCGCTCCTGGTCGGGGTCAGCGACGCCCTGGCCCGGGTACGCGACGAGCTCAAGCTCCTCGTCGCCGAGGTCGCCCTGCGCTTCGAGCGCAAGAAGCGCGTGACGCAGTCGTTGCTCGTCACCGGTCCGCGGGGCACCGGCAAGCAGGTCGTCGCGCACGAGGCGCACCGCCTGCTGACCGAGCGCCGCGCGGTCGGCGCGCTGCCCTTCGTCGACGTGCCGGCGCCGGCGTTGGCCGACGGGACCAGCGCCGCCGATCTCTTCGGTGTGGTCGACAAGTACGCCACCGACGTCAAGGCGCGCCCCGGCTACTTCGAGCGCGCGCACGGCGGGGTCCTGCTGATCGACGAGGTCGCCGACCTGCCGCTGTCCGAGCAGGCCAAGCTGCTCAACCTGCTGGAAGAGCGTCGCGTCACGCGCCTGGGCGGGCGCGCTCCGGTCGACTTCGACTGCCTCGTCATCGCCGCGACCAACGGCGACCTGCCGGCGCTCGTCGCGGACGGGCGCTTTCGCGCCGACCTGCTCGACCGCCTCAGCCGCTTCCACGTGCACCTGCCCGCGCTCGACGAGCGCCCCGAGGACGTGTTGCCGCTGGCGCGCACGCTCTTGAGACGCCACGCCTCGAACGCCCCGCTGAGCTGGGAGGTCGCGCTCGTGCTCGCGCGACAGCGGTGGCCCGGCAGCGTGCGCGCCCTCGACGCCTTCATCGAGCGCCTGGTCGCACTCGCGCGTGCCGCGGGGAGCGAGGCCGTCGAGCGAGCGCACGTCGAGCAGGCCCTGCGCGCGCTGGAGGTGACGGTCCCGCTCGCGCCGTCCGTCGGCGAGGGTGCGGCGGCAGTGGGCTCGGCGATCGCGCGCGAGGCGACAGGTCCCGCGCGCGCGCCGACCCGCGACGAGCTCCTGCGCTGCCTGGTCGATCATGGCTGGAACAAGACCGAGGTCGGCCGCATCTACGGCAAGCACCCGCGCCAGATCACCCGCTGGATGTCCTATCTCGGCATCGAGCGCCCTCAGGAAGAAGGCGGCGGATCCCAGAAGGAGTAGCGCGCGAGACGTTCGATGCGATCCGTGCGCGGCACTCGGGGATTGATGGTCGGAGCGTGATCTCTTAAGTTCTCCTTACGCCGTCACGGCGAAGGAGGATTCATGCGTCTCGCACTTCTCGGGTTCATCAGCATCATCGTCATCGGCGGCTGTGGCAAGAAGGCCGATGCGCCGCCGGCCACCACCCCGACCCCGGTCGACGCCGCGCCCGCCCCGGAGCCGGACGCCGCCGAGCCGCCATCGCCCGCCGATGTCGCCGCCGCCGCCGACGCTGCTCCTGCCGCGGCCGACGATGCCGCCGCACCCGCCGCCGACGCCGCCGCTCAGGCCGGCGCCGACGCCGCCGCTCCTGCCGCCGCCGACGCCGCCGCTCCTGCCGCCGCCGACGCCGCCGCCGCCGATGGAACCGCCGCGGCGATGCCCGAGCCGACCGCGCCCGCCAAGGCCTGGGCCGACATGGACGAGGAGGAGAAGAAGGCCCACATGAAGGAGGTCGTCGTCCCGGTCATGCGCCCGCGCCTGCAGTCCTTCGACGCCGAGGAGTTCGCCAAGGTCAACTGCACCACCTGCCACGGTCCGGGCGCCAAGGAGGGCAAGTTCGAGATGCCCAACCCCGACCTCAAGAAGCTCCCCAAGACCCCGGAGGGTTTCCAGGAGCTCGCCAAGACCGAGGCCAAGGCGCTCGAGTTCATGAAGGACGTCGTCGTGCCGGCGATGGCCACCATGCTCGGCGATCAGCCCTACGACCCCGCGACCAACAAGGGCTTCGGCTGCTTCGGCTGCCACACCACCGAGTGACCCACCACGGCCACGCCTCGCTCCGCGGTTTACCCGAGCCCGGCGTGTGGTCCTCGCCGTCGCATCACCACACGACGTGGGATGGGACAGCGAGGTGGGCCATGGGTCGCTTGTTCTGGGGTTTGTCGTTCGTCGCGTTGGGCCTCCTGCTCGCGTTGCTCGGCGGGTCCTTCATGGGACCCGACATGCACCCCGTCGCCACCGGGCTCATCGCGGTCGGCCTGGTCATGACCGGCGCCGCTCTGGTCGAGCGCCGTCTCGATGCGCGCGCCGACCCGGAGCGCCACCACGACCGCCTCTGATCCACCGCGCAGCCCTGCCGATTGCGTCGCGCGTCGGCTCGTGCGCTACTCGGCGTACATGCGCGCCCTCATCGCCATCGCGCTCCTGCTCGCGCCGATCACCGCTGCCCACGCCATCCCGCCGCCCCGGATTCCCGCGCTCGCGCCGCCGGCCCTCGAGGGCGCGCTCACGGTGAGCGCCCACCACGTCGAGCTCGACTGCCGCGCGCTCGCGTCCCGCGGTCACTGCCTCGCGACCGTGAGCATCGCCATCTCCGGCTCCGGCGTCGTCACTGTCGAGCACGCACCGGGCGAGCTCGCCGCGCTGCGCCTCGACGACCGCGCCATCCAGGTCCCGGCGCCGCCCCTCGACCTCGAGCCGATCGCGCTGTCGATCGACGAAGGCGAGCACACGCTCGTCGTCACCCGGCGCGTGCCTCCCTCGCAAGAGCTCGGGCGCGAGTGGCTCGTGCCCGCCTGCGAAGCGCGCCACCTGCTCCTGCATCGCGGCCGCCCCGCCGCCTCGCGCGCCCTCGCCGTCCAGCTCGTCGACCCACCCCACCGCGCCGCGCGCCACACCTTCGAGCTGCGCGTGCTCGCGGACCGCGACCTCGCCTTGCGCCCCGTGCCCTACGCCGCAGACCCACCCTGGAGCGAGACCGACGGCGCGCGCGTGCTGCGCCTCGAAGACCCCGCCGACACCGCTGGCTCGACCCGCCTCGTCGCCTTCGACGACCCCGGCGAGGTCTTCCACCACGGCGGGCCGATGCTCGGGATCGGCGCTCGCCTCAACGGCGACGGCTCGTTCCGCGTGCGCCTGGAGTACGAGGTCGCCTTCGCCGAGTGGATCCTGCCCGGCCTCTCCGTCGACGCCGATCTCGTCACCGGCTGGACGATCACCCCGCGCGTCGAGGTCGCCACCCCGGTGGTGCTCGTCCTCCCCTCGCTCTCCTTCGGCGTCGGTGTGCCCATCCAGCTCGAGCCCGATCCCGACGTCGGCCTCCGGCTGCTCGTCGGCCTCGCCTTCGGCCCAGCCGGCATCTCGGCGAGCTTCGACCTCTTCCCGAGCGACGACGGCGTCGCGGTCGAGTCCGCGATCATGGCGCGCATCTCCTTGTAGCCCGCGTATCCCCATCCAGCCCGTCCCACCCCGCGACCATTGATTCCCGCCGCGCTCGGGCGCAAGCTCGCCCCGACCATGACGAACCCCACCGCCAACACCGAGACCGAGCTCTGCGCCCACTGTGGCGCCACCACGCCACGGTTCGCCACCGAGTGCGTCGCCTGCGGCCGCGACCCGCGCCTGGACGGACGCTATCGCCTCTTGCGCCGCCTCGGCCATGGCGCCTTCGGCACGACCTTCGCCGCCGAGCGCGAGTCCGACCGCGAGCCGGTGGCGATCAAGGAGCTCCTCGTGCGTCGCCTCGAGGACTTCAAGACCCACGACCTCTTCACGCGCGAGGCCGCCGTGCTGCGCACGCTGAGCCATCACGCAGTTCCTCGATATTACGACGATTTCTCTGCGGGCGAAGGGCGCCACCTCGGCCTCTACCTCGTCACCGAGCTCATCGACGGCGACACCCTCGAGCACGAGATGACGACGCGTCGCTTCTCGCAACAGGAGGTGCTCGCCATCGTGCGCGAGCTCACCGACGTGCTCGTCTACCTGCACGGCCTCGCCCCGCCGGTCGTGCACCGCGACATCAAGCCCTCGAACGTGATGCGCCGCCGCGCCGACGGCCGCCTGGTGCTCATCGACTTCGGCGCCGTCAAGGACAGCGTGCGCACGCCGGGCGACGGCTCCACCGTGGCGGGCACCTTCGGCTACATGCCGCCCGAGCAGCTCGCGGGCCGCGCCACACCCGCCTCGGACATCTACGCGCTCGGCGTGCTCACCGTCGCCATGCTCACCCGCCAGCCGCCGCAGGAGCTCCTCGACGAGCAGAACCAGCTCCAATGGCGCGAGCACGTCACCTCGGGACCGCTCTCCGATCTGCTCGGCGAGATGCTCGAGACCAACCCCGCGCGCCGCCTCGGGAGCGCCGTCGAGCTCGCGCGCCGCCTTGACGACGTCATCGCCGGGCGCGTCACCCCGCGCGCCGGCGGCTCGGCCTGGGGAGCCACCTCGCCCGGCTCCGGCAGCGATCGCGCACACGCCTTCGAGAAGCACCTCGCGCCCTTCGGTGCCATGGGGCGTCGCATCGGCCAGCTCCTCGCCGATCAGCTCAGCGTCGCCGCGCCCGGCGTCGCCGATCCCCCACCTCCCGCTCCGCGCGAAATCCCGCGCGGTTTCGTCGGCCGCGCCGAGCCGGTCGCCAGCTTCTTCCGCCTCTTCGGCCTGCTCTTCGGCGGCATCCCCTTCCTCATGTCCGCCTTCGCCTTCTCCCAGATGGGTGGCGCGGCCGCCTTCCTCTTGATCTTCGTCACCATCGGCGCCGTGCTCGCGAGCATCGGCTTTTCCCGCATCGCCCGCGCCAAGCGCCTGTTCCGCGACGGCGAGGTCGCGCCCGCGGTCGTCACCGAGGCCTGGCTCAACACCAGCCTGCGCGTCAACGGTCGCTCGCCGCACAAGATCAGTTTCCGTTATGCGACGCCCGACGGCCGCGTTCACGATGCCACCGTGTCCCGCTTCCGCATGCCTCCCGAATATCGCGTCGCCGGCGCCCAGGTCTATGCGCTCTACGACCGCGACAACCCCTCGCGAGCGACACTCTGGCCGGTCTGACGGGGTGAGGCGCGATCACTCCTGGTCGATCGGCAGGCTCACCCGGAAGGTCGATCCGGCGCCGGGGCAGGAGTCGACCTCGATCCGCCCTCGCCACTGACGAACGATCCGCGCAACGAGCGCGAGCCCGAGGCCGGTACCGCGGCTCGGATCCTTGGTCGTGAAGAACGGCTCGAAGATCCGTGCCCTGGTCTCTTCGTTCATGCCCACGCCGGTGTCGCGCACCTCGATGGTGCAGAACGCGCGCGCGGCCGAGCCGTTCGTCTCGCTGCGTCGCGTGGTCAGGGACACGCGCCCGGCCCCTTCGACCGCGTCGCGTCCGTTCACGACGAGGTTGAGCACGAGCTGCTCGAGCTGGCTCGCGTCACACCCCACGGGCCCGATCGCGGGATCGAGGTCGACGGCGAGCTCGACCGGGGCGCTCACGATCCGAGCCAGCAGCGGGTGGAGGCGATCAATGGTCTCGTTGACGTCGCAGTGCGTCGGGTTGAAGGGCGTGCGCCGCGCAAACGACAGCAGCTGTCGTGCGAGTGCGACACCCCGCTCGCCCGCACCTCGGATCTCGCGTGCCAGCTCCCGGGTCTCGCCTTCGGGCAGGAGCTCCATGAGGAGCCCGGCGCCACCGATCACCACCGTGAGCACGTTGTTGAAGTCGTGCGCGACCCCTGCCGCGACGAGCCCGAGGGCCTCGACCCTCTCGGCCTGCCGCAGCTCCTCCTCGTAGCGCCGCTTCTCGGTGACGTCGACCAGGGCGGCGATCACGCGCTCGGCCCGCGTCTGCCCCGAACGCCTGATGGCGACACCTCGAGCCGCGATCTGCCGCCAGCCACCATCGACGTGCCGCATGCGGAACTCGAGCTCGCCGAGCGCCTCGGTGCCTTCGATGGCGCGTTGGATGCGCTCGAAGACGTACTTCCGATCCTCGGGATGCACGACCTCCTCGCGTCCCTTGAAAGGGCCGCTGTGCGCGTCGGCGAGCCCGCTCATGGCCGAGAGCTGCGGCGACCAGCGGGTGGTCTCGGACGCGACGTCGAGCTCCCAGATCCCCATGCCGGCGCTCGTCAAGGCGAGCTCCATGCGCTCGTTGAGCTCTCGCAGCTCGGCCTCCTTGCGGCTCCGTCCGATCGCCGTACACAGGATGTCGCTCATCGCGCCGAGGAGCTCCCTCTCCTCGTCGAGGAACGGGCCGCTCGCGGGATCCCCTCGAGCTTCCATGTAGGCGACCTCGATCGTGATCCCTCCGTCGGACGATTCACGATGTCGCTGCAGGACCCAGGGAGTGGGCCGGTGTCCGGGTGTCGCGAACACCTGCTCCCGGTAGCGGAGGCAAGCCGTCGCGATCTCGGGGAACTGCATCGCCGGTGGGAGGAGGGTGACGAAATCGGCGAGGCGTCTCTCGATCGGGCCGCCCTCCAAGAAGAGCGCCGCGGCCTGTCGCAGCGCGTTGAGCTCCTTGATCCGCTCGTGCAGCGCCCGGCGCGCATCACGTTCCCCCGGCGGGAGCGCATCCTGAGAATCGCCGTCGGGATCGGTGACGGGTGGCACCCCTGAATGCTAGCTCAGGTCGCGCTCGAGTGAACACGTCCTGCGACCGGATTCGACATGAGTAACTCTACATCCGTGTCGGGTCGCGTCCCCACTCGCGCAACATCATCACGATCAGGAACAGCGCGCACACCGCGAAGCTCGCCGTCGCGAGCTGAGGCATCAGCGTCGCCACCACCACGCCGGCCGCGCAGGCCGGCGGCACCACCCACAAGCGCGGCGACACGATCAGCGCGCCCAGCGCCGCGATGATCCCGGCGGCGAGCACATCGACGGTGATCGTGAACCTGAGCGAGCCGTCCATCACCAGCGCCACCGCGCGGTGCGCGAGGTTGAATACGAAGAAGCCGCCCGTCAGCCCGACGATCGCGCGGTTGACGCGGTTGCCGAGGATCTCGCGGCGCGCGACGATCACCATCGACACGAAGAAGCTCGTCGTCACCGACGAGAACATCAGCG
>WYBB01000058.1 GCA_011526585.1 Deltaproteobacteria bacterium
CCCGGGCGAGCTCTTCGGGGCGCGCGTCGGACCACGACGGCGGCACCTCGACCCGGTCCGCGAGCACGCCGAGGGACAGGCCGAGGCTCGCGCCGAAAAAGCCGCCGCTCGCGGGTCGCGGGATCGGACCGGCGCCGTCCATGGCGGCGCGATAGGCGTCGGCGCCCTTGTCGGTGAGCGACGCGACGAGCTCGATGGCGAGGCCGTCGCGCGCGACGACGCGGGCGCCGAGGTCGCCGACCCAGGCGCGCTCGGGCGCGACGAGCGACCAGGCGGTGAGGATCTCGCCGATGCCGACCGCGCGCAGCACCTCGCGCATCTCATCGTCGACGAACGCGAGCGCTTCGACGACGGCGCTGCCGCCGAGCGCGCCGGCGGCCTCGCGCAGGCGCAGGGTCTGCACGTAGGCGGACACGGCCGCGTCCGGAGCGAGCGCGTGCGCGAGCCCCGCGGTCGTCGGGAGCTCGGTGCGCGGGCGCGCGGCGAGGCGCTGGCGCCAGGAATCGCGCCAGGCGTCGGACGGCTTGCGCTTGCGCGCCACGCTGTCGACGAGGCCGCCGTGGTCTCCACGCGTGCCGTGGGCGTATGCGCCGGTGACGACCTCGAGGCGCACGTGATCGCCCTCGACGAAGATCGCGACGAACGAGGACTCGATCGCCTCGTCGTCGAGGGTGGCCCAGTTCATGCGCTTCGCTTCGTCGCGCAGCTCGCGCGCGAGCGCGTCGGCGTCCGTCGCGGGCAGGATGAGCCGCATCTGCCGGCCATGCGTGCCGTCGTCCGCGGCCACGGCTGCCGCCGCGTCGAGGAGTCCCCCGGGTTGCACGAAGAGGCCGATCGCCATCGGGCGCTGCTTGTCGAGGTGCGCGAGCGCGCCGATCGAGAGCGCGCCCCGCGACAGGAGCACCGGCGCGTCCCAGGGTGAGGCGAGGTTCGCGAGCGGCGCGCGAAGGCGCTCGGGCACGTGCGCGACGAGAGCATCGCGCAGCGCGGGCCAGCGCTCGGGGCGGATGACGATCGTGACGAGGGCGTCGGCCGCGGCCAGGTCGACGAGAGCGCGGCTCGCGTCGTCGACGGCGGAGGCACCGCCACCGCAGACGCCGCAGGCCGGGAAGGCGAGCGCCACGAGACAAGCGAGCGCGAGAGGACGGCAGTGGCGTGACAGCATGTGCGGAGGATAGCACGACCATTGCGGAACGAGGCGATGGCGCGGCGAGCCGCCTCCCGTCGCATGCTCGCGGGGTCACCCCGCCATCGCGCGCGCCGGATCGCTCCCATCCCGTCACCGTTCTGACAAGCGCGCGTTGATCATCGGAAGCGCGCGAACCGGGTGTTAGCGTCGCGCTGCGAACGGGTCGGTCCGCTGGCTCGCGGTCCGCCCGCGAGACGATCGAAGGATCACGACATGGACGAGAGACCCGACCTGCCCACGCCCCCGACGAAGCGACGAACCGACGCAGCGCGCGCGCTCCTGCTACCCCTCATCGCCGCATCCGCGCTCGTCCCCGGCTGCGACTCCGCCGCCGAGCCGGTCGCCGACACACCGGCGTCGGAGCTGCTCACCGCGGGACCGACCGCCGACGAGGTGGCGCTCAAGGCGGACGAGGCCGACCCGCGCGACTCGATGAGGGCGTACATGTACACCGAGGCGCCCAACGACGTGCTCCGGCTCCCGGGCGAGTTCGAGCCGGTCTCGGAGCTCTTCCTCGCCTACCAGAACACCCTCACCGACCTCTTCGTCGACATCATCCGCACATCCCTCTCCGAGGCGGCCGTCACGGTCCTCTACGCCGACCCGAAGCACGCGACCCGCCTCCGGTCCGAGCTCACCGCCGGCGGTGTCGACCCCGACGCCGTCACCTTCAAGAAGATCACGCTCGACTCGGTGTGGGTCCGCGACTGGGGCCCCCAGCTCGTCGACACCCTCGACGGCGGCCAGCGCGTCATCGACACGCGCTACTACCCGGGCCGCTACGAGGACGACGTCTTCCCGACGCGGCTGGCGCTGGAGCGCGGGCTCCCGTCGAGCCGCCCCGCGCTGGCGACCGAGGGCGGCAACCTCCTCGCCGACGGCGCCGGGAGCTGCATCATCAGCAGCACCGTGCGCACGCGCGGCGGCACGACCCTCGCTCGCCTCGAGGCGCTCTATCTCGCGAGCTATGGCTGCGAGCGGCTGATCGAGCTCGATCCGCTGGACGGCGAGCCGACGGGGCACGTCGACATGTTCGTGACCGTCACTGGCCACCGTGAGGCGATCGTCGGCCAGTACGACGAGTCCCAGGACGACATCAACTGGCTCGTGCTCGAGGTCGCGGCGTCGGCCCTGGAGAATGACGGCTTCGAGGTGCGGCGCGTCCCGATGCCGGACAACGATCGCCGCCGGCGCTTCCGCACCTACACCAACGCGGTCGCCGTCAACGGCGTCGTGCTCGTGCCGGTCTACCCGGGCCACGACGCGGGCGAGGCCGCCGCGCTCGCGACCTTCGCCGAGGCCTACCCCGACCGGACGATCGTGCCGATCGACGCGACCGCGGCGATCGAGGCGCAGGGCTCCATCCACTGCCTCACGTCGACGCTGCCGAAGACCACCGAGACCGCCCCGGCGGCGGGTCCGTGCGTCGGCCTGTCCTTCGGCGCGAGCTGCGACGACGGCTACTGCGACGGGCGGGGCGCCTGCGTGGCCGGGCCCGTGCCGGACTGCCCGTGCTTTTCCGCGACCGAGGTCGACGCGATCGGCAGGCACAAGCGCTACCCGCACGGCGTCGCGACCTGCGAGATCGCGGCGGCCGCCACGGACCTGCTCGCCCAGCGGACCGCCATCGGCGACTACGGGCTGTTGAAGCCCCGGCCCGACGAGATGTTCGTCGCGGCTTCGTTGCTCTACCCCGACCGTTCGCCCGAAGAGCGCTTCGCCTGCGCCTACGAGGTGACATCGGCCACCGACCGCGCGCTCGAGGAGCGGCAGGAGGTCGTCACCGAGGAGGAGCACCTCGCATGCCGCGCGCTCGTCGAGGCGCGCATCGACGCCCTCGGCTGCCTCGCACCCACACCGTGATCGGAAACGAACGCGCTTCGTTCACGAGCTCGAGCACCGACGCATGACGACCTGAAGGACGGACCACGGTGGCCTACGACCAGAAGCCCGGAGCGAGCGCGTCCCACACTTCGTCGTCCGCGAAGCACACGGTCAAGACGACCACGAAGGCCTCGGCCAAGGGGATGGACCATGCGCGAGGCCAGGCGCTGACCGAGCCGGGCGACCCGGCCCAGGCCAAGGTCAAGGCCGCCAGGCTCGCGCAGATCCTGCGAGACCGCACCGGCCTCTACAAGCTCGCCGCGGCGGTCGAGGCCACCGACTACGGCAAGCCCGAGAGCGTCACGAAGCTCCTCGATACGCTCTACGCGGAGCCGTGGATCGGACGTCCGCAGCCGCTCAACGACGCGCTCGCGAGGCTCCAGATCCTCATCCGCGGGTTCAGCGACACCGGCAAGCTCGACCCCGAGCTGGAGCAGGCGTTCGTCCTCGCCGCGTACGCCCTGCCGCTGGCCGACGGCGAGCGCGACGTCACCGAGGACGGGCTCACGGCGCGCGAGAAGGACAAGCGCGCCAAGGTCCTCGCCGACTATCAGGCGTCGTTCGGCGACGAGATCGGCCAGCTCTTCTTCACCGCCATGGATGACGCGACCTCGGCGCAGGCCATCGCCGGCTATGCCAAGCAAGGCAGCGACGCGGTGTTCGACCTGGCGAGCGGCCTGCTCGCGAAGGTCGACGACATGCAGTCGGAGGAAGCGGCGAAGGTGATGACCGACAAGCTCGCGGCCGAGTACAAGGCCAGGATCGGCAAGCAGGTCGAAGAGCTCGTCGCCTCGCCCGCGGGCCAGCGCCTCCTGAAGAAGCTCGGCGTCACCGGGTTCCTCGACGCCGTGAAGAGCAACCCCGAGATGCTGCTCAAGGCCGTGCTCGTCGGCGGCTACATCGCCTACGGCCAGAACCCGAAGCTGCCGAAAGAGAGCAAGGTCGGGCTCGGCCAGGGGCAGTCGCTGAGCCTCGTACACGACCTCGGCAAGATCCAGAACCTCGCCCTCAAAGAGGTGAGCGCCACGTTCAGCAAGTCCGTGCCGAGCACGAAGGCGGGCGCCAAGGAGGGCGACACCACGAAGGTCGTCGAGGTCGGCGCCGGGTACGAGCAGAAGGAAGGCAAGGACGGCGGCGGCAAGACCGACGTGTTCTCGGCCAGCGCGCTCTTGTCGTCGCCCGACGGCCTCAACGGCATCAGCGGCGGCATCGTGCTCGAAGGCGGCGAGGTCTCGACCTACCACTTCAAGTTCAACCTCGCCGACGACTTCAAGAAGGCGAGCGGCGGCATCCAGCGCGACGCCGCGGGCGTGACCACCGCCAACCTCTTCACCCAGATCGGGTCGAAGACCCACTTCGGCTCGGCCGGCGTGAGCTACGACTTCAACAGCGGCGAGCTCAAGCTCGGGTCCAAGCAGAAGTTCGGCAACCTCACGCTGTCGCAGGAGTATCTGGCCGACCACCACAAGGACGACGACGCGGGCGGCACCGCTAGGACCTTCGACGCGCACCAGGTCTTCGCCGGGTTCGACCTCGACTTCGGGCCCGGCCACAAGGCCGGTGGGACGAAGGACGGCATGAAGTACAGCGTCGGAGGCGGCGCGCGCTTCGAGATCCAGGACCAGGAGCTCATCGACCTGAGCGCCCGGTTCGCGATGAGCAAGCCCGACTGGACGAGCTTCGTCGCCAGCTACCGCTACACCCACGCGGCCAACGTGTCGCAGCACGTGTTCGAGGCGAGCCTGAAACAACAGATCGGCAAGGTCACCGCCTACGCGAGCGGCAACGCCTCGATCGTCGACGGCGCCTTCGGCAAGGGCGGCGGCGAGATCGGCGCCATGTACAAGGTCAACAAGGACCTGCAGTTCGGAGGGATCTTCGGGGTCGAGGGGACCCAGGGTCAGGCGGCGCAGATCAAGATCGGCGCGTCGATCGACTGGAAGGGCGTGCCGCTGACGATCATGTGGCGCCCGCTGGCGGACAAGCTCCTGCCCAACGCCGACAACCCGGGCCTCATCAGCCTCGGCTTCAAGAAGGCCTTCTGAGCGGCAATAAATCGTCCAAAACGCTCACCCTGCTTGCCACCCGCGTCCCAAGTGATTAGGAAGGCCTGGGAGGTACGTTCATGGCGCGCGCGATCGTCATCGGCTCAGGCTTTGGAGGGCTCGCCGCCGCGGTGCGCCTGCGCCACCTCGGCTACGAGGTCACGATCTGCGAGGCGCTCGACCAGCCCGGCGGCCGCGCCGCCGTCTTCGAGCGCGACGGCCACGTCTTCGATGCCGGCCCGACCGTCGTCACCGCGCCCTACCTCTTCGACGAGCTCTTCCAGCTCTTCGGCAAGGACAGCCGCGACTACTTCGAGCTCGTGCCGGTCGACCCCTTCTACGACGTGCAGTTCGCCGACGGCTCCTCCTTCGCCTACCGCGGCGACGAAGAGCGCATCCTCGCCGAGGTCGCACGCCTGTCCCCACGCGACGTCGACGGCTATCGCCGCCTCGCCGATCACAGCCGCCGCATCTTCGAGGTCGGCTACGCGCGCCTGGCCGACCGCCCGTTTTCGCGCCCGCTCGACATGCTCAAGGCGGTGCCCGCGATGCTGCGCCTCGAGAGCCACCTCTCGGTCTACCAGCTCGTCGCGCGCTACATCAAGGACGAGCGCCTGCGCCAGGCCTTCACCTTCCAACCGCTGCTCGTCGGCGGCAACCCGTTTTCCACCAGCTCGATCTACCTCCTCATCCACTGGCTCGAGCGCACCTGGGGCGTGTGGTTCGCCAAGGGCGGCACGACCGCCATCGTCAAGGGCCTGGTCCGCTTCCTCGAAGAGCTCGGCGTCACGCTCCGCCTCGGCACACCCGTCGCCGAGATCGCCGTGCGCGGCGGCAAGGCCATCGGCGTCGTCACCGAGGACGGCACGCTCCTCGACGCCGATCTCGTCGTCGCCAACGCCGATCCCTCGATGGTCTATTCGCGCATGATCGACCCGCGCTGGCGCCGCGTGCACACCACCCGCAGGATCGCCCGCAAGAAGCAGTCGATGAGCCTCTTCGTCGCCTACTTCGGCACCGACCGCCCCTACCCCGACGTCAAGCACCACACCATCGTGCTCGGCCCCCGCTACCGCGAGCTCCTGACCGACATCTTCGATCGCAAGCGCCTCGCCGACGACTTCTCGCTCTACCTGCACCGCCCGACCGCCACCGATCCGAGCCTCGCCCCGCCAGGCCGCGAGACCTTCTACGTGCTCTCCCCGGTGCCCAACAACGAGAGCGGCCTCGACTGGTCGCGCCTGGGCGACATCTACCTGCAGCGCATCTACGCCGAGCTCGAGCGCCGCTGCCTGCCCGATCTGCGCCGCCACCTCACCGCCAGCTTCCACGTCACGCCCGACTACTTCGAGGAGCGCCTGCGCTCCGCCTCGGGCGCCGCCTTCGGACCCCAGCCCATCCTCACCCAGTCCGCCTTCTTCCGCTATCACAACGTCTCCGACGACGTCGCCGATCTCTACTTCGTCGGCGCCGGCACCCACCCGGGCGCGGGCCTGCCCGGCGTGCTCAACACCGCCAAGGTGCTCACGCGCGTCGTGCCGCCCGCGCCGACCGCGTCGACCGCTCACAGGGCGGCATGAGCGCGCCGCTCGACCAGGATCTGGTCGCGTCCTGCCGGCGCATCATGCAGCACCACGCCAAGAGCTTCTCGCGCGCCGCCCGCTTCTTCCCGCGCCGCTACGCCGATCCGGTCGCCGTGCTCTATGCCTTCTGCCGCATCGCCGACGACGCCGTCGATCTCGCGCCCGATCCCGAGACCGCGCGCGCCGCCGCCGACGCCTTCCTCGCCGAGCTCGATCACCCCGACCACGCGCGCCCGGTGATCCGCGCGTTCTCCGCCTGGAGCGCGCCCCACCCGCTCGCCCGCCACGCCGCGCGCGAGCTCCTTGCCGGCATCGCCTCCGACATCGGCCCCGTGCGCGTCACCGACGAGGCCGCGCTGGTACGCTACGCCTACCGCGTCGCCGGCACCGTCGGCCTTCTGATGTGCGTCGCGCTCGACGTCGCCGATCCCAGGGCCCACCCCTTCGCGATCGATCTCGGCATCGCCATGCAGCTCACCAACATCGCGCGCGACGTCGCCGAGGACGCCCGCAGGGACCGCGTCTACCTGCCGACGACGCTGCTCGCCCGCTTCGGCACCACCCCCGAGGCGCTCGTCGCAGAGCGCGCGCCCGCGACCGCGCTCGCCCCGGTCGTCCTGCGCGTGCTCGACCTCGCCGACGACTACTACGCCAGCGCCGAGCGCGGCATGCGCTACCTGCCCGCCGCCGCGCGCCCGGCGATCCTCGTCGCCGCGCGCCTCTATCGCGCCATCGGCGCGGAGCTCCGCCTTCGTGGCGGCGACCCGCTGCGCGGCCGCGCCTTCGTGCCTCCCGCCGCCCAGCCCGCGCTCATCGTGGCCGCGCTCGCCGCCAGCGTCGCGCACACGCTCGGCCCCGCCACGCCCCACCGCGCCGCGCTGCACGCGCCGCTCGGCGATCTGCCCGGCTCGAACCCCACCGCCTGAGCTGCCCACGTGTCAGCGACACGCCGGACCGTGTCTCGCCGACCACGACGCGCGCCTGGCGGCCACGCCCTGCGCGCCGACGCACCCTGGCACGCGCCTTGCGATGTGCTCCGAGCGTGAGGCGCACCCCACCAACCCCGCGCCCGAGGAGTCCCATCATGTTCATCCGCTCGCTCTCGCTCTGGTCCCGCCGCGTCCTCACCACGCTCGCGCTCTCGGCCTTCGCCGCGCCTGTCGCGCTCGCCTGCCCGCCCGAAGAGGGCGACGCGATGTCGACCGGGATCCTCGTCGCGCGCGCCGAGCCCGGCTACGGCACGCCGTCGGGCACCGAAGCCGAGGTCACCCCGAGCCGCTCGCACTTGACCCTCGTCGGCTCGGCCATCGCGCTCGGTGTCGACAAGCGCACCCCGGTCGACGAGGGCGACACCTTCGACGCCGACGTCGGCGCGCTCTATGCCTGGGTCAAGGTGCGCAACCTCGGCGAGGACACGACGATCACCATGGTCTGGAAGAAGGACGGCAAACAGCGCCTCGCCGTGAGCTTGCCGGTCGGCCACTCCTACGGCTGGAAGACCTGGTCGAAGAAGAAGATCGGCGCCAAGGACGCCGGCGTCTGGACCGTCGAGGTGCTCGACGCCGAGGGCCTGCTCGTCGGCAGCGTCGGCTTCGAGGTCAAGGGGGCCGGCACCGAGGTCGGCGCGCTCTGATCAGTTGTGGACCGCCCGTTCAGAGGCGATCCACAGCGATGAGACTCAGGCAGGCCAGCGACTTGTGAGGAACCCAGGAACCGAGGAAGGCAGGAGCTCCTGGCTTCCTTGCTTCCTGGGTTCCTCAGATGCGGATCGGCTTCTCTTCAGATCGAGATCCGCAGGTTCAACCCCAAGACCACGGCCGGCGCCGGCAGCGAGAACGCCTCGCTGCCGTCCGGCAGCACCTCCGGGATCGGCGGCAGCTCCGGCACGTCGAGGGCGAAGCGGAACTCGCCGCCTCGCGTGCCGTAGTGCGCCTGCGCATACGCCTCGAGGCGCAGCTTGGTGTGCAGCGTCTGCGAGAAGTCCAACCTGGTGATGAAGCTCGTGTCCGAGAGGTTGCCCAGCGCCGAGAGCGTGAAGCTCGAGTCGTCCCAGCACCCCGGTTGCGGCACGACCCAGGTGAAGCCGAGGTAGTGCTGGCCGAGGTAGAACGGCTCGAAGTCGCCCTGCACGATGCGCCACGGGTAGAAGCGGTGGTCGTCTTCGCCGAGCGGGTTCCAGAAGTACTCGATGCCGAGGTACATCACGTCGTCGTCGTTCGGCTTGAACGCGTACTGGAGCCCCGCCGACACGCGCGGCTGCCAGGCGTCGACCTTGCGCGAGCCGGGGACGGCGATCCCCTCGAGCTCGACGCCCTCGTCGAAGTACTCGAGCGTGTCGCGCTCGTCCGAGAGCGAGACCTCGGCGGTGAAGTCGAGCTCGCCGAGCGCGCTCGAGATGTCGAACCCGAACGCGGTCTTGCGGCCCTTGCCCGCGATCCCCGAAAGCGCGATCTCGGTCGCCGCGAACGCCGCCTCGAAGCGGAAGGCGACCCCCGGCTCGTCGAGGCGCGAGGCCTCACCGAGGAGCCCGATGAGATAGAAGTTCAAGGTCTCGTGGGGCACGTGCACCTTGAGCATCGGCACGCCGGTGCGCTCGTCGAAGAGCGCCAGCGGGTCCCGACGCCGCTGGTTCACGAAGTCGTTCGGGTTCCACAGTCGCGAAGCGCCCCACTTGATGCGCTCCTGGCCGATCGTCAGGAAGACCGCGCGCGCGATGTCGGTCTTGATCCACATCTGGTCGAGCACGAGCGAGATCGACTCGCGCGACTGCCCGAAGAGCTCGACCCGCTCGGGATCGACCGTCGGATCGAAGCCGAGCCGCCCCGAGACGAAGCCGCGCACCCGCCCCTCGGGCCGCGCGTCGAGGTAGAGATCGAGCAGGTTCGGCATCGCCAGGCGCTGCTCGCCGGGGCCGCCGCGATCGCTCACCGTCGACATGAAGCGCAGGTAGAGCTGGCCGCCGATCGCCAGCGGATCCTCGGGCACGACGATCTCGCCGAGCGAGCCCGGCCGCTCCGGCGCGTCACCGAAGATCGCGTCTTCTTCGCCCGCGTCGCCCTCGTCCTCGCCGCCGAAGATCGCGTCCTCGTCGGGGTCGGCCGCCTGGGCCGCACCGCCCAGAACCGCGCCGAGCCCGAGCGCGAGCGCGACCCAGGTCGTCTTGAGCTGAAGCGTCGTCGTCATCGGCTAACGCGACTTCGACTCGAGCCAGGCCTTGGTGAACATGTTCGCCTCGAGCGGGCTCAGGTCGACGGTCTTGATCTTCACCACCGACTGGTTGCCCTTCTCGACCTCGTCGTAGAAGTACATCTGCTCGGCGTACCAGACCTCCTTGCCCTTGGGGTCGGTGATCTTGAGCCACTTCGGGTAGAGGGTGCGGCGCATCAGCTTGCCGGAGAGAGCATAGTCGAGTCTTTTCAGGACGTTACCAGATGACTGATCGACCTCGAGCTCGAGCACCGGCCACGCGACGTCCGCCTCGGGCCGCGCCGTGAGCTTGAGCTTCCAGGTGTCAAACTTGCCGAGCTTGCCGGCGCCGACGAAGGTCGGCACGTACTCCTCGGCCAGCCGCGACTCGTCGAAGTCCTGGCGCCGCCCGTCGGTGCCGAGAATGCGGTCGCGCTCGGTGAGGCGCTCCCACTTGCCGGTGCGCGGCGTGTAGAGCCAGAGGTTGTCGTCGATGCGCAGGTAGCCCTGGCCCGCCTCGGTCTTGGGCGCGAGCACCAGGAACATGAACTTGTCGTCCGCGCCGCGCCGGTAGAAGAGCGACTCGTAGACGACGTCCTCTTTGTCCTTCTCCTTGCGCTGGATGAATGCGTGCGCCGTGAAGTCGCCGAGCGCGCGCTGACGCTCGTCGAGGTCCTTCAGGATCGCGACCATCTTCGCCTCGTCCAGCGCCCACGCGCCGCCGCCCGCGCCGAGCGCGACCACCCACACCACCAGGACTCCGAGCACTCTCGCCATCACGCACTCCTTGTCATCGCGCCCGCCTCAGCCCGCGTGGCTCATCGCCGCGCCCGGCTGGATCTTCGCCGCGCGATGGGCCGGCCACAACGCCGCCAGCGCCGCGAAGCCCGAGATGAACACGATCGCCGTCAGGACCCGCATCGGATCGATCTTGAAGCTCAGGTGGTCGCTCATCAGGATGAACTGCAGGATCGGATCGGCGACCTCGATCTTCACCGCGTTGAGGATCGCCACCGTGATCGCCGCCACCAGCGCCCCGGCCGCCGACGCCATCAGCGCCAGGAAGCCGGCCTCGGCGACGATCATCAACCGGACCTTGCCGCGCGACATTCCGATCGCGCGCAGCGCCCCGATCTCCGGCGTGCGCTCGCGCACCGCCATCATCAGCGTGTTCCACAGGCCGATGGCGATGATCGAGAGCAGGATCAGCGTCAGCACCACGCTCGCCGCGTCCAGCGCGTCGACGGTGTTGGCGAGGTCACCCATCTCGTCGCGCCAGGTCGACACGTCGAGCTTCTGGCCGGTCCAGTCCTCGCGCTCGACCGTCTGGTACTTCTGCCAGAACGGCCGCCCCTCGGGCTCCATCACGTCGTAGCCCGCGTCCTTGAGCGCCTTGCGCACGAGCGCCGCCACCTCGACCGCGTAGGCTTTGTCGTCGAGGAAGATCATCAAGACGCCGGTATTGCCCTCGCGGAACTCGTAGAGCTCGTTGACGGTCTTCTCCGGCAGGAAGGTCATGATCTGCGAGAGCCCGCCCATGTCCTTGGCGATGGCGGCGACCTTGACGTCCATGCGGTTCTGCACGCCGCGCGCGGTGAGCCCCGAGATGGTGATGGCGTCGCCGACCTTGACCCCCAGCTCGTCGGCCTGGCGCTTGAATATCAACGCCGTGCCCGGCCGCTCGAGCGCGCCGAGGTCGCCGTCGAGCACGGTCAGCCGCTCCTTGAGCTGCCGATCGGTCTCGAAGTCGATCCCCGCCACCGCGTTCATCAGCGAGGTCTTGTCGCTGGTGATGCGATCGAACTTGCCGCGCGCGCGCCGCTGGATGTGCGTGACGTGCGGGCTCACGCCCTGCAGCGCCTTCTCGACGGCGGCGTAGTCGACGATCTGCGGCTGCGCCACGCCGATCGACGCCTTGTAGAAGCCCCCGACGTTGACGTGCCCCGACGCCAGCGTCGTCGCCGAGTCGACCATCGCGTCCTGCAGCGCCGAGCTCGCCGCGAACGAGCTCACCAGCAGGAACGACACGAAGGCGATCGCCGCGCCGAGGATGGCGCTGCGCCGCGTGTGCGCGAAGATGTTGCGGAAGGCGATGAGGAGGATGCGACCCACGGCTTACTCCTTCGCCTGCATGGCGGCGATCGGCGGGATGCGCGAGGCGGCGATCGCCGGGATGAGCACCGAGATCAACGTCACCGACAGGATCACCACGAAGGCGATGGCGACGTGCGTGCCGTCGAGGATCGGGTGGAGCGCGCGTCCGCCGAAGACGAAGAAGAGGATCTCCGAGGTCGCCTTGATGCCGGTCGAGCCCAGCGCGGCCAGCGTCGCCGCACCGACGGCGCTGCCGAGCGCGCCGAAGATCACCGCCATCGCCGCGCCCTCGATCGCGAACATGCGCAGGACGAACCCACGCTGTGCGCCCATCGCGCGGATGGTGCCGATCTCCTGCACGCGCTCCATCGTCGACATCAGGAGCGAGTTCAGGATGACGATGAAGGCGACGAAGAAGATGAGCCCGACCAGCCCGTAGAAGAAGACCGAGATCCCGGTCGAGAGCCCGGCGACGAGCGGCCCCTGCGCGACCGACCACGGCACCACCCGGGCGTCCTGCCCGCTCGCGGTGAGCGCCTGCTCGACCGCCAGGCGCGAAGCCTCGAGGCGCTCGGGCTCGAGGTGCGCCTCGTCCTTCAGGAAGACCGCCATGTTCACGACGGGGCCCGCCTCGAGCTCGGCCTGGCTGTACTTCGCCTGCTGCGCAGCCTGTGCCGCGCGCCGGAGACCGGCGAGGCTCTGGCCGGCGAGGTCGCCGAGCGCCTGGTTGTCGACCGCCTCGACCACCTCGCCCTCGCCGAAGAGCGCGTCCTCGGCCGCGTCGCGGTCGACGACCTCGATGCCGGCGGCCGCCTTGAGCCGCGCGATCTCCTCGGGCGAGACGGCATCGCTCATGCCGGCCAGGTCGCGAAAGCTCATCAGGTCCATGATGTTGTAGACACCGGCCAGGCCCGACTTCTCGAGCCCCTCGTAGCGGAAGACCCCCCAGACCTTCACGTTGACCGCGCGCGGGTAGCCGCTCTTGGTCTGGCCGTAGAGCGCGATCGAGTCGCCGACCATGTAGGCATAGAGGCGGATGCGCGGCGCGATCACCTCGTAGAAGACCTGGTAGCGCCGGTCGAAGTTGTCGTCGTTCACGTCGAGGAACTCGGCGACCAGCCTGGCGAGGTCCTGCTCGTCGCTGCCGAGCTCGCGTTGCAGGAGCGCCTTGACCTCGCTCGCGTTCTCGGGGTCGAGCTGCTCGGTGATCTGCGAGACCTGCGCCCGGTTGTGCTCGACCTTGCGCTTGAGGTTCTCGTCCATGGCGATGCCGACGCCGGTCAGCTCGCGCGCCTCCTTGATCTCGTCGAGGCGCCGCGCGGTGCGGTGCTTCACGAAGCGCTCGTAGTAGGTGCTGTTGAACATGAAGCCGCGCTCGCCGGGCGGGATCATCTCGCCGGACTCGACCCGGAAGAGGTCGAAGTTCTTGGCGAAAGCCTGCGGGTCCGTGCCGACGTAGTTGAAGAAGTAGAAGCCCGACTGCACGCCGAGCGGCGCGATGCGGTTCTCGAGGAACTCGAGCGCGTCGAGCGGCGCTCGCTCGAACTCGGCCCAGAACGCCTCCGAGTTGGCGCGCGCCAGGTCGGCCCGCTGCACGGTCGTCTCCCGGGTGTCGCTCGCGACCTTGGCGAGCTTGTCGAGGTCGCCCTCCATCGACTTCAAGATCGCGCGCACGTGCGCCTTCAGCGGCGGCACGCGCTCGCCGCGGCCCTCGCGGATGGCGGCGCGCAGCTCCTCGAGCTTGGTCTCGATCGGCGAGTCGCCCCACACGATCGAGCGGCCGAGCCCCATCGGCACGACCGCCTCGACGCCGGGCACCGCGCCGACGATCGCCTTGGTCGTGGCGAAGTCGTCGATCTGCCCGAGGTCGGGCACCGCCAGCGCCGCCGACTGGTAGAGCTCGAGCTCGTCCTTGGCCTTGCCCGAGTAGACCTGGAGGTGACCCGAGAGGGTGTCGACGACGCTGCGCTGCATGCCGAGCTGGATCGCGTCGAGCGCGCCCTGCCCCACCACGACGAGCCAGGTGCCGACGGTCAGGAGGAAGCCGACGATCACCGTGCGCACCCAGTGCAGGCGCAGGTTCCTCAGCGCCAGGCGCAAGAGCATGCCCATCGCCTCCCCCTCAGTGGGCCGTCGCCAGCTCGGCGAGCTCGGTCGTGCTGGCGCCGGCCGGAGCCTGCGTGCGCGCGCCCCGGTCGACGATGAGGCCGTCGGCGATCTTGATCACGCGCTGGGCGACGCCCATGACCACGGGATCGTGGGTCGAGAAGAGGAAGGTCGTGCCGTCGCGGTTCATCTCGCGCATGAGATCGAGGATGGCGCGGCCGGTCGCCGAGTCGAGGTTGGCGGTCGGCTCGTCGGCGAGCACGATCGCCGGCCTGGTCACGAGCGCGCGCGCGATGGCCACGCGCTGGCGCTGTCCGCCGGAGAGCTCACCGGGTCGCTGCTTGAGCTGCGGCGTCAGGCCGACTCGCTCGACCAGGTCGCGCACGCGGCGCACGCGCTCCTCCTTGGAGACGTCCTTTCTCAGGAGCAGCGGGAACTCGACGTTCTGGAAGACGTCGAGCACCGGGATCAGGTTGAAGGACTGGAAGATGAAGCCGAGCGTCTCGAGGCGCAGGCGCGTTCGCTCCGACTCGGTGAGGCGGGCGGTGTCGCGCCCGGCGATCACCACCTTGCCGCGCGTGGCGACGTCGACGCAGCCGATGAGGTTGAGCACCGTCGTCTTGCCGCTGCCGGACGGGCCCGCGAGCACGGCGAACTCGCCGCGCGCGAGCCGCAGATCGACGCCGCGCAGCGCGTGTACCGTCGTCTTGCCGAGGGGGTATTCCTTGTGAACGCCCTCGAGCGCCACGACGGCATCGGCCATTGTCTCGGTCATGCGGCAGTTCCTCGCGGGTCGCCCCGTACGATACGCGCGTTGGCGTCACTCGTCCGAGCCGAAGCCCGAGCGGATGATGAGATAGACCAGGGTGGCGATCGCCGAGACCGCCCCGGCGACGTAGGTCATCGCGGCGGCGTTGAGCACCTTGGCGACGCCGACGCCCTCGGCGCCCTGGGTCACGCCCATCTCCGGCAGGAGGCGCTTGGCGCGGTTGGACGCGTCGAACTCGACCGGCAGGGTGATGAGGGTGAAGGCGACCATCAGGGCGAAGAGCACGACGCCGAGCTTGGCGAGGCCGGTGGCGCCGACCATGAGGCCGATGGCGAAGACGATCATCGAGATGTTGCCGCCGAAGCTCGCGGCCGGGGCGAGGTAACTGCGCACCTGCAGCGGCCAGTACTTCGCGGCGTGCTGCAGGGCGTGGCCGACCTCGTGCGCGGCGACGCCGGCGGCGGCGACCGAGGTGCCGTTATAGACGTCGGGCGACAGGCGCAGCACGCGGTGGCGCGGGTCATAGTGGTCGGCGAGGAAGCCGCCGACCTGCTCGACCTTGACGTCGTGCACGCCCGAGCGGCGCAGGATCTCGCGCGCGACCTCGGCCCCCGTCATGCCACGCCGCGTGCCGATCTTCTGCCACCTGGCGAAGGTCGCCTTGACCCGCCAGCTCGCCCAGAAGCCGAGCGCGGCGGTCGCGATCATGATCATTATATAGAGAGGGTCGAAGAACATCGGTTGCAATGCCTCCGTGTTGCCAGAACGCCTCCCTGTGTAGTCACCCGTTCGAGACGGGCAATACGTCGGGGCCGCGCACGCGCCCGAGGAAGCGCGCGACCGCGTCGTTGAGCGCGTCCGGGAACTCGATCGGCAGGTAGTGCGTGCCGCCCTCGACGACGACCAGCTCGGCCCCGGGGATCTTCCTGGCCATCTGCTCGGAGAGCGTCAGCGGCGTCATCGGGTCGCGGGTGCCGGCGACGATCATCACCGGCAGGTCGAGGCGCGGCAGCACGTCGCTCGGGTCGTGCTCGCCGAGCGACATGAGGATGCGGTTGTAGACGTCGAAGTCGAGGCGCACGTAGTCGCGCACGATCTCGGCGGCGAGCACCTCGTCGAGGCTCGGCGCGACCGCGCCCAGGACCTTGGCGAAGGACAGCGCCGTCGACGACGAGGCGATGCGCGCGAGCCAGGGCGCGTGGCGCTCGGCGGTGGCGCGGAAGAGGTCCATCGCCGGCGGGATCATCTTGAGGCCGAGGCGACCGAGCATCGTCGTCGCGATGGCGCGGCCCGGCGCGCCGCAGATCTGGATGATGCCGACCATGCGCTCGCGCGCGCGCTTGGCGAGCTCGAAGTTGAGCTGCACACCCATCGACCAGCCGACGAAGACCGCGCGCTCGAGGCCGAGGGCGTCGAGCACGCGCAGCGCGTCGTCGGCGTGCGCGGCCGGATCGAGCGCGACCTCGCCGCGGGCCGCGCGCGCCCGCGTCGCGGCGTCGAAGCGCGAGGCGTAGAGGCCGCGGTAGTCCCAGGTCGCGATGCGGTGGTGCGGCGCGACCTGCTTCAGGAGGTGGCGCCAGGTGATGAGGTTGCCGCCGAGGCCGTTGACGAGCACGAGCGGCGGCGCGGAGGGGTCGAGCGCGCTCGGCACGTGCTCGTAGGCGGCCAGCGGGAACCCCTCGGCCGAGGGGACATGTCGTTCGGAGAAGCCGAGCAAGCCCACCCTCACGGACAGCCCTTGGGGTCGCTCGAGAAGTCGATCGCCAGCGAGACCGCGACCTGCAGATCGTCGAGCGGCCCGGGCACGGTGGCGGTGACCTGGACCGACATCGCCGGCTCGCCGCCGAGCACGATCTGCGAGAGCAGCGAGAGGCCGGCCGGCTCGACCGCGAAGCGGCTGTCGCCGAAGAAGACCTTGTCGCCGCGCGTGACCGAGCCGTTGAAGGTCGCCAGTCGCGTGAACTGACCGCCGCCGCGCGGCGCGAGCCCGACCTCGTACTGCATCACGGTCGCGCCGGCGCCGACCTGCAGCGCCTCGACCTCGATGAACGAGGTCGCGCGGTTGAGCGTGCCGCAGCGCAGGCTCGGCTGCGCCTCGACGTAGGCCGGCTCTTCGCGGAGGTCGTCGAGGTCGATCGTCGCGCCCTCGAGCACGCCGCCCTGCATGTCGTCGAAGTCGACCGGGATCGACTCGATCACCGTGAGCTCGACGATCGTCGTGTCGTCACCGCACGCCGCCAGCGCGAGCGTGAACATCGTCGAGAAGAGCGCCAACATCCTCATGGAGACAAGACCTCCGCGCCGCGCACGACCCTGACCGGGCCGCTGCCATCGAGCGTCACGCCGCCGGCGAAGATCACCTTGCCGGCGAGGAGCCCGCCGCCGATCTCCGCCGCCATGCCACCGAAGCGTGCCCGCCCGAGCACCGGCTCGAGCACCTCGACCACGCCGTCACGCGCGCGCGTGATGCGCACGCCAGCCACCTGCGCCGTGACCTCGCCTTCGAGCCCGCCGCCGAGCCAGCACCCGGGCCGCGCGGACGCGCTCGGGTCGAGGCCGCTCACCGCCGGCAGGTAGGCGCTCGCAGCGCCGCCGGCGATCGGCGTCGTCACGAGCTTGCCGTCTTCGACCGCGAGCGTCACCGGCGAGAAGGGCACGGCGCGCGAGAGCTCGGTCGAGCCGGCGACGAGGTCGAGGCCGCACAGGACGGGGTGGAAGAGCTTGTCGCCGAAGCCGACCGTCTCGAGCGCGGTCGCGGTCTGGGCGGACAGGTCGACGACCTCGGCGATGCGGCCGGCCGGGTTGCCGCCGACGATGAGGATGCGCTCGCAGACCTCGTCGAGACAGGCAGCGGCCGCACCCTGGCGCGGGTGCTCGAGCATCGGGCCGGTCTCGCAGACCGGCGCGCCATCGCTCAGCGTGCACAGCGTGGTGCCGCGGGTGGTCTCGAGACCCGGCCCGGACACGACCAGCCCGCCCGCGACGAAGAAGCGATCGGCCGCCATGCGCACGACCGCGGGCCGAGCCACCGCGCGTGGCAGGGCGACGGAGGCCGCGGTCCCGGCGGCGAGATCCCAGACGACCAGGTCGGCCGAGACGTCCGCCGAGGTGGTCGAGAGCTCGAGCCCCGTTGCCCCGAACGAGAGCTTCGCGCGCAAGAAGCCGCCGACGGTGACGAGCCGATCGGGAGCGAGCTCCGCGAACCCGAAGTCCCCGCCTAGCGGCGGCGGGTTGCCGCCGACCACCGCGGCTGCGAAGAGCCCGGACTGCGCGTCGAAGCGCTCGAGCGGGTGCATCGTCGGCAAGAGCGAGCCGACACCGTCCTGGCGCATGCCACCGACGAAGAGCACGTCACCGTCGGAGAGCGTCGCCGCCGCGCCGAAGGTGCGTGGCTCGGAGAGGTTGAGCGGGAACGGGCTCTTGAGCGTACACCACCCGGCGGCGGTGTCGCACGACGCGCGCACGTGGATGTCCCGGCAGTCGACGTCGGCCTGGCAGCTCGGCACGCACCAGTAGGCCGGCTTGGCCTCGTCGTAGCAGACCTCGCCGTCGCCGCAGTCGCCGTCGTCATCGCAGAAGTCGATCGCGGTCGCCACCGAAGCGGACAGGTTGATCTCCTCGGGCAGGGTCGCGACCGCGCCGCGCGGATAGACCGGCACGTGGTAGTAGGGCAGCTCGCCGTCGGCGCGGATCGTCACGCCGCCGCGATAGCCGAGCGCCAGCGCGCTCGCGGGATCGCAGCCGAGCTCGGGGAAGCCTTCGTAGACGACGACATAGCCCGTGCCGACCGGGATGTTGCTGAGCTCGTAGGTGCGCGACTGCTGCTGCAGGCAGCCGGTGTCGAAGACGGCGCGCGCGTTCAGGTCGGCGGGCGCGGACTTGAAGATGCGCAGGCGGAAGAAGGCGGCGTCGCCGCTCAGGGCGAAGTGCGCGCTGGCGACCTCGGTCGCGGGACCGGCGTCGCAGGCGCCGAGCGCGGCGTGCGCGAGCGTCGTCATGACGAGGATCCCGCGCTTCAGGTGGGATGCGTCGAGCCGTTGCGGTCTCATCGGCGCCCCTCGATCGTCGCGGGATCGCGCCAGGCGCTGCTGCCGTCGATGCCGAGCACGGCCGGCCCGCGCACGACGTCGTCGTCGCCACCGGCGGTGGCGGCGATGATCGCGATGGCGCCACCGACGACGACCGCGCCGACGACCGCCCAGATCACCCAGTCGCCGTCGTCGTCGTCGTCGACCTTCTTGTCCTTGGGCCCGAGGTCGGCGACGATCGGCGCGAGGCGCACGCGCTCGGTGGTCGTCTCGCCCGAGCGCACGCTGACCTTCTTGATCGCATCCTCGAATCCGACCTGGCTTACGCGGACGGTGTAGTCACCCGGCGCCAGCTCGGCGGTGGCGGTGCCGGTGCCGAGGTAGTCCTGGCCGAGCTGGATGATCGCGTCGGGCGAGTCGACCTCGACGACGAGCGTGCCCGGCGGCAAGGCGATCGGCGGCGGCCCGAAGACCGTCTCGATCTCGGCCTCGAGCGCGGGCGCGAGCTCGGCCAGGCGCGCGGCCTTGACCTCCTTTTCGCGCGCGATCTTGCCATGGGCGACGTCGACGAAGCGCACGCGCATGGTGTGGCGGCGGCCGGCGACGCCGACCTCGACGTGCACGACCTGATCGGCCTGGTACTTCGTGCCGAGACGGGTCAGGCACTCGGCGTCGAGGTCGATGCACTCGAGATCGATCATCTCGTCGGTGAGCTCGCCCTGCGGCGGGTTCTTGAGCTCGACGTCGGGATAGAGGCGGAGCTTGGCCTGCAGGACGGCGAAGAGATCGGCGCGATCGCCGGGCGCGACCTTGTCGCCGTCGACGTTGAGGCCGAGCACGCGCGTGGTCTGGGCGGCGGCCGGGGTCGCCAGCACGGCCACGCAGAGGAGCGCGGCGCACAGACCACCCATCGCGCCGACGCCCGCGCGGAGGATTGTCGTGTGGAGTGGTCGCGTCATCCCATCCTCGATGTGAAAACCCCCAGCGAAGGGGCCTCGGGACGTTTAGCAGACACCGCGCGTGAGGGCCAGCGCTGCACGGCGGCTCACGGCTTGACCGAGGTGATCGCGATGTCCTGCACGTGGCGGGCGCGGAGCGCGTTGAGCATGCCGACGACGTGATGGTAGTGGATCTCGGGCCCGAGCTCGATCTTCACCTGGCGCACGCCGCGCGCGATCTCGACGGCGCGCTCGGCCGCCGGGCCGAAGGCGCTGCCCGCGGGCTTGTCGGGAAGGTCCCAGGTCTCGTCGCCGAGCGCGACGATGAGCCGGCCCGGCCGCGCGAGCAGGCGGAGCGTGACCGCGCCGGTCGACGAGACGCTCGGAGCGGGCTTGACCTCCTTGGGCGGCGCGGCCGGCGGGGGCGGCGCCTTGACGACCTTGGGGGGTGGCGGCGGTGGAGGCGGCGGCGGCGGCGCCTTGACGACCTTGGGTGGCGGCGGAGGTGGCGGCGGAGGTGGAGGTGCAGGAGGATGTGGTGGGGGCGGCGCCTTGACCACCTTGGGGGGTGGCGGAGGCGCGGGTGGCGGCGCCTTCACGACCTTGGCGGGAGGCGCGGGCGGAGGCGCCTTGACGACCTTGGCGGGAGGTGGGGCCACCTCCCGGGGCGCGGTGACCGGCGCGGGCGGAGGCGTGGCGGCGCTGACCGTGGGCTGGGGCGTCGTGCCGCCGATCGCCTCGTCCCAGCGACGCGCGCCGTCCTGACCGAGCTCGACCTCACGCACGCGCGCGAAGAGCTCCATGCCGAGCGGCAACATCTCCGACGGCGAGAGGCCGTCGAGCTCGGCGTCGCAGATCGCCGCTTTGGGCTCCTGCATGCGCGGGCAGTAGGCGCGCCGGCAGGCGGGCGCGACGGTGCGGTTGCGGGTCGAGGCGTCGACCTCGAGCGAGCGCATGAGCGCCTCGCGGCAAGCGGGCTCGCGCACCATCGGCGCGACGCAGTGCTCGGCGATGAACGGGTAGCGATCGGTGTAGAAGAGGTTGTCGGCGAGCTCGAGCACCTCCGAGCACCGCGCGACGACGTCGATCTCGTGCGGCGGCGGCGCGGCGCTCGC
>WYBB01000007.1 GCA_011526585.1 Deltaproteobacteria bacterium
CGGCGCCGATGTTCTCGTCGCGGAACTCGTGGTTCCAGTGCAGGTGCAGATCGACGCCCTGGGCGAGGGTCTTGAACCAGTCGAGGTCGAGGTGCCACATGCCGAGGCGGGTGATGCCGGCGGCGCTGGCGTCGGGCGCCTCCTCGCGGCGGTAGCCGGTCTGCAGGAGCAGGCGGTCGCCGGTGTGCATCGTCAGCTCCCAGCCGGCGTAGGCGTGCAGCGTCCACTCGTCCTCGGCGGGCGCGTCGACGAAGAACGCGCTCGAGAGGAAGAGGATGTGCTTGTCGCCGCGCTTGGACGGGGGCAGCGCGTGGTCGATGCGCAGGTGCACGCCGCTGACGTCGGTGTTGTCGAGCACGCGCTGGTCGATGCGCTCGAGGCTCGGCGGCGCGACGTAGGGGAAGACCTGGGTGATCCCCTGCTCGTCGGCCGTGTCGGGGTGCAGGCTCGATTCGACGCGCCAGTTGTCGTAGTGCTTGGCCTCGATGAGCGTCGTCCAGCGGCCGAGCGTCGCCGTCGCCGAGAGGTAGAGCGCGAGCCCCGGCTCGCCCGCGGGCGTGTCGCCCGTGAGCGCCTGGCGCGTGGTGGTGTTGTCGAGATGGCCGAATTCACTATAGATATCTAATTCTTCCAGGCCGAGCTCGGCGGAGACTCCGGTGATGATCGTGCGCTCGAAGCGGCGGCCCTGGATCCGATCGTCGTCGCCGTCGCCGAAGAGCGGATCGGTCAGCGCCAGGCGCAGGTCGGAGTGGCGGCGCTCGATGTCGACGAAGTGCGCGCCGAGGGTGAGCGGGCCGAGCGCGTCGCTCTCGACGCGGGCGAGGAAGACGAGGTCGTTCGGATCGGGCACGAGCTTCTCTTCGACCGAGTCGACGTTGACGACGTTGGTGAAGCCGGCGCCCAGACGCAGCTCGAAGCCGTCGACGCGCATGCGCGCGTGCGCGCCGCGCAGGTTCGTCGTGAAGCCGACCTCGTCGAACTTGCGCAGCGAGAGCGCGAGCCCGCGGCCGAGCGTGAGGTAGTCGTCGCCGGCGGTGAGCGTCCAGGTGCGGTCGCGATAGGTGACGAAGAGCTCCTCGGGGCGCAGATCGCTCTGGTACTGCGAAGACGGCGGGCTCGGGAACCAGGCGGCGTCGAGGCGCAGGCCGAAGGCGAAGCGGCCGGTGCGCAGGCGCAGGTTCAGGCGGTTCCTGAGATCGACGACGTGCTCGCGGTCCTCGGGATCGGTGAGCTGGGCGTCGTCGAGCTCCCAGTGCCAGTCGGCCGAGAGGCTCTCGGTGATCTCGAACGTGATCGGATCGGCCAGGGCGGGCGAGGGGAGCGAGACGGCGAGCGCCAGCGCCAGCGCGCGGAGCGGCCGCAGGTGCGGCGCTTGTGGCCGCCCGCTGGGTTGGGCTGGGCCGGGTGCGTGACGTAGGGGCGGCCCTTGTGGCCGCCCGCAGGCCTCGGGAGGGGGAGGGATCAAGGGGTGGGCTGGGCGAGGAGGGCTTTGAGCTCGGACTCGAGGTGCTCGGCCTCGGAGGGCTGAAAGCCGGTGATGCGGCGCACGACGCGGCCGTCGCGGCCGACGAGGATCGCGTAGGGCGCGGTGGCCGAGGGGTTGTGCGACTGCGCGATGTCGCCGGAGTCGTCGAGCAGGACCGGGAAGGTGTAGCCCTGCTTGCGGATGTAGGGCGCGACCTCGGCGATGGTGTCGGGGCCATCGAGGGAGACCGACACGATGCTCAGGCCGTCCTTCTGATAGGTCTCGTGGAAGCGCTGCAGGAACGGCATCTCCGACTTGCACGGCTCGCACCAGGTCGCCCAGAAGGACACGAAGATCACGTCGCGGCCGAGCTCGTCGGCGAGGTCGACGGTCTTGCCGTCGATGTCCTTGCCGCGGAAGGGCTCGAAGTGCGTGCCGGCGGCAGGCCCGTCGGAGCCGGCGCCTGACGAGGCGCAGGCGGCGAGCGACAGGAGACAGAGAAGGCAGAGCAGCGAGAGCTTGGGCATGGTGAGGTCACTCAGGCGGAGAGGAACGAGTCGGCAGGCTCGGCCTCGGGATCGGTGTCGTGCATCGGATCGGACGGTCCGATCGTCGCGGCGCCGAGCGCGGGGTCGAGCACGTCGACGAGGCGGGCGTCGGCGAGGGAGGCGAAAAGCCGCGTGCGCGCGGTGACGAGCGTCGGCACCTCGCGACCGAAGAGCCCGCGCGCGAGCTCGTCGGGACGCACGTGCGCGCCGGCGACGAGGTCGACCGTCCAGCGCAGGAGCGGAGCGGGCGTGCGCGACAGCGGCAGGAGCTCGTGCTCGAGCGAGGTCGGCAGATCGACCTTCAGATCGATGAGGCCGTCTCGCACGTCGATCGTGCGTGCGCCCTGCTTGCGCACGACCAGGACCTCGACCGGCGCGGCGGCACGCGCGCGGGCGACGGCGGCGGCGAGCTCGGCGGGCTGGGCCTCGGGCAGGTAGAGCACGTACTCGGCGACCTTGGCGACCTTCGCGAGCGGCGGCGCGCGCTCGTCGATCTTGCGCGCGGCGAGGAAGACCAGGCC
>WYBB01000059.1 GCA_011526585.1 Deltaproteobacteria bacterium
GGCCGCTCGTCGTGTTGCACGAGTCGGTGGTGCAGGCGTTGCCGTCGTCGCAGCTCTTGCTCACGTTCTCGCACAGGCCGCTCGTCGTGTTGCACGAGTCGGTGGTGCAGGCGTTGCCGTCGTCGCACACGACCGCCGCGCTCGTGCAACCGGTCGCCGGATCGCACGTATCGATCGTACACGCGTCGCCGTCGTCGCACGCGACCGCCGCGCTCGTGCAACCGGTCGCCGGATCGCACGTATCGATCGTACACGCGTCGCCGTCGTCGCACACGACCGCCGCGCTCGTGCAACCGGTCGCCGGATCGCACGTATCGATCGTACACGCGTCGCCATCGTCGCAGACCCGGACCGCCCCGGCCACGCACACGCCGCCTGCGCACGCATCGCCCTCGCTGCACGCGTCACCATCCTCGCAGCTCGCGACGTTGTCGCTCGACACGCACCCGAGCACCGCGTCGCAGCCGTCGTCGGTGCACGCGTTGCCGTCGTCGCAGTCGCGCGCCACCCCGGCGCAGACCCCGCCGCCACACACGTCGCCGATCGTACACGCATCGCCATCGTCGCAGCTCTCGGCCTCGCGCGGCGCGTGCTCACACCCGCTCACCCCGCAGACATCGCGCGTGCACGGATCGCCGTCGTCACAGCGCTGATCGAGCGGCTGGCGCACACAGCCCGTGGCGTCGCAGCTCACCATGTCGCACTCGCCGCCGCACGCCTCGGGCGTGAGCGTGTTGCACGCCGAGCCCTCCAGACACTCGAGCCGCCCCCACGCATCGAGCACCTGCACGCGCGTGTCCTCACCGCCGTGCAGGTCCGGCACCGCCCACGCGGCCACGATGCGCTCGGGCGCGCCCAGCGCCGTCACCGCCAGCGCGCGGCTCTGCGCATCGAGATCGAGCACGTGCGACCACAGCGTGTGACCACTCGCCGTCAGCCGGCGCAGCTGTGCCCCGAGCGCGACCTGGTCCGAGAGCACCACCAGCCCGGCCTCACCGACCCGCGCGATCGCCACCGGCACCTCGCCGGGCAGCGGCCGCTCCCAGAGGAGGGCGCCCGCCTCATCGAGCGCGAGCAGCCTCCCGCTGCCCGCGGCGCGAAAGATCGCCACCACCCCGCCGGGCACCGCGACCACGCCGACCCCCGCGACCTCTCCGCCCCCGCGACCCTCGCCCCCAAGAGTCCGCTCCCAGCGGACCTCGCCGTCGGCCGCGATCGCCGCGACCCACCCGACGAGCACGCCGTCGACCTCGACGAGGCCCGTCACCGCCACCCCGTCGCCGAGGGCAGCCAACCCCTGGGCGCGCCCCGCGAGCGCGACCTGCCAGACCACCGCGTCGTCGGCCCCGATCCGCCAGAACCGCGCCTCGTCCGGCAGCCCCGCGCGCGCCACCCAGCCGACGACCGCCAGGTCACCGCGCCAGCCTCCGGGCGCCACCACCGCACGTGCGACCACCTCGCCGCCGCCCTCGTCGCCGAAGCGCCGCTCACGCACCTCCCCGTCGCCCGTGAGCACGACCAGCGCACCCTCGGCGCGGCCCTCGCGCTCGCTCACGCCGACCACCGCCAGCCCATCACCGACCGCAGCCGCGCCGAGCGCCAGGTCCTGACCGCCCGCGCCCCAGGCACGCTGTCGCCGCACCGCGCCGCCGCCGTCGAGCGCGAGCAGCCACACGTCCTGCTCACCCGCCCCCATCGAGGTCGTGGCGCCGGCGAGCCACAAGCCCCTTGGCCCCTCCGCGATCGCGTGCACCCGATCGTAGCCCAGCCCGCCGAGCTCGGCCTGCCACAGGTGCGGCGCTGCCTCGCACCGACCTTCGCGACACCACGCGCGCTCACACGTGCTCAGGACCACGTCGGCACAGTCCTCGTCGCGCGTGCACTCGGCTTCGACGACCTCCGCGTCCGCCGCCGCTTCACTCGCGTCCGGCGCGTCCTCCGAGTCGTCCAGGTCGGGTCCGACGCTGTCGGCGACGACGGCATCCCCCAGCGTCTCGGGCGACGTGCTGGTCTCCTGCACATCGCCACCCGCGCCCTCGCTGGCCGGGCAGCCCCCGAGCAGGGCCCCCAGGAAGAGCACGCCCGCTCGCGATCCGAAGATGCTCTTGCGAGGCACGCCACCGGAGGCGGTGGCATCGGCGATCCTGGAAAGGTGCCGCAAGTCCATGTGGTTCACCAAGAAATCTGGAAAGGCCGGTCAAGGGCCGTACATGCGCGTGGTCGCCGCTCAGACCCAGTAGACGAAGCCACCGGCACCGGCCTTGACCGCGGTCTTGGTCTTCATGCATCGCTCCCGTGGTGAGTTGCTCACTCGAAGGTGACAGGGCTGCGACCGGCGACGGTCACCAACAGGCCCAAACGTACCTGGCGCCGGACCTGATCGACGTTTTGACTTTCATCTGAGCCTCCGCGGTTGTCGAGGTCGAGTCCGCACCGTGTGAAATGACGACCTCGCTTCCCACCCCAGCAACCGATGTGCCAGGGCTTGATCACCGTGCCGCGCGCTCGTGAGCCGCTTGTCGCCCGTGCAGGGACGTCTCGGTGACGTCTCCGCGCACGCGCGCACCCCCTGAGGTTCGTTGCGAGAGGACGTCCAGGTGTCGACGATACCGATAACCTGGGCGCGCGCTGGCAGCGGTGCTGCACCTTCAACCAATGGCTCAAGAACGAAGGCCTCACGACGTACGAGGCGTGGGGGAGGCTGCGCACGGAGCTCCTGAGCCCGCGCCCCGAGCCGGCGTGGGTCGAGCAGTCGCCGGCGGTGGCGCCGAAGCTGGCGCAGGGCCTGGCGATAGCGACGTTCATGCAGTGGCCCGAGGCCAGGGACGCGGTCTACGCGTGTGCCCGCGACTATCGCATCGACGACGGCATGGTGCGCGCCGAAGGCCTGGGCGAGCGCGAGGAGTGGCCGAGCCGGATCTACGAGGAGAAGGCGAAATTCGAGCTGGCCGAGGGGCAGGTGCTGGCGCTCGAGGCCCAGCTGCAGGCGGACCTCGGGGACGAGGACAACGGCCCCGAGCGCGGCTACGCTCGGTGCCGGAGCCTGAGCGCCGAGCTCGAGCGGATCAAGAGGGCGATCGCGGACAACATGGGCGCGTTCGAGAGCCCGGCGATCGCCCTGGAGATGGTAGACCGGATCGCGCGCCACTGCGACGAGGTGGTGAGGCAGCGCGACGAGTTCCGGCGGCGGCTGACGGCGTCGGTGGATCTGCCGCCCGAGTGCGCACCGGACGACGAGGCGGCGGCGAACGACGCGGCGCTGGCCGATGTCACCAGGCTCAAGGGCTCGGTGCGCGAATATGCCGCGCAGGAGGAGGTGCTGTTCACGCGGATCCGCGGCAACCTGCCGTCAGCGCACGCCGACAAGGGGTGGCCTGCGCGGGCCGGGGCGGCGCTGACGTCGAGCAGCTCGGACATCATCGAGGCGCAGGCGCGGATCCGCGACCTGTACGAGAGCTGGCGCGGGCAGGTGCTGGCGCTGCGCGACGCCTACGGGCGCGCGGGGGTCGGAGAGAGCTGGCTGGTGAGCCGGGCTCGGGGCGAGCCGCGCGAGGACGCCGAGCCGGATGTGCAGCAGTTCGCGGCGCTGGTGAACGAGGCGGCCGACGCGTTCACGACGCTGAGCCATGGGCGAGCCGACATGATCAAGTGGGCCCGGCAGTACAGCGACTACTGAGGTCCCTACCGGCGTCGCCGACCACCTGGGATGGAAGGGCGCCGGTGGGACGTGAACTTGCCACGCTCAAGGCGTGATCGACACCTCGAGCAGGGTCGTCCGGAGCCAGGTGTGCTCGTTGGAGTGGTCGATGATCCCGAGCCAGGTGCCGGGGGCGAGCCCGGCCGGCCAGCTCAGCTCGACGGTGGCGTCGCTGCCGGCGGTCGCCTCGCTCGGGGCGCTCGCGGCGAGCGTGCCTTCGCCGTCCGCGATGAGCCACCACTGCACGACGTAGGTCGCCGACTCGCCGTCGAGGTACCAGGGATCGACCGCGATGACGCAGCTCGCGTCCTCGGGCAGCTCGAGGTCGACGGTCTCGTCCGAGCCGCCGAGGAAGGGCGCGGCGATGATGTCACAGGTGTCGAAGCCGACGACGTCGCAGCTGCCGTCGAAGATGATGAGATCCAGGTCGTGGGCCTTGCCGGGCTCGCCGGTGAGCTTGACGCGCAGGTGCCGCGTGGCCGTCGGCACCTCGACGGGGATCTGGGGCAGCTCGCCGTATTCGACCGTGCCGGCTTCGAATTCGGCGGCGGCGAGCCCGTAGGCGTCGATGCGCAGCTCTCCGCTGTAGCCGAGCGAGATCGGGTAGCTCAGCTCCGAGACGTCGGCCGCCGTGAGCGAGGCGGGTGCGTCGAAGGCGCAGATCCCGTCGAGCTCGCGCGGGCGCGTGTCGGCGCCGCAGGCGATGGCGTCGTCGGGCACGCCCGCGGCGACGCTCACGACGAAGGGCGCGCAGTCGGCGACGCCGCCGGAGGTGTCGGCGGCGAGGAAGCCGGGGCAGGCGTCGTAGCCCCAGTAGTTGCCGTCGAGCGCGGTGATGAGGCCGAGGGCCTCGAGGCCGAGGGCGTTGTCGACGAAGTCGTTGGCCGTCACGGCCAGGTCGTGCTCGGCCACGGCCGAGCCGTCGATGAACAGGGCGAGCTCGTTGCCGCTGACGGTGTTGCCCTGGACGATCGCGTCGGCCGGCGCGTAGACCGCCAGCTCGATGCCGATGGAGCCGTCGCGGATCTCGTTGTCGCGGATGACCGGGGCGCGCGTGTAGTAGGCGGCGACGCCGACGTCCAAGGTCCCCTCGATGCGGTTTCCGACGATGGTCGGCTCCTGCACGCGCAGGCGCCCGTCGACGCGCACGCCGATGGTGCAGGGTGCGTCGGCGCAGTCGAGGCTCGTGGCGCAGGGAGCGCCGCCGCAGGTCCCGGCGGGCTCGCCGCTGTCGTCCTCGAACGTGCAGGGACCGAGCGACTCGGTGTCGATGCCCGGGACCTCGCAGTCGATGTAGTCGTCGCCGCGGCAATAGCGGTTCGGGTCGCCGGCACAGCGGCCAGGCAGCGCGAGCGGGAACTCGTCGGGGTAGCCGGGCAGATGGATGCCGCGGCCGCCGCCCGTGATGGTGTTGTCGCTGATGGTGGTGCGGTTCGAGCGCACCGCGACGTAGAGCCCGGCGGGGTAGTAGTCGGTGTCGGAGCGCAGGGTGATGGTGTTAGACTCGACGCGGTTGTCGTCGGGGTTGTTGTCGGCGGAGGGGAACTGCAGGAGCTCGTCGCCGACCTTGACGTTGATGACGGCGACGTAGTCGATCGGGCCGTCGAGGATGAGCACGCCGACGCCCTCGGCGAAGCCGACGTCGAAGCCGACGCCCGGGTTCACGCGGTGCATGGCGGTCCCGAAGGTGTGCACGAGGTCGTTGTCGCTGATGACGTTGTCGTCGGCGTCGCGGAAGACGCTCACGCCGACGGCGCCGAAGCGGATGGTGTTGCGCGTGACGGTGTTGCCGCTCGAGGAAAGCAGCGTGATGCCGGCGTTGCGCGTCTCGATGGTGTTGTCCTCGAAGGTGTGGCCGCCGCCGCCAGCGGCGTAGATCCCGAACTCGAAGCCGATGATGCCGCAATCGCGCACCGTCGCGGCGCTGAGGTGAGGCAGGAAGATCGCGACGTCCGGATCGGAGATGTCCTCGCCTTCGGGGTCGGGCGTCGGCACGGCGGCGTGGAGCTCGAGGCCGTCGCAGTCGAGCGTGCCGCCGTCGGGGATCCGGATCGTGGTGGCGACGGTGATGACGCCGTCCTCGTCACCATCGACGAGCCGGACCGTCGTGCCCTCGACGATGATCTCGTCGGCCGGCGGCTCGACGTCGGTGTCGTCACCATCGCTGGGCTCGGTGTCCGTCGGCTCGGTGTCCGTCGGCTCGGTGTCCGTCGGCTCGGTGTCGGCCGGCGTCGTGTCGGTGACGGAGGTGTCGGCCGGCGTCGTATCGGCCGGCGTCGTATCGGCCGGCGTCGTGTCGGCCGGCGTCGTGTCGGCCGGCGTCGTGTCGGCCGGCGTCGTGTCGGCCGGCGTCGTGTCGGTGACGGAGGTGTCGGTGTTCCCTCCATCGTCGTCGCCACAGGCGGTGATCATGAACAACACGGAAACGACGACGATGGGTAGACGCATGGCGACCTCCAGCGGGGACGGAAGGAAAATTGGCTGTCAATCTGACACTCGGCCGCCCAGTCAAGCCGGCCCCGGCAGCGCCGGCGATGACCACACGCAGACGAGGCGACAGTTTCGCCTTGGCTCATCGCGGCCCGGTGATGGGCTGATGACAGAGCCCCCCCCGACCGGCTACTCTGATGTTCCCACACTGGTTGGCATCGTTCAGGAGCTCCCATGCACATCTCGCTTCGCGCCCGCGGCTGGCCCCTGGTCGCCACGCTCTCAGCCCTCGGGCTCGCCCTCTCCGGCTGCGGCGAGGACTCCGCCTCGAGCGCCGACACCACGGTCACCACCGACACGTCGGGCGCCGAGACCACGGCCGAGACGAGCTCCGGGGACACCGCCGCGCCGCTCTGCGGCGACCCGGTCCCGGCCCTGAACAATACGACCAGCGTGGCGCCGCAGATCCCGTCCGGCGCCGACGTGAGCCAGCTCACCGGCGTCAGCCGGGCCGGCGAGTCGTGCACGCCGCCGACCCCGAACGCGAGCTGCAACGGTCCCGTCAGCGCCGCGACCGGCGCCTTCGCCTACCCCTATTGCGGGCTAACCGCCGGCGGCAACAGCTACACCTGCAACGGCTGCCCCGACGGCCACCCCGCCCTGCAGGGCCGATGGCGCGGCGTCGGCTTCTGCCCCGACGCCGGCGATCCCGACGTCGACCATCCGCCGCCGACCGAGTTCGCCGAGCTCCTCTTCATCGACGGCAACACCTGGTACTCGCGCATCGACGCCGGCGGGACCGCGTACGAAGCGCGCGGGTGGTACTTCTGCGCCGAGCAGCCCGAGCACCCCAACGCGCACCTCTTCTGGGTCACGACCGAGGTCCTGGCCGACAGCGAGGGCGCGACCTCCGTCGGCGAGGTCCACGAGACCGACGTGCCGCTGACGACCACCGGGCAGCTCCTGCTCTTCTACTTCGACAGCGTCGGCGCCTCGACCAGCGTCGGCATCACCTACTGCGCGATCGGCGAGATGGTCAACGGCGAGCTCTGCTACGACCCCTACACGCGACGCCCCTGAACACACGCCGAAGCGAGCATCCGAGGCGCTGGGGCGGGAGGTCATCCGGTTAGGATGTAGTAGTCGTAGGGGCCGACGGCGTCTCGTGCGGCACGCCGGTCGACCTCGGCGTCGCGTGCACCCACGATCGTCTGTGCAAGTCGGGGCACTGCTCGGGCGTTTGCGTGCACTGCACCCAGCACTCGGATTGTGGGGCGGCAGGATGGTGCGCGGCCGACTTCACGTGCGCGCTCCACCAATCGAGTGCGCCCTACCACGGCGCATCGACTCCTCCCCCGACCACGATGACGTCGCTCGCCATCCCGTGCCCCTGCGCCGACCTCCCGAGCCCCGCGTCTCACTCCACCGTCAGCGCCCGCCCGATCGCCTTCGCCGAAGGCTCGCCCGCGTCGCGGAGCGCCACGAACGTCATCGCGCCGAGCAGCTTGCACGCCCAGTGCCCGCCGCGCACCAGCTCAGTGCGCGAGGCGAAGCCGAGGCGCTCGAGCTGGCACTTGTCGACGAGCGCCGTGTTCGGCTCGGACGACTCGGCGATGGCGCCGACGGCCCGATGGCCGCCGGCACATGCCGCCACGAGCAACTCGGGGGCCGCGGCGATGCCCCTCGCGGCCGCGATGCACTGACCCGATTGCGCGATGTCGGCGAGGCCCTTCCTCACCGGCTCGGGCAGCTGGCAAGCCTCGGCCACCATCGCTGCCGCCAGCATCTGTTTATGCTCCCCGTCGGCCATCACGAGCGCCTCGAGGCCGTCGGAGATCCCGGCGCGATCGCACATGGGGGGCTTCGAGCTGCCGCAGGCCGCGAGCCCCACGGCGAGCCATGCAGAGACAGAGCCGAACGCAATCTTCAGGAGACCCATGGGGAAACCATACGACGGCTCTTTCGCGATGACCATCACCGCCCGGCGCGTCGGACACGAGGGCGTCGGCGACGTCGGCGAGGTAGGCGGAGCGATCGGCGACGTGGCTTGGGTGTAGGATCCCCGGCTGGAGCTGGGCCGGTGGTTGGGCAGGCGGCTCATGCGGGCGGGGCGTCGGACCGGGCGGCGGCGCCCTGGCCGGGGTCGGGTTCTTGGGCGGCTCGGGCGGTGGCGGGTTGGCGCCGACGGCGTCGCCGCGCCGGAGCTCGCAGGTGCGGCCGCTCATGACGAGCACGGCCGCGTCGCTCTTGACCTCGAGCGTGAAGATCACCGCACCGTCGCCCTCGCCAGCGAGCCCCTGGACCTTGCCGGCGCCCTTGGCGGTGAGGCGCTCGGACGAGGACCGCCCCACCCGCCGCCTCGTTCGGGATGAGCACCCAGAGCCTCCTGTGCGCGCCGTCGCTTGACAGATCCCCCGCTCTCGGCCCTCTTGAACCCGCACACGACACAATCGGCATGCGAGGTGACCTCGACCACCGCCTCAAGGCGCACGTCGAGCGTTGCCGCATCACGAGATGTGGCGCCGCGGCCTCGTGACAGGAGCTCGCACATCTCGATCGCGGCTGGGCCACCACCGAGGGTTCCCCCACGCACGTTTCTCACGGGAGCAGATCATGGGTAAGGACGACTGGGACTTCGAGGACGACGACATGGAAGAGGATCTCTTCGAGGACGACGACGACTCGAGCGGGAGCGGGCTCAAGAGGACCCTCGACCTCGACGTCGCCGAGGACGCGCCGCCATCACCGGACGCGCCGGTGGTGCTCGCTGATCAGGCGACCATCAGCTACACCGAAGGGGACGCCGACAACGAGGTCTTCCTCAACGGCGCCGTCGAGAATCGCCGCGAGAAGGCGACCGAGATCTCGGAGCTCCTGATGATGGTCCGCGACCAGGACGGCAAGCTCCTCGACTTCGAGACGACGAGTCTCGGCACCAAGTTCAAGGGGACCCAGGAGCTGGTCACCAGCTTCCACTTCACCGGCGGTGCGTTGCCCCGGGCGCACACGGTCGACCTCCTGGCGCGCGTGGAGTACGAGTTCCAGCAGCGCGTCGCCATCGCCGAATGCGAACCACTGGACCCCAAGAACCGCCCGCGGGCGCGCATGTCGATACCGCTGCAGATCAAGTCCGCGCCGGCGAAGCCCGGCGAGCCGCGCTTTAGAGTCACCGTCAACGCCTGGCTCTTCTTCCGCTGGGACGAGTTCGGCGTGCGCGTGCTCGTCGAGCTGGCGGAGGAGACATCCAACACCGAACGCTCCGCCCCCGAGATGTTCGTCGCGCTGCGCGACGAGGAAGGCAAGATCATCTCCAAGGAGGACTGCTGGGGCAACGCCGGGCCCAAGGGCTACCTCTATGGCAGGACCGTCGATCTGTCGGCGCGGGACTTGCGGCGGTTCAGGCGGATCGACATCGGCGTCAAGGGCCGCGTGGAGCGGCTCGAGCTCCTGCGCTCGTACAAGGTTCGGAGCTGAGGGTTGGTCTAAGGTCGTTCGTCTCGCCGCCGTTGCGGATCCTCGCGGCGGGCGAGCTCGGCGGCGACCAGGCGCGCGCCGCTGTTGAGCGGGTGCGGGTGGGTGGCGATCCACGCGGCAGCGTGCGCGAACGCGACCGGGTCGAGGCCGTAGCGCGAGCGCACGAACTCGGGATCGAAGGTGGCGAGCGCGGCGAGGACGCGCTCGTGCCAGGCCATGGCGACCGAGGTGGCGCGCGCGCGGTTGTCGTCGTCGAGGGTCTGCTCGCCGCCGAGCAGCGGCAGGAAGAGGAGCGAGAAGACCAGCAGCACGCTGTGGCGATAGTCCTCCCAGAGCGCGTCGAGGTCGAAGTCGGCGACGCCGGACTCTACGAGCGCGGCGTGGTAGCGCTCGACGAGCTCGCGCTCGTGGGTCATGCGCGTCTCGGGCGTGAGCGAGAGCAGCACGAAGTAGGCGAGGTCGTAGGCGCCGAGGCCCCAGCGCGTCGCCTGCCAGTCGATGAGCACCGGCTCGATCGGGTGGCCTTCGGGTGAGCGCGCGCGAAAGATCAGGTTCTTGATGCGCGCGTCGCCGTGCACGATCGTCTGGGCGCGGTTGCCATGGTGCCAGGAGGCGCGCGCGAGCTGGCGCGAGAGCTTGCGGCGGCGACCCCATGCGAGCGAGCAGGCAAAATCGATAGCCAGACCGGGCACTTTGACGGGCACACCGGGCCGGCGCGAGGACGGGTCGTGGCGCCAGTGGGTCGCGTGCAGGCGGGCGTAGAGCGTGACGACCTCGCGCGCGGTCTCGATCGGGGCGCCGTCCTCTTCTTCGATCTGATAGGCGGGCTCGAGTCGCTCGAGCAGGATCAGGAAGCGGCCGGCCAGACCCGCGGCGCGCGCGTAGAAGGCGCGCGGCGTGGCTCCGGCGTGCTGGTGGTGTGCGCGGTAGAGCTGGATCTCGTTGAGCGCGTTGCGCTGGAGGATCGAGATCACCTGCTGGCTGATCGTGCCGAAGCTCGCGCTGAACTTGGCGACGAGCGCGAGGGCCTCTGCGCGGCCCTCGTGCGTGTAGGCGAGCTGCACGGTGGCGAGCGTCGAGCGGAAGACCTCGCCGCGTTTGAAGGGCTCGACGGAAAAGGCGGTGACGACGGCGCCGGGAGGAAGCGCGCCGGCGGTGCTCAGCACCTTCTCGAGCCATCTCCGGCGGCGCGCGAGGGCGGCGGGGTGGCGCGGGAAGGGAGGCGGCAGCGGCAAGAGCCGATCGAAGAGGCAGGCGAGCCAGAAGAAGACGAAGACGAGGAGCGCGAACGGGGTGTAGGCGATGACGGCGAGCGCGCGCCACCACGGCAGGTGGACCGAGAGGCGCGTGGGTGCGGGCGGGGGAGGCATCGTGCTCAGTATCCGCGAAAGGCGCGCGCGAGATCGACGGCGGGCAGCGTGAGGGAATCGCCGAGCGCGGGTGGTGAAAACGGCAAGAAGGCGATCGCCTCGTCCGACCAGGCGACGAAGCGGTGGGCCGGGTCCTCGAGCGCGCGTGCGAAGCGCCAGAGCGTCTCGCGCGGGCGGCCGTCGGGCGTGATGGCGGTGACCTCGACGGTCACGCCGGTGAGCTCCACGCGATCGCCGACCGCGAAGGGCGCGAGGCGCGCGAGGCGCTCCATCGGATAGTCGAGGTAGGGCTCGGCAGGGCGCACGCGCAGGGTGTCGGGCGACTCGCGCGTCAGCGTGACGGCGGAGCGACCCATGGCGAGCGCGCGCAAGGGGCCGGGCGGGGGCTCGCCGCGCGAGGCGCGCATCATCGGGGCGTAGGCGAGCATCGCTTCGGACGGCGGGTTCACGGCGATGATCTGCGTGTCGTGCGGGGCGATGGGCAGCGAGCGCTCGCCGCGCTCGATGTAGGCGCCGAGCGCGCCGTTGCCGAGCGCGCGCAGCGGCACGACCAGCGGGGCGAAGACGAGGTGCACGCCGATGAGCGCCACCGTCCAGAAGCGGAGCGTCATGCGGTGGCGTGGGCTGAGCGTCGGCGCGGGTGGTGCGAGCGCGTGGGCCTGGAGGAAGCAGGCGACGAGGCCGGCGCCGCCGAGCCCGACGAGGGTCAAGAGTCGGTCCGACGGCGCGGCGCTGGCGGCGGGGATCGCGGCGAGCACGGCGCCCAGCGCCCAGAAGCGCGCCTCGGCCGAGCGAGCGAGCGTCGTGCGCACCGCGTCGGACAAGAGCGCGAGGTAGGCGAGGCAGCCGATCAGGATCGCGGTGCTCGCCTCGGACGGCAGGAGCAGGACGAAGTCCGACCAGATCCCGGAGAGCTGGGCGGTGACGAGGATGGGCACGTTCGTCGCGGCGGCGGCGATGAAGCGCAGCGGGTCGTCGGCCGGATCGACGTAGGCGCCGGAGTGGTGCACGCCGTAGCCGAGCGAGGCGTAGAGCGCGGCCCAGGCGAAGACGACCAGCGCGTAGGGGGCGAGGGCGAGCACGCGCTGGCGCGCCGGAGCGCGGTCGAGGAAGAGCGCGTGCGCGGCGAGGTAGCCGACGACGCCGATGGCGGACTCGCCGGCCGCGAGCGCGACGAGGAGCGCGAGGGGGCCGATCCCGGCACCCGGGCGCCAGGCGGCGCGGCGCCAGCGGTCGTGGGCGATCAGCGCCAAGACGGCGAAGAAGGCGGCGATGAGCGCGTTGCGGTTGGCGATCCAGGCGGCGGTGGCGGCGCGGGTGTCGTCGAGCGCGAACGCCCAGAGCGCGAGGCCGGCGACCCAGGCGACGGGGTGCAGGCGGCGGTAGAGGCGGTGGGCGGCGAAGAGGAGGAGCGCCAGCCAGGCGAGGCTCTGCAGGTGGGCGAGCGCGGGAGAGGTCGGCCACAGGGCGTTGTCGAGGAGGTGGGTCAGCGCCGAGAGCGGGCGGAAGAACGAAAAGCACAAGGCCGGATCGGCGGCGAAGCCGAGCACGCCGTGGTCGATGAGCTCGTGGCGCAGCGCCGGGTCGTCGGGCACGAAGACGAAGATGTCCCAGAGCGTCGGCGGGTAGGCGTCGAGCGGGGTGGTCGTGTCGTCGAGCGCGGCCTGGAGGCGCACGCGCTGGAAGTGATCGTCGAGGGTGAAGCCGGTGGCGACGGACGGCAGGTGCAGCGCGAGCGCGAGCGCGACGATGACCCAGGGCGCGCGCGGGTGCGCGAGGAGGCGCCGCAGGCGCGGGAAGCGGGCGGCATCCGGGGTGTCGGGCGGTGACGGAGGCGCGGACATCGGGGCTGGTGTGTAACAGCGATCGGGGGATGTCGCGATCGGAAGATGTCGCGAACGGGGTGCGGGTGTATAGGCGAGGTGTGGAGCGAGGCGTGGCGCGCGACGAAGGAGATGGGTGGCGGGACCTGGTGGGGCTCGCGCGGGTCGAGGCCTGGCCGCTCGAGCGGATCCTGGCGCTGCCCGGGCGCTGCCGCGGAGGTGTCCTGGACGCGTGGGGCGAGCACGTGCGGCGGCGCTTCGGCGAGACCGAGGCGGACGCGTTGAGGGCGGCGATGGGGATCGGCGCGCGCGAGCTGCCGGACGCGCCCGACAAGGAGGGCTGGTATCCGGTGGGCTGGCAGCTGGGGCTGACGCGCCTCATCGTCGACCGGCACCTCGGCGGCGATGTCTTGAAGCTGGAACGGCTGATCCACGAAGACGCGCAGCGAGAGCACGGACGTGTCGCCGAGCGGGTCGCGCGCCTCTTGCTGTCACCGCGGAGGCTGCTCGGCGCGGCGCACAAGGTCTTCCCCCTCGTCTACGATCTCGGGCGGGCCGAGGCCGAGGTCGACAGGAAGCGCGCGGTCTTGAGGTGGAGCGGCGCGGCGTTCATGGCCGAGCCGCTCTGGCGCGTGCTGCAGGTCTTCGCGGTGCGGGGGATCTTCGAGGCCCTGCGCGCGGCAGAGCCGGCGTGTGAGGGCCGCGGTGTCGGCGAAGCGGGCTTCGAGCTGATCGTGCGCTATCGAGGGTGACGGGCGCGGGCCGCCTCGATGGCCGCGGCGATGTCGGCGGCGTTTGGGTCGAGGGCGCGCGCGGCCTCGAGCCAGGTCAGCGCGGCGGCGGGATCCTGCTCGGCGAGCGCGACGAGGCCGCGGTTGTAGCGCGCCCAGGCTGCGCGGGGATTGAGCGCGGCGGCGCGCTCGTAGGCGGCGGCGGCGCCGACGAGATCGCCCTGACGCTGGCGCAGCACGCCGAGGTCGTACCAGGTCTCGTGATCGTCGGGTGAGGCCGCGACGAGGGCTTCGAGGGCGCCGGCGCCGCGACCGCCGAGCACGACGAGGGCGCGGTGCACGAGCGGGCGATCGAAGGACGGGTCGGCGGCAGCGAGCTCGGTGAGCGCGGCGACGGCGTCGACGCGACGGTCGAGCGCGACGAGCACGCGGGCGCGGGCGACGGCCAGAGTCGGGAGGAGGCGGGCGAGGGAGGGTGTGCTCGCAGCTTCGGCGAGCGCGGCGTCGAGCGCGGACAGGGCGCGGGGGTGCTCGGGGCCGAGCGCGAGCGCGCGAGCGCGTTGCGCGCGGGCGGCAGGGCCGAGGGTCGGATCGTCGACGAGCGGGGCGAGGAGTGAGAGCGCGGACGTGGGATCGCCGGCGAGCATGTGGGCGCTGGCCAGCACGATGGCGCGCTGGGGCGCGAAGGCCTGGGGGGTGGAGAGCGGCGCGAGCGCGGCGACGGCGGCGCGGCCATCGCCGGCCTCGATGAGGGCGAGGGTGAGGTTGAGGCGCGCGACGAACCAGGTGCCGGCATGGCGGTCGGCGGTCTCGAGGTGATCGAGGGCGGCGGCGAGGCGGCCGGCGCGCAGCTCGAGGAGACCGGCGTTGACATGGGCGGCGGTGAGCCCCGGTGGGTGCGAGAGCGCGGCCTGGTAGTCGACGAGCGCGGGCGCGAGGCGGCCGGCGTGGTCGTGCGCGAGGGCGCGCGAGAAGTGTGCGGCCGGGAGCGTGGGCGCCGCGGCCAGCGCGCGCTCGGCCAGCGCGAGGCCGTCGTCGAGGTGGCCCATGCGCACGTGCGACTCGGCGAGCGCGGCGAGCACCCGCGGGGCAGCGGGGGCGAGGCGATGGGCTGCGAGGAGGTGCTCGTGCGCGGCCGCGGGAGCGGCGGCGGCGAGCGCGCGCAGGAGGTGCGCGCAGGCGGGCGCGGGCGGGAACGGCGCGAGCGTAGGGCGCGGCGAAGCTGGCCAGGACAGGGTGGACGCGAGCGCGTCGGCGAGGTCGTGCGCGAGCGTGAGCGGATCGGCGTGGCTGATGGCGCGCGCGGCGAGAACCTGCGGCGACGAGAGGCGCACCTCGAAGGAGGTCGGCGAGGACGTGAGCGAGAAGCGCACGAGGTGCTCGGCCACGAGCGGGGTGTCGGCGCGCTCGAGCGCACGCACCAACGTGCGGTCGAGGACGACGTGCTCGCCGGCGCGGCGCGCGAGCAACTCGGTGAGCGCGTCGGGGATCACCAGCGCGGCGCACGCGAGGCGATCGTCGAGGGAGTCACCCGAGAGCTCGGGCGAGGCGACGGCGAGGCGGATCGGCGACGGGGGCTCGGCGTGGGCGGGGCACGCGAGCGCCAAGGCCAGGGCGAGGAGGGCGGGCGCGAGCGGGGGACGGAACATCGAGAGCGGCACGTGCGGAGGATAACGCGGCGGGAGATGAAACGCGACGGCGGCGAGGGCGAGCAGGCCGCAAGGCCGTGGCGAGCTGCCCGGTCTGATCAGGGAAGCCAGATCAAGAGCTCGTCCAGCGGCACGCGCTCGACCCCGGCGCGGATCCCGAGGAAGGGATCGGGCGGCGGCGCGGCGGGCTTGCGCGTCGACCTCGGGCGCGCGGGCGGCTTGGGCGGAGATGCGAGGCCAAGCCGGGTGAGCGCCTGCTTGGAGTCGGGCAGGTTGGAGCGCTTCAGCAGCGTGCGGGCGTCGTCGGCGCGGCCGTCGAGGTAGGCGATGACGCCGAGGGCGTGCAGGGAGGGCTCGGCGAGCGCGGGCACCTCGCGCAGCGACTCGTAGGTAGCCTGCGCCTCGGCGCGTCGACCTTCGACGACGCGCAGGTTGGCGAGGTTGTAGGCGAGGTCGGGGCGATCCGGGGCGAGGGTGCGCGCGCGCTCGAGGTAGGGCGCGGCGCGGCGCCACTGGCCGCGCTCGATGAGGCGCACGGCGGCGCGGTTGAGCGCGGCCGGATCGTCGGAGGCGGCGGGATCGGGCACGGCGGCGAGATCGTGGTCGGCCCCGAGCGCGGCCAGGGCTCGGGTGGATTCGGAGAGCCGCGCGGGCAAGGCGTCGAGCGCGAGGTCGACCCGGGCGAAGGCGGCGGGGAACGGCGGAAAGGTGCGCCAGGCGGTGGCGGTGTCGACCAGCTGGAAGCGCTTGGGGTCGTCGCGATGGCGCTGGACCTCGGCGGCGCCGGCGCTGATCGCCTCGGCGAGCGGGGCGCCGACGCGGGTGGGCTCGAGCGGGATCCAGGCGCGGCCGTCGCGATCGAAGTGCGCGCTCGGGGGCAGGCCGAGCTTGTGCGCGTCGCGGGTGGCGACGCCGCTGTCGAAGGCGACGAGCACGTGGCCGGGGGTGAGCACGAACGCGGTGGCGGTGCCCTGGCTCTCGAAGAGCGCGGCCATGAGCACGCTGAGGTCGTCGCAGTCGCCGGCCTTGCGCGCGAGGGTCTCGGCGGGGAAGGCGACGGCGTCGAGGCGGGTGACGCCGAAGGGGTTGCGCGCGTCCGCCTGGTAGCGCAGGCCGGCGGCGCCGAGCGCCTCGTAGAGCGTGAAGGCGCCGCGCAGCGGCTCGGGGACCGCGTCGAGCGCGGGGCGGGCGAGGCGCTCGGCGGCGCGCGCGAGGGCGTCGAGGCTCGGATCCTTGTGGGTCGTGAAGGCGGCGATGGCGGCCGGCTCGCTCCAGTCCAGCGCGTTCTTGTCGAATACCAGGATCGGCACGGTGAAGGAATCGGAGCTCTGGTCGCCTGGCGCGTGGGTCCATGAAATAGCGATCTCGGCCTGGGCTGGTGTATTCTCGGAGATCTGCTGGACGCGACCGCGGTCGAGCACCAGGGTGAGCGGGACCTCGCGCTCCTGCCCCGGAGCGAGATCGGCGACGACCAGCGTGGCGGGGGCGGCCGTCAGGCCGGGCACGGCGACGCGTACGCGCACGTCGGTGGCCGTTCGGGTGCCGTCATTGGCGAGCACGAGCTTGCCGAGGGGACGCGTGGCGTAGGCGGAGAGCAGCGCCGGGAAGACGTCGCTGAAGGCGACGTCGCGCACGCGCAACGCGGTGGCGGCGGGCGCGCGGGCGTCCGCGGGTGCGGGCGCGGCGCGCTTGCCGCCGAAGGCGGGTTGGTAGGCGCCGAGCGCGCCTTTGGCGAAGAGGCGCTCGAAGAGGCGGGCGTCGAGGGCCCAGACGAGGTCGCGCGTGGCGTCGACCAACCCGGGCTCGGTCGAGAAGACCTGGGCGGCAGTGATCGCCTCGCCGCCCGGGCCGAGCACGGTGACGCTCAGGCGGAGCTGGGGGCCGAGGCGCTCGAGCGCGCCGATGGCGAGGAGATCGGCACCGGAGGCTTTGACGGCGCGGGCGAGCTCGGCGGGCGGGTCGGTCGGGGAGAGCGGCGCCGCCGGCGGAGCCGGGCGTGGGGCGACGCGCAGGTAGCGGGAGTTGGCGAGCTCGGTCGCGAAGACCTCGGGCAGGGTGGGCTCGATCCAGTCGTGCTGGTCGATGCCGGTCTCGTTGGTGAAGGCGGCGACGGCGAGTGACTTGCCGGCGGCGCCCCAGGGGGTCCAGCGCGCGGTGACCGCGCCGCGCGAGAGCTCGGCGACCTCGAGGCCGACCTTCTTCAAGAGCGCGGCGAAGGCCCAGGTGTCGTGCGTGACGGCGACGTCGATGCGCGTCTCGTCGGCCGACACGAAGCGCACGCTGACCGAGCGCACGCCGTCGAGCGTGGCGAGGCGGGACTTCAGGGTCTCGACGTCCGCGAGCTCCTGGAGGTCGCGCACGGTGAGGCTGACCGCGCCGGCGGGAGCGCCGCCCTTGGCGTCGAGGGTCTTGGCGACCGCCTCGTACATCGCGTCGGCGGCCTTCTTGCGGGCGGCGTTGGCGGCGGCCTGGGCCTGGGTGCCGGCGCCCTGCGCGGTGCCCGCGGTCGAGACGAGCACGCGCCCGGTGTCGACGGCGACGGCGCGCACGGTCCACTCGGTGGAGACGGCGCTCATCGCGGTGACGCCGTAGGGGATCTCCTCCTGGATGGTGGCGGTGCGGCCGACGAGCAGCACGTCGCAGTTGAGGGCGGTGATCTCGGCGTCGATGACCCCGCGCAGGAGCTTGTCGACCGAGATGGCGCGGCGCGCGCGCTCGGTCTCGACGGCGTCGACGACCTGCTGACCCGCGGCGATGAGGCGCTCGCTCAGGTGGATCTCGGCGACGGGGTTGGCGGCGGGCCGATCGTCGACGCGCTCTTCGATGATGAGCATCACGCGCTCGGAGGCGAGGGCGGGGGGGCCCGATACGACGAGGGCGAGCGCGCAGAGCAGGAAGGCGACGGGGCACGAGCGGGCAGGGATCATCGGCGACTCCCGAGGTAGCGGGTCGAGTGGGGCATTCCTCGAACCGGAAGCTATCAAGTTTCGTTCCGAGGACCGCATCATCGCATCGCAGGCCGGGCACGACCAGACCCGGGAGGCGGTGCGGTTGTGCGGGCGCGACGCTTTGGTAGAGTCCCCGTGGCGGAGGGGCTTCTGGACGACACCACACCCGAGCTGGTCTGTCCCGCGTGCGGCATGCGGGGGCTGGAGGCGTACTGCCCCAACGACGGGCAGCGGCGGGTTCTGCGCGACGCCATCGAGAGCGGCGACCCGCTCGTCGGCAAGGTGATCGACGGGCGCTACGCGATCGAGCGGCGGCTGGGTCAGGGTGGCATGGGCGCGGTCTACGTGGCGACCCAGCTCCTGGTGGAGCGGCGGGTGGTCGTCAAGGTGATGCGCGCCGACACCGGCTACGACGAGACGATACGCGGGCGGTTCCTGCGCGAGGCGCGGGCCGCGAGCCGGGTGACACACACGAACGTCGTGACGATCCACGACTTCGGCTACACCGACGACGGCATGGCGTACCTGGTGATGGAGCTCGTGCAGGGTCCATCGCTGGCCGACGTGCTCGACGTCGAGGAGCGGCTGCCGTGGCGGCGCGCGGCGCACATCGTGGCGCAGGTGGCGCGCGCGCTCGAGGCAGCGCACCGCGTGGGGATCGTTCACCGCGACGTCAAGCCGGGCAACGTGATGCTGGCGCGCGACGAGGGCGGTGGCGAGATCGCCAAGGTGCTGGACTTCGGGGTGGCGCGGGTGCTCGACGCGGGCGACGCGCGCCTCACGCGGAGCGGCGCGGTGATGGGCACGCCGGCGTACATGGCGCCGGAGCAGGCGGCCGGGCGCGAGGTCGGTCCGGCGGCGGACGTGTACGCGCTGGGCGCGATGCTCTTCGACCTGGTGACCGGCCAGCTGCCGTTCTCGGGGCAGAACATCACCGATGTGCTCTTGCAGCACATGGCGGCGAGGCCTCCGACGATGCGTGAGGTGGCGCCGGAGGCGGCGGCGCCGGGTGCGATGGAGGTGCTGGTTCGGCGCTGCCTGGAGAAGCGGCCGGAACGGCGCCCGGGCTCGGCGATGGAGGTGGCTGACGAGCTCGATCGGATCGTGCGCGAGGATGGCGCGGGCGAGGTTCAAGGGGTTCTGGGGGACGAGGCCAACGAGGCGTTCCCGCTGCTCGAGACGGGAGAGGCGGCCGCAGCGACGAGGGAGAGGCCGCTCGCGACGCGAACGGGGCGGCCGGGCGTGGCGCCGACGGGCATGGCTGCGGAACCGCCCCTCGGGACCGCGGCCAGCGCGGTGGTGGCAGCCGCGACGGCGCAGGGCTTGGAGATCGCGACCCCGAGCGCGAACGCGCGGCGCGGGGCGTCGCGCTGGGCGCTCGCAGTGTGGCTCGTCGTGGCGGCGGTCGCGGTGATCGCGCTCATCCTGCGAATCGGCGCCGGCGATCCGGAGCCGCGCGTCGCCGAGGGCGAGAGCACGCAGGCGGCCGCGAGCGGCGGTGACGTGCGGGGGGCGGACGCGGATGGGGGCGAGGGGCGCGAGACCGCGAAGACCGGCGTGCCCGCGGCGCCGCCGGCGCCGCCGCCGCCGCCTGCGATTCCCGCGCCGCGAGGGCTGCGGCTCGACGGGCTGCCCGTCGAGGAGGAGCGGTGAGCCATGCCCGGTGAGGAGGAAACGGCAGCTCGCGACCCGGAGCTCCGGAGACGGCCCGAGGGCTCGGTCGAGCCCGAAGAGGGCGGCGGAGGGCGCAGGGTCGTGAGCGATACGACCCGTCCGACCGGCGTCTTCCTTCCCACGTGGACGGCGACGCCGGTCGGACGTGAGGACGAAGTGCGCGCTGCGAGCGCGGTGGTGAGCGGGCTCGTGCAGGGCGTCTTCTTCCGGCAGTCGACCGCGAACGAGGCGGGTGCGCTCGGGCTGGCCGGGTGGGTCGAGAACCTGCCCGACGGGCGCGTGCGGCTCTGGGTCGAGGGCGAGGTCGGCGCGGTCGAGGCGCTGCTCGCGTGGTGTGAGCGCGGGCCGCCGGCGGCGCGCGTGAGCGATGTCACGGTGAGCTGGGAGGCGCCTTGCGGGCTGGCGCTGCCGTTCTACGTGCGGCGCTGAACCACGATTCATTCGTCGCCACGGACCTCGTCCAGGGAGACGCCGAAGCGTTCTATCCAGCGATAGACCTGCTGCCGGCGCACGCCGTACTCGCGCGCGACCGCCGCGAGGTTGCCGCCATGGCGGCGGAGCGCGTGCACGAGCGTTGCGCCGTCGGCCGGCGGGCCGAGCGGTGACGAAGGCGGCGACGAAGGCGACGGGGGCGACGGGGGCGACGCACCCTTCGCGCCGAAGTCCGCGGGGAGCTGGAGCTCGGTGTCCTTCTGAGCGTCGGCGACGACGCGCTCGGCGAGGTGCACCACCTCGCGCCCATTGCCGGGCCAGACGTGCCGCCAGAGCGCTTCGACCGCCTCGCGCGAGAGCAACGCCTCGCTGAGGCCGAAGCGGGCCAAGGCCGCCGCGAACAGGATGACGGCGTCCGCGGGCCGCTCGGCGAGCGCGGGCAGGTGGATGCGCGTGCCGGCGAGGCGAAAGAGGAGGTCGTCGCGGAAGCGCTCGGACCCGACCTCGGCGTCGAGATCGCGCTTGGTCGCGGCGACGAGGCGCACGTCCACCTCGACCGCCTCGGAGCCACCGACGGGCCGTACGGTGCCGCTCTCGATGGCGCGAAGGAGAGCGGCCTGGAGCTCGGGCGGGGCGTCGCCGACCTCGTCGAGGAAGAGGGTGCCGCGCGAGGCGGTGCGCCAGAGGCCGAGGCGGTCGCGCTCTGCGCCGGTGTAGGCGCCCTTGACCGCGCCGAACAGCTCGGCGACCACGAGGTTCGGGGCGACCTCCGCACACGAGAACGCGACGTAGGGGCCGCGACGCCGCTGGCTCGCGGCGTGGAGGGTCGCGGCGATCGCCTCCTTGCCGGTGCCGGTCGGTCCGGTGACCAGCACCGGACCCTCCAGCCGCGAGGCGCCCAGGATCTCGCGACGTGCGCTGCGCATCGCCAGACTCACGCCGACCAGCGCGCGGGTCTTCAGGCGCGCGTGGGCGTCGGCGAGCGCGCGCTCCTCGCTGCGCTGGCTCTCGCGGTCACGACACTGGCCTGCGATCCGTCTGAGCCCCGCGTCCCGCTCCCAACCGTCGGGATCGTGTGGCAGGAGCTGATAGAGGAGGAGGCTGCGGCCGATGTGGATGCGATCCCCGTCGTTCAGGCGCGCGGGTGTGCGCGGATCGAGCGGGGCCCCGTTGAGCCAGGTGCCGTGGCGGCTGCCGCGGTCGACGAGCTCGTGGTGACCGGCGCTCTCGCGTAGGGTCGCCTGCTCGCGCGAGATGAGGCGATCGAGCAGCGGCGCGCCCTCGAAGGTGAGCGCGCCGCGATCGAGCGCGAGCTCTCGCGAGATGATCGGCTGGGTCACGCCGACCTGCTCCAGACGTGGCGCGAAGAGCACGGTGAGGTGAGGGATCCGGCGTAGTCGATCCGTGTCCGCCTTGTCGGGCAGGATCCCGGTCGTGCCGTGCAGCAGGCTGTCCTTCACACTCGCTCCGCCCTCGTTCGTGCAGGGCCGAGTATATGCGCCGTGATTTGCGGTGGAGCAAGGAGCGACTGCCGGACGCGGGCGAAAGCCGCGTGATGCGCTCAGAAGTCGAGGCGGAGATCGAGACCGACGCCACCCGGCGCCAGAGCAGGCGCGATACGCGGGGTGACGACGTCGACGCGTTCCCCGGTCGTGCGCTCGTCGGAGGCGGCGTCGACGAGGGCCCAGGTCGTGTAGATCGCCGCAAGACCGGCGACCCCGAAGCCGACGTAGGCGCCGATTCTCAGGGTGTCGCCGTCCTCGGCGAGGGACCGGGAGCGCGCGTAGCGCCGATCGAGCTCGCCGGGGTCCACCGCCGCGCGATAGAGCGCCAGCTCGCGCTGCGAGGCGTCGTGTCTGCCCTCGGCCAGACCGTAAAGGATACCGCCCGCGACGCCGGCCGCGAGGCCGCTGAGGCCGACGATCACCGGGGCCGTCAGCGATCCGCCACCGCCGGCGTCGCGCGTCGGCTGACGCAAGACGAAGAGGCGATCCTTCAGGATCGTGTCCTTGAAATCGTCGAGCTCCGGGGCATCGCCGACCAGCGCCGCCAGCTCCTCGACGCCGACCTGTAGATCGAGGGCCTTGGCGATGGCGGCCGAAAGCTGTCGCTGCAACGCGAAGAAGTCCTTCGTCTTGCCGCTGACGCGCTCGGTGAGGACGACCGCGCCGGTCGCGACCTGGACCATGCGCGCGTCGATCGCCAGGAGGTCACCCATGCTCTGATAAGAGCCGAGCAGGATCACCTGCGCCCCGACCATGTTGCCGACGCGCGCGGCCCGATCGGGCTCGACGAGCTGCCCGAACTTCTGTTCCGTCACGACCTTGGCAACCTCGGCCCGCTCGACGACGTAGAGGCCGATCTTGCGCAGATCGGTCCCGAGCGACTCGGCGATGCCGACGCCGAGCCACTCCACTTCGGGATCATCGCTGGCGTTCTTGAACGGCAGCACCGCGACCCGCGCCTCGGCCTCTTCGTACGCGCTGCGCATGTCCTGGATGCGGCGCGCCAGCTCGGGCGAACGCTCGAGCGCCGCGCGGTAGGCACGCTGCGCTCCGAGCTGGTCCCCGGCCAGCATCTTGACCCGTGTCAGCGCGAGCTGTTCGAGCCCTCCGATCTCGCCGGCCGGCGCCCCGACGAGCGCCGTGCGCTCGGCGCCATCGACACGCACCCAGTCCCCGACGAGCGCCAGCGCGAGCGAGCGCTCGAGCGCGAAGAGGTCGTCGATCGGCCCCTCGACGCGCCCGCTCTGGAGCACGCGCTGCGTTCCGAGCTCGACCAGGCGGCCATCGATGCGCACGCGCTCCGCGTCGACCTGATAGCTCCCCACCACGAGCGCCTCCGCCCCGAGCACCTCGCCGATCCTCGGTGCGGTCTTCGCGTCGACGAAGTCCATCGACGCGAACTTGATCTCGCGCATGAGCGCCGCGACCTGCCCACGCTCGATCACCTCGAGCCGTGAGAGCTGCGCCAGGTCCGTGCTCAACGCCTCGGCGATCCCGAAGCTCAGCCACTCCCATCGAGCGTCGCCCCGGCTGTTGATGAAGTGCACGACCGCGACCCGCCGTGGTCCCTTGCGCGTCGGCGCCGGCTCGCCGGGTGGCGCCTCCTCGTCGTCCCGCGCGGCGAGGTCCTTGCGACGCGCCTCACGCAGGGACTCGGCCTTCCGGTACTCCGCCGCCGCCGCCTCCCCCTCGCCGCGTCGCGAGAGGATCGCGCCGAGCTGCAGGTGCGCCTCCGGGCATCGCGGATCGATGCCGACCGCGCGCCGCGCCGCCGCCTCGGCCAGTTCGAGCTGGCCGGCGCGATCGCGGGCGCGCCCGAGCGCGAGCTGCGCCTGCAGGTAGCCGGGCTGCGCCGCGACCGCGCGGTCGAGGTGCCGGATCGCGGCGGTCACGTCGTCGACCTCGAGCGCGACGAGCCCGCGCAGGAGATGGCCTTCGGGCGAGGTCGCCGGGATCTCGGCCAGCGCGCGTGCCGCGGCGCCGCTATCGCCTGCGTAGAGGGCGAGCACGGCGAGATCGTGCTGCGCGTCGTCGGCGACCTCGGCCATCGCCGTCGCGCGCTCGAGCTCGCCACGCGCACGCTCGCGCTCGCCCGCCCGCGCCAACGCCACGCCGAGCGCCAGGCGCGCGTGGGCGTCGGTCGCCGGCGCCTGCTCGAGGTGCGCGATCGCCTCGCGCTGGCGACCCAGCCGCGAGAGCGCGACCCCGAGCCCGACGCGGGCGCGGGCGTCGGGCACCCTCGCCACGACCTCGGACAGATGCGCCGCCGCGCCCTCCAGATCGCCAGCGTACAGGCGGAAGAGGCCGACGCCGAGCCGCACCTCGGGCCGCTCCGGCGCATGCTCCAGCGCCGCCGCGAAGCTCTCCTCCGCGGCCGCGATCTCGCCACGCGCGAGCGCCTCGCGCCCGAGGAAGAGATAGGCCGAGGCCTTGTCCGGGGTCGGTGAGAGGGAGGCGAGATCGATCGGCGCCAGCTCGCGATAGAGATCCCGCTGGCACTGCGCGTAGGTCGGGTCCCGCGCGCCGCGATGCAGCGCACCGACGAAGCCCGCCATCAGCATCGCCGCCCGATCGTCCTCGCCGAGCGCGGCGTGCACCAGCGCGCGCCGATACGATAGACCCGGGTACGCCGGATCCAGAGCTGCGATACGATCGAGGGCCGAGAGCGCGTTGGCGTGCCGGCCCTGCGCGACGAACACCCTGGCGAGCGCGTCGAGCGCAGCGGTGTCCCGCGCATCGTGGGCCAACGCCGCCTCGAGGTGCACCAGCGCCTCGGCCGACCGATCGGCCCCGACCAGCGCGATGCCGATGGCCGAGCGCAGCTCCGCATCGTCGTCGGGGATCGGCCAGGCCCCCAGGCGCTCCAGGCCGGCCTCGGTCTGTCCAGCGTGAAGGTAGGCTAGCGCGAGGTGGCGCTGCGCGCTCGGTCGCTGCGCCAGAGCCGCCTCACACGCAGCCACCCGAGCCGGCTCCAGACCGTCGCGCGCGACGCAGCGCAGGTACGCGCGCTCGGCGAGGTGGCGCGCCTCCTCGGTCGTGCCGAGCCGCGCCTCGGCCTCGAGAGCGCGTTCGTGGTCACGCGCGAGCAGCGCTTGCGTCGCCGCGACCCAGTGCTCCGCGTCCTCGCGCTCGCGCACCGCGTGCGTGCGGAACGCGATCGCCGCCGCGAGCTGCCCCTCCGCATACGCGAGCCTTCGCTCCGCCGCCACCTTGCGCGCGAGCGCCGCCTCGCGCCCCCGCCGCGCTCCGCCCAGCGCCGCACGCGCGCGCCAGGCGATCTGCCGCGCCTCCTTCCACGCGAGCTCTGCCGCCTCGAGCGCGGCCCTGGCGCGGTTCGCCTCCGCCCCACCGACCTTGCGCGCCGCGCGCTCGGCGACCAGCGCGGCCAAGCGCGCCTCCTTCTTGCGCTCGGACTCCGCCGTCGCAGCCTCCGCGTCCGCCTCCAACGCCGGCATCTGTGCCTCGTACGCGGCTGCGCGCTCGGTCTCCAGGGCGATCGCCTGCTGCGCTCGGGCGATCGCCCGCTCGGCCGCCTCGACCTGTGCGTACGCCGCCTTCTTCCGCTGCTGCGCGCGCACGAGCCGGGTGTCGGCCCCTTTCGCCAGCACGGCGACCGCCGGATCGCGCCACGGCTCCGCGGCGCCCGCCGCGGATCCGATCAGGCACGCCACGCTGAACGCCACGACCGCCGCGGTTCTCGCTCCGAAGTGCACCATCGCGAGCCCTCCACCGCTCATGGTCCGACACACCGGCCGTCGACACACACGCTGCCGTCCTCGCACTCACCATCGACGATGCACGCCGGGCACACGCTCGGGTCGTCGCAGACACAGCGTCGCTCCGGTCCCAACGCCGGCACGACCTCGCAGCGCCACCGCCCGACCGCCACGAGCTCACAGTCCGTCTCGTCGACGCACCCCTCGGGCCTCACGCAGCGTGGCCCGCCATCGCCGGTCGCGCACGCCGCACCGACCGGACAATGACAGCCCGCCGGCCCGCCGCAGAGCCCCTCCCCGGTGGCCAGCAGCACGCACTGCGCACCGGCGCAATCCGCGCCGGTCTCGCACGTACCGCAGCCACTCACGACCAGGGCGTCGCCGTCATCGCAGTCGCTGCCCCACGCGCACGCCGCCGAGAGGTAGCCGTCGCCGTCGCGATCGCCACAGCACGCGAAGGTCCCATCCGGGCCCGCCACGCACGCGTCACCCGCCGCGCATGCCGCGCATGCCTCGGCGTGGCCGCACCCGCCACCGCGAACGGGCTCGCTCGGGGGAACGAGGCAACGCGCACCCTCGCCGGCACACGCCGCGTCGCCGTCGCACGCGGGCAGGCACCACCCCCCGACACACGCCAGCCCCTCGGGACAGGGCGCGGCCGCACACGGTGCGGTACATACGCCGAAGACCGCCGCACAGATCAGGTCTCCCGCGCAGCCACCACCTTCATCGCAGGCCTCGTTCCACGCACCGCAGAGTCCGCCGGCGCCGCATGCGCCGCTGGCGCACTGCGAGTCGTCCTCGCACGGCGCGCCGTCGTCCGCGAGCGGGACCCCGCAGGGCGGTTCATCGATCTCACCGTCGCAGTCGTCGTCGCGCCCGTTGCAGCGCTCGACGGCGCCGGGCCCGATCGTCGCATCACCGGCGTCGCAGTCGTCGTCGACGACACCGTCGCCGTCGAGATCCGCGGACGAGCTGAAGGCGACCTCGTCGAGGACCGCGCTCTCACCGTGGGGCGTCAAGACGGTCAGGCGCCATGCGAGCGCGGGCGCACCGACCAGACGCGTCGCGTCGACGTGCTCGACGCGTTCCCCTCCGCCCGGTTGCGCCACCTCGGCGAGGAGGCCCCAGTCCCCGGGCGCGCGCGCCGTGTCCTCCCGAAAGATGCGATATGCGCGCACGTCGACCTCGCCGACGCGACGCCACGACAGCGTGATGGCGCCGGACTCGTAGCGCACGTCCAGCGCGGGTGCGAGCGAACCCCAGGCCGCGCTCCCCGGATCGAGGGGGTTGTCGCGCTCGGGTGCGTCGCTGCATGCGCCGGCGGCGAGACACAGCAGGAAGGTGCGCAGCGTCGTGAACGCGCATGCGCCTTGTCGGCGGAGGTGGTGACCTCTCATGATGATTTGTAGACTCCCCGGGCTCGGCATCTCCGATGACGGGGGAAGGGACCGAGCCGAGCTTGTTCTTGGTGTGATGACCATGCATGGCATCGTGGCGTTTGGTCAATCATGCACCGACCCCGAAGCAAGCGTCGCACCAGGCGGCCGATCGGCCTCGTAGGTGGTCGCGCGCCAGGTGCGTGCCTCCGCGAGACGTCCCAGGTGTCCCATCGGTGACACACGCGGGACACGATCATGGCATATCCTGTTCGCGGTCTCGATCGCCGTGCGAGATCACCCGACGCGAAACCCGCCTGGAGATCATCGATCATGTGCCGTAACATCAAGGTCCTCTTCAACTTCGAGCCGCCCGCCAGCGACGAGGAGATCCACGCCGCCGCGCTTCAGTTCGTGCGCAAGGTCAGCGGGACCACGCGCCCGAGCGCGCGCAACGAGGCGGCCTTCGACCGCGCCGTCGAGGCGATCGCCGCCATCACGCGCGAGCTCGTCGATTCACTCGAGACGAAGGCGCCGCCGCGCGACCGCGCCGTCGAGCTCGAGAAGGCGAAGATCCGCAGCGTCCGGCGCTTCGGGTAGTCCTGGCCGCGTTCGGGAGATGAGCGAGCCGCGATGGTTGCGCTGCGAGGTGCTCGCGCGCTACAGCTCTGCGCGCGGACGCGACAGACTGTCGCCGGAGGTTCCACGTGAAGAGACTGGCATGGGCGCTGATCATCGGGACGGTCGCCATCACCGCCTGCGGCGACGACGACGCGGGCCCGACCGATACCGCGGACACGACGGACACGGCCGAGACGACCGACACCGCCCCGCCCGACGAGACCGACACCGCCCCACCCGACGACGGCGACGACCCGGAGATCGCCGACGACACGAGCGAGCCCGCGGACACGAACGACGACGGCGTGAGCGACGCGCCCGACGCAAGCGACGACGCGACCGACATCGCCGACGGAGACACGACCGCCGATACGGTGGAGCCACCCGCGCTCGGCCCCTGCGATCCGATCGATCCCTCGCACTGCCCCTTCCCTTTCCCCTCGAACCTCTACCTCGTCGAGGACGCCGCGCGCGCGACCGGCCATACGCTCGACTTCGGCGACGCGCTGCCCGAGAACAGCCGCGGCAAGCCGGTCGACAGCGCGCCCTACCGCCGCCTCGACGGCTACGGCGTCGGCACGCCGCTGCTCGTGAGCTTCCCGGACCTCGACAAGAGCGGGCTCGCGACCGAGTACGACACCGATCCCTCCCTCGCCGAGGACGCCCCGATCCTCTGGTTCGAGGTCGCGCCCGACGGCACGCTCTCGCGCCTGCCGTACTTCGTCGACGACGACGTGCTCGAGCCGGACCCCGCCAGGCGCGTGCTCATCGTGCGCCCGGCGGCGATCATGAAGGAGGCGACGCGCTACGTCGTCGCCTTCCGCGGCCTGCGCGACAACGCCGGCGCGCTCTACCCGCCGTCTCCCGCCTTCGCCGCACTGCGCGACGGCACGACCGGCGACGACCCGGCGCTCGCCCCGCGCCAGGCGCGCTTCGACGCGCTCTTCGCCGACCTCGCCGGGGCCGGCGTCGACACCGCCGAGCTCCAGCTCGCCTGGGACTTCAACACTGCTAGCTGCGACGCCCTGCACGGGCCTCTCCAGCACATGATCGCCGAGTCGCTCGAGACGATCGGCGAGGACGGCGCGACGCTCGTCGACGTCGAGGTCGAGGTGCTCGAGCACGAGACCTGGGCGCTCGAGATCCGCGGCTTCTTCGAGGTGCCGCACTACATGAAGCCGACGCCGATGTACGGCGATCCGCAGGCGAACGTCTGGGTCTTCAACGAAGGTCCCGACGGGCTGCCCGCCCAGGACGGGGTCGCGCGCGCGCCGTTCTGGGTGCGCGTGCCGAAGTCGGCGATCCCCGCCGAAGGCGAGGCGGCGATCCCGCACGGCATCATCATGTACGGCCACGGGCAGAACGGCTCGGGCACGCAGCTGCGCGGCGGCTTCCTCGGGCGCATCGCCAACGAGCACCACTACGTCGCCTTCTCCACCGACATGTGGGGCATGTCCGAGGAGGACGTCGCGGGCATCATCGACATGCTGGTCGACCTGTCGGGCTTCCCGCGCATGGCCGACCGCCTGCACCAGGGCCTGCTCAATCACGTCGTGCTCGCGCGCACGATGCGCGAGCAGCTTCCCGCGCTCGCGCCGATCACCGAGCGCGGCATCGTGCTCGACCCGACGCGCCTCTACTACACCGGGATCTCGCAGGGCGGGATCTACGGCGCCTCGATCGTCGCCGTCTCGCCCGACATGCAGCGCGGCCACCTCGGCGTGCCCGGCAACAACTACGGCTACCTGCTCATGCGCTCGCGCAACTTCGATCCCTTCTTCCTCATCCTGTCCGGCACCTACTCGGAACGCTGGGAGCAGCTCACCGTCGTCAGCGCGATCATGCAGCTCTGGGAGGGCGCCGACCCGGTCTCGTACATGCGCCACTTGAGCGCCGCGCCGTTCCCGAACCAGGGCGAGAACGCCGTGCTCTTCACCCCCGCCAAGGGCGACGTGCAGGTCGCGGTCACCGCCAACGAGTGGATCGCGCGCAGCGGTCTCGGCGTCGCCGTCATGACCCCCTACGATCGCGAGCGGCCCGCGCCGACGGGCGTCGAGACCGCGACCTATCCGCGCACCGGCTCGGGCATCGTGCTCTACGACTTCGGCAACCCGTGGCCGCCCGAGAGCGAGAACGCCCCGCCGACCTCGGACGCGCCCGACCCGCACGGCCTGCCGCGGCAGCAGGCGCACCACAACCGCCAGCTCGCGCACTTCCTCGAGACCGGCGAGATCATCGACGTGTGCAGCGACGACGGCGAGCCGGGCTGCACCCCCGAGTGACGGACGCGCTCCTCGTCGGCCTGCTCGCGACGCTGCTCGGAGCGGAGGAGCCGCCGTCGGCGCGCGCTGGCTGGACCGGACCGATCGGGGTGACGGGAACGCTCGACGGCGTGAGCGCGACCCACGATCTGATCGTCTACCTGCCGCGCGGCTACGCCGAGCACGACCAGGCGCGACGCTGGCCGCTGGTGATCGCGCTGCACGGCTGGAAGCACTCGGCGGCGATGATGCGCGAGCGCGGCGGCCTCGAGGCGCTGGCCGACCGCTACGGGATCGTCGTCGGCGTGCCGGACATGGGCACGACGGTCTACGAGCGCGGGCTCTATCCGGAGACGCGACGCGCGTGGTCACGGGTGCCGGGGCTGCGCTGGATCGGCGAGGTGATCCTGCCCTACCTGCGCCAGCACTTCGCGGTCTCCGCCGAGCGCGCGCGCACCGCGATCATCGGCTACTCGACGGGCGGGCGCGGCGCCGTGCTCGCGGCCGCCGCCTACCCGGAGTTCGCATTCGCCGGCAGCGTCTCCGGCACCTTCGATCTGATGCGGCTGTCCCCACGCGAGGGCGAATATCGCATCCACGCCGCGGTCTTCGGCGCGCGCGCTCGCTTCCCCGAACGCTGGCGCCGCGAGGACGTGCTGAGCCCGGACAACCTCGCGGGGCTTCGCGGCGTACGCCTCTACGCGGCGCACGGCGAAATTGACAAATCAGTCAAAAGCGACCAGTTGCGCGCCCTGCAGGAGGCCCTGGCCGGGCGCGAGCACGTGGAGGCCACCTTCGAGCTGACGCCGCGCGCGGCGCATGACTGGGCCTATTGGCGCACCCAATGGGCCCCGATCTTCGCCGCCCTGGACCGAACCTTCAGCCGGGGACAAGCCAGGGACGACAGGCCCCACTAGGGTCGCCGGTCCCGAGTCGCCTTGACCGCGGGTCACCCAAGCTCGGTGCGGATCGGGCGCCACGACCGGTGAATCTTCGGGTTTCGGTGGCCCGCCTATTGGAAGATTTTTCTGTGGATCGCATCATGCACGCCTCGCTCGAGGCGCGGGGACCGCACGCGGACCACGCAGGAGGGGATCATCATGCAGAGCCGTTTCGACGTGCAGAAGTCCAAGGGCAA
>WYBB01000060.1 GCA_011526585.1 Deltaproteobacteria bacterium
ACCCGTCACGCCGGCGATCACTCCCTTCACCACGAGAGCGTACCCATGAGACCACGTCCTTCGATTTTCCTCGCTGGCGTCGCCATGCTCTTGGCCTGTGGCTCGGACTCGAGCGGCACCGACACGATACCCGACACGAGTGAGCCCGACACGAGCACCCCCGACACGAGCGAGCCCGACTCCAACGAGCCCGACACGAGCGAGCCCGACACGAGCACACCCGACACGAGCGAGCCCGACACCGTCGTCGCCGACACCGCGCAGGACACCGAGCAGGACGTGCCCTGGACCCCGGTCGTCTACACCTACCCGCCCTGCGGAACGAGCGCGCCCGAGCTCGCCGGCTGCGTCGAGCCCGCCCGCCTCGCCACGAGCCTCGGCCAGATCGCCGGTTCGCGCTTCCCCGGTGACCCCGCCTGGCAGGCAACCCAGGACCTCTGTCGCACCACCTTCGAGGACCTCGGCTTCGAGACCACGCTGCAGCCGACGCTCATGGGCATGAACGTCATCGGCGTCAAAGCCGGCACCGATCTCTCGGACCAGCAGGTCATCGTCGGCGCGCACTACGATGGCGTGCGCGGCTGCGACGCCGCCGACGACAACGGCAGCGGCGTGGCCGGCGTGCTCGAGGCCGCCCGCATCCTCTCGCAAGGCGAGCACCGCCGCACGCTCGTCGTCACCTGCTGGGACGTCGAGGAGCTCGGCCTCGTCGGCTCGCACACCCACGCCTACTCGGTCGTGCCCGAGGACGTCGTCGCGGTCTTCAACTTCGAGATGATCGGCTACACCGACGACACCCCCGACTCGCAGGAGCTCCCGCTCGGCTTCGGCCTGCTCTTTCCCGAGGCCCAGGCGCTGCTCGACTCGTTCGGTGGCCGTGGCGTCTTCATCGCGCTCATCGCCGGCGCCAACGCCAGCGGTCCGGTCGCCGCGCTCGGCGAGGCCGCCTCCGCGATCGGGCTGCCGGTGATCCCCGTCGTGCTCGAGCAGAGCTACATCGGCCTGTCGAGCTTCGGCGACCTGCACCGCTCCGACCACGCCTCCTTCTGGCGCCGCGGGATCCCCGCCATCCAGCTCACCGACACCGCCAACTTCCGAAACCCCAACTACCACTGCCCGAGCGGCAACAGCGACACCGTCGCGAGCCTCGATCAGGACTTCATGCGCGCCGTCGTCGCCGCCACCGTGAGCGCCGCCAAGGTCACGCTCGACGCCGACGATCCGGGCACGACCCACGTGCCGCACACCCCCGAGTGCGACCTCGCTGCCCAGGACTGCGGCGCCGGCAAGCGCTGCGCCTTCGCCGGTGATGACGCGGGCGGCGCCGCCCGCCGCACTTGCATCGACATGGCCCTGAGCCCCGTCGCAGCCGGCGGGGTCTGCACGCGCGAAGACGGCATCGTCGGCCGCGACGACTGCGACGCCGGCCTCTTCTGCGCGTTCTACGGCGGCGTGCGCACCAGCGAGGACCCGGTCAGCTACGAGCGCGTGTGCTCACCCTACTGCACCAGTGCGACCGCGTGCGGCGACGACGCGATCTGCATCGGCGTCTCCGGCTCCTTCTTCGAGCCGACCGGCGTGTGCCGCCCCACCTGCGTCGACCCGTTCTCGACCGAGTGCGGTGACGGCCAGCGCTGCGGTCCCATCCACCACCTCGCCGGGCGCGTGCTCGATCTCACCTGCCTGCCCGCCGGTCCGGGCGCAGCCGGCGCCGCCTGCAGCTTCGACGAGGACTGCGGCGTGGGCCACGGCTGCAGCGCGGGCTCCTGCAAGCCCTACTGCGATCCCGAGCACCCCTGCGCGGGCGGCGCGACCTGCGCTCCGCTCGCTCTCATCGACCAGTCGGCCGGTATCGGGATCTGCGTGAGCCCGTAACACCGCACCCGCGATCGCGGGTCGAATGCCCCAGCGTGCGTGTCCGATCCCACGGTCGCGAGCTGGTCATCGTCGCCAGCCTTCGCTACATTCATGCCTCCACCAGCGCATGAATGTTGCAGAGGCAGGGTGCATGAGGATCCGCGCCCGCACCGGTCCGATGGCGACCGACTCACTCCGCTACCAGCTGCGAAAGCAGCTGGCGAGGCTCGAAGAGCGTCTGGCGCGCCTCGAGGATCACCAGCGCAACCGCGGCCGTGAGCTCTCGCGCGACAGCGCCGATCAGGCGACCGAGCTCGAGAACGAGGAGATCGTCGAGGCGCTGATCCCCAAGACCCTCAAGGATATCCACGGGCTGCGCCGCGCGCTCGCGCGCCTCGACGCCGGCCTCGACGTCGAGTGCGTGCGCTGCGGCCGCCCGATCGACGCGCGCCGGCTCGCGGTCCTGCCCCACGCCAACGAGTGCGCGCGCTGCGCCGAAGAGGCCGAGCGCGTCTGACCCACGACCGCCCATCGAGAGGACGGCCGTCGCCGTCGGACCACTCGGCCGCGGCGCGCGTCATGGTGTAGGATCGCGACCATGAACGACCCCACCTCTCCACCGCCGAGCGACGCCGAGGTCGAGCAGGCGATCAAGACCCACCTCGAGCGCGGCGCGACCGACGACGTGCAGCGCGCCGTCGAGCGCGCGATCGAGCACTACGGCCAGCGCCTCTGCGCCTTCATCCTGGGCCTCGTCAAGGATCCGGCGACGGCCGCCGACGTGCAGCAGGATCTCTGGATCGCGGTCTACGCACACGCCCCGCGCTTCCGCTGGGAGTCCTCGTTCAAGGGCTGGCTCTATCTGCTCGCGCGCCGCATGGCGATCAAGGCGGTCCAGCGCGATCGTCAGCGGCACGAGCGCGCCGGGGTGCCGCTCTCGCAGGCGGCCGAGTCCAGGCTCGCCGCGCACCTGGCGACTTCGATCGCCATGTGGAAGAAGGACGACTTCAAGCAGCGCTTTCGCGCCCTGCGCGACCAGCTCTCCGAGAAGGATCGGACGCTCCTCGTCATGCGCGCCGACCAGGAGCTGCCCTTTCGCGAGATCGCCCTCGCGCTCGCCGAGCCCGACGAGAACCTTGACGCCGCCGCCCTCAAGACGCGCGAGACGACGCTGATGAAGCGCTTCCAGCGCGTCAAGCAGCGCCTCTACCAGCTCGCGCTCGAGGCGGGGCTCGTGCCCCCCACCGACGAGTGACGCCGGCCCTCACGGCCGCCGCGCGAACGGGTGTCGGACGGCCCTCGTGGCCGCCCGGGGGTAGGGGCGGCCCTCGTGGCCGCCCGGGAGCACTTACGAACGCGCCGCCTTCACCTTCTCGACCAGCTCCGGCAGCACCTTGAACGCGTCGGCGACCAGACCGTAGTCGGCGACCTGGAAGATCGGCGCGTCGCCGTCCTTGTTGATCGCGACGATCGTCTTCGAGTTCTTCATGCCGGCCAGGTGCTGGATCGCGCCCGAGACCGCGACCGCCACGTACAGCTTCGGCGCCACGACCTTGCCGGTCTGGCCGACCTGCATGTCGTTGGGCACCTCGGGGAACGAGTCGACCACCGCGCGCGTCGCGCCGATCGCCGCGCCGAACGCGTCGGCCAGCGGGTTCATCATCTGCCAGAAGGTCGGGCCGTCCTTGAGGCCGCGGCCGCCCGAGACGACGACGTCGGCCTCGGTCAGCTCGGGACGCTCGCTCTCGGTCAGCTCGTAGTTGACGAAGCGCGCGCCGCCCGCCGCCGGGCTCGTCGACAGCGCCGTCACCGGGGACGTGCCGCCGGTCTTGTCGGCCGCGTCGAGCTCCGACGGGCGCACCGTGATCACCGTCTTCGGCGTCGTCACCTTGACGGTCGCGATCACGTTGCCCGCGTACATCGGCCGCTTGTAGGCGAGCGCGTCGCCCTCGGCCAGGCCCGTGCAGTCGGCGACCATGCCGGCCGACAGACGCGCCGCCACGCGCGGCATCAGGTCCTTGCCGAAGGTGCCGGCCGGCGTGATGACGAAGTCGGCGCCCGCCTGCGCGACCGCATCGGCGACCGCGGCGGTGAAGGGCTCGGCGAGGTAGTGCTCGAAGACGCCCTGATCGGCGACGAGCACCGCCTCGGCCCCGTAGCCCTGCAGCGCCTCGGCCACGCCGCCGACGCCCTTGCCGATGACGGCGATCGAAAAGCCGCCGCCGACCTTGGCGCCGATCTGGCGCGCCATGGTGACCGCGGCGAGGGTCGACTTCTTGAGCTGGCCGGCCTGCTGTTCGGCCACGACGAGGATCTTAGCCATGGAGGGATCTCCTGATGGAGGTCGAAGGGGTCGCGATGGAGCGGTCGAGGATCAGAGCACGCGCGCTTCGGTCTTGAGCTTGTCGACGAGCTGGTCGACGGACTCGACCTTGACGCCCGCCTTGCGCTTGGGCGGCTCCTCGAGGGCGACCACCTCGACCTTGAGGGCGGTGTCCTCGATCCCGAGCTCGTCGAGGTCGAGCTCGTCGATCGGCTTCTTGCGCGCCTTCATGATGTCGGGGAGCTTCGCGTAGCGCGGCGTGTTGAGGCGCAGATCGGCGGTGACCACCGCCGGCAGCTTCACCGCGATCGTCTCGAGGCCGCCGTCGACCTCGCGCGTGACCGTGGCCTCGCCGTCGCCGATCTCCACCTTCGACGCGAAGCACGCCTGCGGGTAGCCGAGGTACTCGGCGACGAGCTGGCCGACCTGGTTGTTGTCGCCGTCGACGGCCTGCTTGCCGAAGAACAGGAGGTCCGGCGACTCCTTCCTGGCGACCGCCGCGATGATGCGCGCGGCCAGATCGGAGTCGAGCTTGTCGTCGTCGAGGTCGACGCGGATCGCGCGCGCGGCGCCCATCGCCAGGCCGGCGCGGATCTGCTGCTCGGTGTCCTCGCCGCCGATCGTGACGATGACGACCTCGGCGTCGTGATCCTCGGCGACCTTGATCGCCTCCTCGAGCGCGTTCTCGCAGAACGGGTTGGCCTTGTACTCGACCGAGCCGGTGTCGATGCCGGACTTGTCGGCCTTGAGCTTGATGCGCGCGTCGGGGTCGATGACGCGCTTGAATGCGACGAGGATCTTCAAGGTCATGCTCCTGTCTTCACGGGGGACGGGTCGGTGGGGGCCTCGCGGCTCAGGAGGCCGTTGAGGAAGAAGTCGGCGACGCGGCTCGAGGCCTCGTCGAGGGAGGTGTTGCGGTCGGCCATCGCCCAGGCGAGCGCGAGCTCGTCGACCGCGCCGAAGATCGCGCGCGCAATGAGGCGCGACTCGCTCTTCTGCGAGAAGGTGCCGGTGCGCACGCCGTCGTCGACGATGCGAGCGATCATCGCCAGGTAGCGGCCGAAGGGCTTCATGTCGGTGTTGCGCATGAACTTGGACGACTGCCTGAGCTCGACGGTGATCACCTCGGCCATGGCGCGCGACTCGGCGACCGACGCGAAGTGCACGCGGATGAACGTTCGCAGGCGCTCGGCCGGATCGCTCACGTCGGCGAGCGCCTCGTCCTGGCGACGCAGGATCTCGTCCATCGCGTCGATGAACACCTGGATGAGGATGTCTTCCTTGTTCTTGAAATAGAGGTAGATGGTGCCGTCGGCGACGCCGGCTTCCTTGGCGATCTGGGAGACCTTGGCGTTGTAGAAGCCGTGCTGGGCGAAAACGGAGACGGCGGCATCGAGGATGCGGCGTCGCTTGTCGGGAGGGTTTCCGCTCATGTCATCGTCCTGACGGGTGGGTCCTCTGTGGCCGCGCACGGTTTGAATGAACCACCATTCGGCAGGCACGATTGCCACGCGGGCGGGCCTGCGTCAACGACGGAGGTTCGCGAGCGCGCGCCCGGGCGGGCGTCTTCGTCACCGAACCGGCGCCGCGCCGCGCAAGGCTTGACCCCAACGCCCCGGGCGGGGACTATCCGCGGGTTCGACGGCCGGAGTCCGGATGACACAGGAACGACAGACAGCGCGCTCGACCCGGGTCCTGATCCTCGACGAGGACCGCGTCGAAGGCGGGATGTTGGCGTTCCACCTGCGCCGCGAGGGCCTGGTCGTCATGCTGATGACCAGCGCCGAGGAGGCGGCCGACGCGATCGCCTGGGCCGAGCCCGACGTGCTCCTGGTCGAGGTCTCGGCCCAGGGCTTCGACGGGCGCGAGTTCCTGAGCTCGCTCTCGCACCTGCCGGTCGACGTCTTCGCGGTGACCGATCGCCAGCTGCCGGCCGAGGTCGAGCTCGACGCGCTGCGGCTCGGCGTGATCGACGTCATGATGAAGCCGATCGACCCGGTGACCCTGGCGCGGCGCCTCAAGGAGCGCCCGTCCCGCACACGGCGCGGCTCGATCGCCGGCCTGCCCGACGGCGGGATCTCGGGCGAGCTCGCGACGCACTCGGTCGTGCACCTTCTGCAGATGGCGCATCGCCATCGCCTCAACGCGCGCCTGCACGCCGAGATCGGCGGCGACTGGGCGGTCCTGCTGGTGCGCCACGGCGAGGTGATCGACGCCGAGGCCCCGTCGGCGACCGGGCGCGAGGCGGTCTTCCAGATGATCCGCGCGAGCCTGGGCGCGTTCGTGCTCTTCCCGCTGCCGGCCGAGGCGGAGGAGCTGTCGCGCGACGACGTGATCCGCGCCGACCTGGCGACGCTCGTGGCCGAGGCGGTCGGGCGACGCGAGCCGCGCGCGGTCAACACCGTGAAGGCGCGAACCGAGCCGGCCTTCGTCCTGCCGCACGTCGGGTCGCCGCGCGCGCCGTTGGCGGGCGTGGGCGTCGGCAAGCGGCGCGATGAAGAAACGCTGGAATACGCGGCGCAGTCGCCGCCGCCGGCGCGCGGCGTGGGGGACAGCGCGCGGGTCAAGCGCCCGGGTGAGCGCGAGCGCGAGCAGGCCGCGGGCGCGGTGGCGGCCACACCTCCACCGGTCGCGGCGCCGGCGCGCCCGAGCGTGGTCAGCGAAGCGGCGCGGCCGGTCACCAATCCGGGCATCGCGGCCCTGAGCGAGCCGCCGCCCCTGCCGGCGCCGCCGATGGCGCGGCCGAGCACCGGGCGCTCGCCGATCGAGAGCCCGACGGTCGACGAGGGCTTCGAGGAGACGACCGACCAGCAGGAGCTCAGGCGCGCGCGTCCGATCACCGGCACCGGGCTCAGGCGCGTGACGAGCGGCAGCGGCGCGATCGTGCAGTCGTCGGCGGTCAGCGTGAGCATGCGAGGGGCGGGGCGGCGACCGACCGATCCCGAGCTGGGCGCGGTCGGGCTCGAGAGCGACGGCGCGGTGACGCGGGCGACGGTCGAGGTCGCCGAGCCGCGCGTCGATGCGTTCGAGACGCCGCCGAGGCGGGCCTCGCGCTCGCGCGTGCGTGCGCCGCGCTGGACGCTGCCGACCTGGATCATGGCGGGCGTGGCGGTGGTGCTGGCGATCTTCATCATGGCGCGCCTGGCGACGCGCGAGCCCGCGGGTCCACCCGATCCCGGGGCCGACCCGACCTTGCGGTTGGGCAAGGCGCTGGTCGCGCTCGACGAAGGTCGGCGCGACGAGGCGCGCGCGGCGCTGTCGACCCTGGCCAGCGACGAGGCGGCCGCGAGCGAAGCGCTGGCGGCGCTCGCGAAGATGCACCACCAGGACGGGCGCCTGCTCGAGGCGCAGGCGTTGCTCGAGCGGCTCGCGCTGCGGAGCCCGCGCGACCCGGAGGTCCTGGCGTGGCTCGGATTGATCCAGGCCGAGCGCAGAGAGCTCACCCAGGCCCGCCAGACCTTCGAGCGCGCGCTCCCGACGGCCAGCGGTGATCTGGCCGAGCGCTTGCGCTGGCTCGCGCCGCCTCGCCCTGCAACCCCGCCGCCTCCTGCCCCGGCGCCTGCGCCGAGCCCGCCCGCACCGCCGCCGACCGAAGGCGCGGCGGGACCGTAGGACATGCGCGAAGCCGCGGCGGGAGAGGGTGGGCACGAGCCGCGAGGGTGGGTGCTCGGGATCGAGACCTCGTGCGACGAGACGGCCGCGGCGCTGGTCGATGTCGATGGGGTCGTGCGCGCGAGCGTGGTCTCGAGCCAGGTGCCGATCCACGTGCGCTTCGGCGGGGTCGTGCCGGAGCTGGCGTCGCGCAATCACCTCGTCCAGATCCGCCCGGTGATCGAGCAGGCGCTCGCCGAGGCCGGCGTCGGTCTCGACGCGGTCGGGGCGGTCGCGGTGACGGCGGGCCCCGGCCTCGCCGGCTGCCTGCTCGTCGGCATGCAGGTCGCCAAGGCGCTGGCGTTCGCGCGTGGGCTGCCGCTCGTGCCGGTCGATCACATCCAGGCGCACGTGCACGCGCCGTTCTTGATCGACGAGCAGGTCGCGGGCGCGCCCGGGCTCGGCTACCCCTACATCGCGCTGGCGGTCTCGGGCGGGCACACCAGCATCCTCCGGGTCGACGCGCCCGGGCAGGTCGAGACCCTCGGCGCGACGCTGGACGACGCCGCGGGCGAGGCCTTCGACAAGGTCGCCAAGCTGATGGGCCTGCCTTATCCGGGCGGCGTCTACATCGATCGCCTCTCCGAGGACGGCGATCCCGGGGCCTTCGACCTGCCGCGACCGCTCATCGGTCGCGGGCTCGACTTCTCGTTCTCGGGCCTGAAGACCGCGGCGCGCCTGGCGTGGGAGGGACGCGGCGGCGGCGACGACGAGCGCGCGCGGGCCGACCTGGCGGCGAGCGTGCAGGCGGCGATCGTCGAGGTGCTCGTCGACAAGAGCATGCGCGCCTGTCGCGAGCTGAAGATCCCGCGCCTGGTCGCCGCGGGCGGCGTGGCGTGCAACCGTGGGCTGCGCGCGCGGCTCACCGAGCGGGCGCGCCGCGAGGGCGTGGCGCTGGTGATCGCGCCGGCGCGCTACTGCTCGGACAACGCGGCGATGGTCGCCGGCCTCGGGGCCGCGCTCTGGCGCGCGGGGGCAGGGCTCACCGGCGCGGCGCTGACGGCGGCCGAGATCTACGTGACCTCGCGCAAGCGAGGCGGCACGTGAAGGCGGACAAGCGCCTGGGGCAGCACTTCCTGCGCGACCCGGAGGTCCTCGCCGAGATCGCCCAGGTCGCCGACGTCGAGCGCTCGGCCGGCGTGCTCGAGATCGGGCCCGGCGAGGGCGCGCTCACCGGGTACCTCTTGCGGGCGGGGCGCCCGGTGGTCGCGATCGAGGCCGATCCGCGGGCGATCGAGGAGCTGCGCGCGCGCTTCGGCGACCGCGTCGCGCTGCACCTCGGCGATGCGACCCGTGACGATCTCGCCGCGCTCCTGCCGCGAGCCGAGGGCCTGCGCCCGGTCATCGTCGGCAACCTGCCGTACAACGCGGCGAGCGTCATCCACCGGCGCGTGCTGGCGCTGGGTGACACGATCGCGCGCGCCGTCCTGATGTTCCAGAAGGAGGTCGCGCTGCGCCTGGTGGCGCGCCCGGGCGTGCACGCCTACGGGGTGCCCTCGGTCCTCACGGCGGTCAGTGCGCGCGCCTGGATCGTGCGCGAGATCGGGCCCGAGGCGTTTTCTCCGCGGCCGAAGGTCGACTCGGCCGTCGTGCTGATCGAACCGCGCGCCGAGCCGTTGCTCGCGCCGGCCGAGCTCGAAGCGTTCGCGGCGTTCGTCGCGCGCGCGTTCCAGCAGCGGCGCAAGACCCTGGGCAACGCGCTCGCCTCGGAGCGCGCGCTGCTCGAGGCCGCGGGCGTGGCGGAGCTGCGCGCCGAGGCGCTCGCGCCCGAGACCTGGGTCGCGCTCTGGGGTTCGCTACGGCTCCGTTGAACGGGGCGTGCCGCGCGCGTCGTTGCAGAACGGGTGCACGCCGAAGTCGGTGACGCAGACGTAGTCGTCGCGGCAGTCGCCGTCATTCTCGCAGGGCTGCATGCACCAGCTCGTGCTCTCGTCGAAGCGGATGCACACGCCATCATCGGGACAGGCGCGATCCTCGCAGTCCTTGATCGTGCAATAGCCGTCGGGCAGCGAGCGCTCGCAGAACATCGAGCGGCCGCAGTCGGTCGAGTCTTCGCACGCGTCGCCGACCAGCGGCGCACACGCGGGTGCGAGCGAGGCGAGCGTCAGGGCGAGGGCGAAGAGGGCGAGCGTTCCGCGCATGGCGGGTCGCGTAGCACGTGGGCCCGGTCGTGTGGAAGCCCGAAACGGCGCGACGCGCTCAACGCGGCGCGCGCGCGAGCACCGCGAGGCGCGCCAGCTCGAGGCCGGCCTTGCTGAGCGCGAGGCCGGCGACCAGATGCAGGATGGCGGCGAGGTAGTCCTTGGACAGGAGGAGCTCGCTCGAGCGCACGAAGAAGAAGACCGCCGCGACGAAGAGCGCGGTCGCCAGCGCGATGAGGAGGCCGAACTTCATCGAGGGCTCCACAGGTAGAAGAAGGCGAGCAGCGCGAGCGCGACCACCGCCAGGACCGCCGCGAGCACGAAGGTCGTCAGGCGCGGCCGTGAACGCTCGCGTAGCGCGTAGAGGTCGCGCGTGCGCACGGCGCGGTCGAGCGTGGGCAGCGCCACGTGGCGGGCGAGGCCATGCGCGACGAGCCACCAGGCGACGAGCGGCCCGATGACGAGCCCGGTCAGCGCGGGCCAGGGCGCGTTCTTGGCGCCGTGCACGCCGAAGACGAACGCGACCAGCACCGCCAGCGCGACGACGAGGCCGACGACGGCGATGAGCTCCGGCCGCACGCGGCGTGTGACGAGGCGCGGGGTGGCGGCGACGAGGTAGGCGGCCCCGGCGCCGACGACCGCGACGAAGGCCAGGAGCCCGCTCGCGCCACCGTAGATGCGATCACCGGTGAGCTCCGGCAGCGCCGCCATGAGCGGCACGTGCGCCAGCGGGAAGGCGAAGTGCGTGAGCGCGGCGCGCCCCGGCACGAGCAACACGGTGACGAGCACCGCGACCGGCAGGGCGATCAGCGCCACCTCGAGACCGCTCGGGCTCGACCTGAGATGCAGGAGCGGGAGCCCTAGCGCGAGCAACGTGAAGACGAGCCCCGAGACGACGAGCGGCAGCGGACGAGGAGACGCCATCGGCGACGTTGTACAAGGAACCGGCGTTGGAGTCACCGGGCTGGCCGCGCTCACCCATGCTGTGATAAGGCGCCGGAGGCACACCGCCGTGACCCGCGTCGAGCGATTGATGCGCGGGCAGCCTGTTTCGCAGGCATTCTGCGCACTGGGAGGAGCCATGGTCAGCCACTTGAAGCCCGTCGACAGGAACGACCCACCGCGGATCCGCGAAGTCGGCAGGCGCTGGGCGGATCTCTCGCCCGAGGACCTGCGCGAGGCCTATCGCGTCGCCCTCGAGACGCGCGCGCAGATCGTCACCTGCATGATGATGAAGACCCGCGGCGAAGGGGTCGAGTTCTGGATCGGCGGGCCCGGTGAGGAGGTGCACGGCACCGCCGCCGCGCTCGCGCTCCACCGCGCCGTGCACGGCGTCGGCCCGACCGCCGCGCCGCCCGCCGACCTCGGCCTGTTCCTCCACTATCGCAGCGACGCGCTCGCGGCGATGACCTGGGCGCTCCGCGGCGCGCCGGACTTCGTGCTCGACTACTTCCGCCAGGCGCTCTCGCGCGTCACCGACCCGCACTCCGGCGGCCGCCAGATGGTGATGCACCTGTGCCGCCCCGAGCTCGGCGTCTGGCCCCTGCAGAGCCCTGTCGGCATGCAGCTCTCCAAGGCGGCCGGCTACGCGCGCGGCCTGCAGCTCCTCGGCAAGCGCGGGCTCGCCGTCGGCATCGTCGGCGACGGCACCACCGGCGAGAGCGACTTCCACGAGTGCGCGATGGCCGCCTCGCTCTGGCGCCTGCCGCTCCTGATGATGGTCACCAACAACGACGTCGCCATCAGCGTGCGCCCCGAGGACGGGCGCGGCATCCGCGACTTCCGCAAGTACGCCGAGGCCTTCGGCCTGCAGTACTTCGAGTGCGACGGCCACGACTTCCTCGACACCTACAACGTCACGCGCGCCGCCGCCGAGGCGATCGCGCGCGAGGGCAAGAGCGCGCTCCTCGTCGCCAGGGTGCCACGGCTCATGGGGCACTCCAGCTCGTCGGGCGGCCAGTTCGACTACGACGAGCGCGATCCGCTCCTCGACATGGGGCGCTGGCTCGTCGACGAGGGGGTGCTCGAGCCGGCCGACGCCTTCCGCCGCGGCGAGGTCGATCGCCGCAAGAGCTACTTCGAGGTGCACGAGCTCGGTCGCGTGATGGAGGGTGCGCTCGACAAGATCCGCGAGGCCTGGACCCGCGTCCGGCAGGAGCCGGCGCCCTCGGTCGAGGCCGGCGATCACCTCGCGCACGCGCGCCCGCCGTTCCCGGTCGTCAAGGAGCCCGAGACCGACCCGAAGACGACCACCCAGATCCAGGTCAACGAGGCGCTCAACCTGGCGCTCGATCGCATCCTCGCCTCCGGCAAGGCGGCGATCTGGGGCCAGGACGTCGGCCACCGCGGCGGCGTCTTCAAGGTGACGCACAAGCTCATCGAGAAGTACCCGCGCCAGGTGCGCGACGCCCCGATCAACGAGCCGATGATCGTCGGCACCGCCATGGGCGCCGCCTTCCACCGCGAGCTCGCGCTCCTGCCCGAGGTGCAGTTCGGCGACTACACCCTGAACTGCCTGCACTGGTTCGTGCACCTCGGCAACGTCTACTGGACCACCAACGGGCAGACCCCGGTCAACGTCACCGTGCGCTTCCCCGTCGACCCGGTCCTCGGCGGCGCCGTCTACCACTCGATGAGCTGCGACGGCTACTTCGGCGGCGTGCCCGGGCTCGTGCTGACGATCCCCTCGTGCGCTTACGACGCCTATGGCCTCCTGCGCACCGCGGCCGACTACACCGGCCCCGTCCTGCAGATGGAGCCCAAGCGCATCTATCGCATGAAGCTCGGCCCCGTCCTGCCGGGAGAGCCCGCCGACCCGCGCGCGATCCAGGACGCGCGCCGCAACGGCGACGTGCCCCACTTCGCCGACTACCGCGTGCCGTTCGGCAAGGCCGCGCGCCGCCGCCCCGGCGCAGATCTGACGATCATCGCCTGGGGCTGGGCGGCCTGGCAGTCCGTCGCCGCCGCCAACACCATCGCCAAGCGTCGCGGGATCCAGTGCGAGGTCTGGGACCTGCGCACCCTCGTGCCCTACGATCGCGACGCCATCCTGCAGTCCGCCAAGAAGACCGGCAAGGTGCTCATCGCCCAGAACGACCGCACCTTCCACGGCTTCGGCCGCCAGATCCAGGGCGACCTCGTCGAGAGCCTGCCCGGCGTGCTCGTGCGCCTCATCGGCCAGCAGAACACGCCCGCCGTCGGCCAGGCGCGCGCGCTCGAGGACGTCATCACGCTCCAGGTCGAGAACATCGTCGAGGCCATCGACCAGCTCGCCGACATGAAGCCCGCCGCCTGGCTCGAAAACGAGCTTCACTGGCTGCAGTACGCCCCGAGCCGGCTCCTGCTCTAATCGCGCTCGTCCCGAACGTCGACGGATCAGAGCATCTCGAGGACCGCGTTGGCGCGCGCCTTCACCTCGGCGTCGAGCTCGCGCAGGACGAACTCCTGCAGCGGGCGCTGCGCCTTGTCGCTCTTGAGCTTCTCCAGCGCCCCGAGCGTCGCCAGCTTGATCTCGCGGTCGTCGTCGAAGAGCCCGCGCACGGCGTGCTCGACCGCCTCGGGGATCCCCATCTCGCCGAGCACCCCGATCGTCTTCATCTTCAGCTCCTTCGACGAGCGATCATCGAGCAGCGGCAGGCCGATGTACTGCGCCGCGCGCGCGTCCTTGAACGCACCGAGCCCGTCGAGCGCGATCATCTTCACCTCGCTGTCCTCGTCCTGCATCGCCTTGCTGTAGATGTCGAAGAGCTGCGGGTCCGCCGGCGTCGCGAGCTGCACCAGCGCGCGCATCGCCTCGCGCCGCACCTCGACCTTTCGGTGCGCGACCAGGAAGCGCACCTTGTCCTGCGCCGCCGTGAGCTTCTTCGCCTGGATCGCCGTCAGCGCCGCCTCCTTGACGGCGTTGTCGTTGTCGTCGAGGAACTTGATCAGGAGCGCGTCGTTCGCCGCCCCCTTCGCCCGTCCGATCGCGTGCGCCACCTGCGCCCGCACCTCCGCGTCGCCGTCACCCGCGAGCTTCGCCATGCGCGCCAGTACCCCCTCGTCGCTCGAGCGCGCCAGCGCATACGCCGCCGCCTGCCGGATCCCCGGCTCCTTCTCGCCGAGCGCCTTCTCCAGCACCTCCGTCACGCGCGCGTTGGGCTTGTCCTTCGCGAACGCCGCCAGCGCCCGGATCGCCAGCTCGCGCACCGTCGCGTCCTTCGCCGACGCGATCGCGATCGCCTGCTCCACCGGCTGCACCGACACGATCAGCTCCGCCTGCGCCGAGTACAGCGCCCGCTCTCCCGCGTCCTGGCTCGCGCGCAGCGCCCCCGCCAGCGCCTCCAGCCCCACCGGGTCCTTCAGCTTGCCGAGCCCCTCGGCCGCCACCTTGCGCACCTCCGCCTCGGGCCGCGCCAGCGCCTTGGCCAGCGCCGGCGCCGTGCCGATCACCACCTCATCGCGCGCCGCCGTCGCCGCCGCCAGCGCGTCGCTCGCGTCGCCCTTGTCGACGAGGAAGCCGATCCCCTTCGCGCGCTCGCCCGACCCCGCCGCCGCCTTCGCCATCAGCGTCTTCGCCGCCAGCACGCGCACGTCCAACGCCAGCTGCTCGTTGTCGAGCAGCCCCGCCATCAGCTCCATCTCGCCGAGGTCGCGCAAGAGCTCGACCGCCACCTTGCGCACCGCCGGGTTGTCGTGCGCCGCCAGCCCCGCGATCGCCGGCACGAACTTCTTGTCCTTCGACGCCGCCAGCCCCTTCGCCGCCTCGATCACCGCGTTGGCGTCCTGGGCGTTGAGCTTGTCGAGCAACAGGTAGCGCTCGTATTCCTTCTTGCCGGCCGCCACCAGGATCTTGACCGCCTCGAGGCGCACCATGTTGTCCTGGTCCTTGTCGACCAGCGCCATCAACGCGCGCTGCACCCCCGCCGACGGCGCCTTCGCCAGGTGCACCAGCGCCGCCTTGCGTACCCGCGCGTCGGCGTCCTCCAGCCGCTCCACCAGGAGCTCTTCCTTGTCCTTGGACTTGAGCGCGTCGATGCGCTCGACCAGCGCGAGCCGCACGTCCGCCGGCGCCTCCGCCAGCAACACCTTCGCCGCCGCCGCGATCTCGCGGTCCTGCGCGTCGAGCCGCCGGTAGAACTCCTCGGCCGGGATCGGCTCCCCGCCGACCTCGACCCACCCGCTCACCCGCGCGCTCAGCGCCGCCGCGATCGGGTGCACCCCGACCAACGCCCCGCGCGTGAACGACGCCCCGCCGAGCGCCTTGCCGCCCGCGCGCACCTCGCCGAAGCCCGCCGCCCTCAGCGTGTGGAAGACCGCGCCCAGCGCGCGATCGGCCACCGCCGGATCTCCGGCCTTCGCGGGATCGATCGTCAGCTCCGCCGCCGTCGCGTCGTAGCGCACGCTGATCGCCACCGCCTCGGGCACGCTCGCCACCAGCTTCTTCAGCGCCTGGTCCGCCAGCGCCGCCGGCGTCGTCGCGCCTCCGTCGACCGTCTCCGGCACGTAGGTCTCGGCGCCGGCCACCATCTTGGGCAGGTACACGAACGCCGGCGCCGCGAACGCGACCGATCCGAATGACAACGAAACCACGAAGGCGATGAGCAAGCGACGCATGGCGACCTCGGTCCAGGAACCCGGGGGATATCGATAGGATGACGCGACGTGTCAAGCTGCGGCTCACGCCGCGTCGCACCCGGAGATGAACCGATCGCGCGCGGCAGGCATGCCCTGCGCGCGTTCGACCTCGCGAAACCCGGTCACGCCGAGAGCGCCGCCTCGACCTTCGTGTAGAAGCTCGCGATCACCTCGTCGAGCCGCGACAGATCCGATCCCCCGGCCTGCGCCACGTCCGGCTTGCCGCCGCCCCGCCCTCCGACCAGCGACGCGAGCTGCCCGACCACCGCCCCGGCCGACACTGCCGCCGGCACGTCCGCGCTCTTGGCGACGACCAGGCTGACCTTGCCCTCGTCGGTGCCGGCCACCAGCACCACCCCCGAGCCGAGCTGATCGCGCAGCGACTCCGCCAGCGCGCGCACGTCCTTGCCCGGCACGCCATCCAACCGCACCGCCGCCACCTTGTGCGCGCCGACCTGCTTCGCGTCGCGCATCGCCGCCGCCGCCTCGGCCTTGCGCCACTCGAGCTTCGCCGCCATGAGCTCGCCCGCGAGCTGCCGCTTCTCCTCGATCAGCTTGTCGACCCGCTCGTTGACCTCGTCGGGCCCGACCCGCAGCTCGGCCGCGATCGTCCTGACCTGCGCATCCCGCTTGAGCGCGTAGCCCACCGCGTCCATGCCCGTCACCGCCTCGAGCCGCCGCACGCCCGCCGAGATCGGCCCCTCCGACACGATCTTGAAGAGCCCGATGTCGCCCGTGCGCGCCACGTGCGTGCCGCCGCAGAGCTCGACCGACTCGCTGCCGACCGAGAGCACGCGCACCTCGTCGCCGTACTTCTCGTCGAAGAACGCGATCGCACCCTTGGCCATCGCCGCGTCGTACGCCAGCACCTCGGTCTCGACCGGCTCGTTGTCGACCACGTGCGCGTTGACCATCAGCTCGACCCGCCGGATCTCCTCGTCGCTCATCGGCCCGGTGTGGCTGAAGTCGAAGCGCAGCCGGTGCGGCGCCACCAACGACCCGCGCTGCCGCACGTGCTCGCCCAACACCTTCCGCAGCGCGTCGTGCAGGAGGTGCGTCGCGCTGTGGTTCTTGCGCGTGCTCTGGCGCGCCTCGTGATCGACCTCGAGCAGCACGCGGTCCCCCTCGCGCAGCACGCCCTCGGTCACGGTCACCACGTGCACGAAGACCTCGCCGAACGGCTTCTGCACGTCCTCCACCCGCCCGCGCGCCGTGCCCTCGGGCCCCGCCTCGATCGCCGCCAGCACCCCGACGTCGCCGACCTGTCCACCGGACTCGGCATAGAACGGCGTCTCGTCGCACACGACCTCGACGCGCTGCCCCGCGGCCGCCTGCGGCACACGCTCACCCTCGACGAGCAACGCCAGCACGCGCCCGACGAAGCGCTCCTCGGTGTAGCCGACGAAGCGCGTCGGCGTGATCCCGCCCTCGACCAGCGCCTGGTAGGCCGCCTTGTCGACGAGCCCGAACTTCGACGCCGCCCGCGCCCGCGCCCGCTGCGCCTCCATCGCCGCCTCGTAGCCGGCGTGGTCGTAGTCGAGCCCCTGCTCCTCCAGGATGAGCCTCGTCAGGTCCGTCGGGAAGCCGTGCGTGTCATAGAGGGTGAACGCCACCTCCCCCGAGAGCACCTTGCCACCCGCCGCGCGCACCTTGTCCGCCTCGTCGCCGAGCAGCTTCAACCCCGCCTTGATCGTCCGCCCGAAGCGCTTCTCCTCCTGCAGCACGATGCGCCGGATCGTGTCCTTCGCCGCCACGAGCTCGGGGTAGACCGACCCCAACATCTCCACGCACGTCGCCGTCGTGTCGACGAGGAACGGCTCCTCCAGACCGAGCATCCGACCGAAGCGGATGGCGCGCCGCATGATGCGTCGCAGCACGTAGCCCCGTCCCTCGTTGTCGGGGTAGATCCCATCGGCCACCAGCGCCGCCGTCGCGCGCGTGTGGTCGGCGATCACGCGCAGCGCCACGTCGGTCTCGGCGTTGTGGTGGTAGCTCACCCCCGCCCGCGCCGCGACCAGCTCGATGATCGGCGTGAACGCGTCGGTGTCGTAGTTGTTGAGCTTGCCCTGCAGCACCGCGACCAGCCGCTCGAGCCCGGCGCCCGTGTCGATCGACGGCTTGGGCAGCGGCGTCTGCACGATCGCGCCGTCCGCTCCGAACGCGCGCTCGTACTGCATGAAGACCAGGTTCCACAGCTCGAGGTAGCGGTGCTCGCCTTCCGGGCTGCCGTACTTCACGTCGACGACCCCGCCGGACATCTCCGGCCCGAGATCGATGTGGATCTCCGAGCACGGCCCGCACGGCCCGAGGTCGCCCATCTGCCAGAAGTTCTGGGGATCTCTATGGATCCGCTCCGGCGCCACCCCGACCTCGTCACGCCAGATCGCCAGCGCCTCTTCATCCTCGGGGTGCACCGAGACGTGCAGCTTGTCGACCGGCAGCTCGAAGATCTTCGTCAGGAGCTCCCACGCATACAGGATCGCGTCGCGCTTGAAGTAGTCCCCGAAGCTGAAGTTCCCGAGCATCTCGAAGAAGGTGTGGTGCCGCGCCGTGCGCCCGACGTTCTCGAGGTCGTTGTGCTTGCCCGACACGCGCAGACACTTCTGCACCGTCGTCGCCCGCGCATGCTCGGTCGCGCGCGCCCCGACGAAGACGTCCTTGAACTGCACCATGCCGGAGTTGGTGAAGAACAGGGTCGGATCATTACCGGGGATGAGCGGCGAGCTCCGCACGTGGCGATGGCCACGCTCCACGAAGTA